>CAIJKV010000135.1 GCA_903821335.1 uncultured beta proteobacterium
CTGCGGGCTCGCTACCAGATCAAAGGCAACAGCGACGACTTGCAACTGGGCTCAGTGGTTCGCGTCAGGCTTGCGGTTGCGCTGTCCGACAGTCACGTCATCGAAGTGCCCATCGCGGCGCTCGACGAGCGTGGTGGCGGACCGCGCATCTGGCACATCGTCGACGGCAAGGCGCAACCGGTGGCGGCAAAGATCGTGACGCTTGACACGCAAACAGCCCGCATCGTCGCCGACGTACCCCCTGGCAGCAGGATTATCGCGCTGGGGACGCAGCTACTTGAACCGGGCATGGCGGTACGGGAGCTCGGCAAATGAGCTTCCCCAACCTTTCTGCCCTCGCGGTCCGCGAGCGCGCAGTCACGCTGTTCTTTATTTTGCTGTCGGTGGTGGCCGGCATCTACGCCTTCATGTCTCTGGGCCGAGCCGAAGACCCCCCTTTCACTATTCGGGCCATGGTCGTCACCGTGCTCTGGCCAGGTGCCACGACTGAGCAAATGCAGCTACAGGTTGTCGACCGGCTTGAAAAACGTATTCAGGAAGTTGAATACATGTACCGTATCGAGACCAGCGTGCGGCCGGGGCGCGCCGATATTCAAATTGAGTTCCAGGATTATTCGCCCAGCAACAGGGTGCCGGACCTGCTCTACCAAGTACGCAAACGTATGCTCGACGAGGCACCCAAGTTGCCGCGCGGCGTCATTGGCCCGATTGTCAACGACGACTTTGCCGATGTTTACTTCACCATGATCGCGCTGACGGCACCGGGCTTGCCCATGCGCGAACTCACCCGTGATGCCGAAGCCATCCGTGATCGCCTGCAACTGGTCGAAGGTGTCCACAAGGCACTGGTGATCGGGGAACGCACCGAACGCGTCTATGTCGAATTCGACAATGCCCGGCTGATCAATCTCGGCATTTCTCCCGAAACACTGCTCGATGCCATCGATGCCAACAATCGCCTGATCCCCGCCGGTCAGATCCAGACAGACGGGCCGCGCGTCCATGTGCGCCTGGATGCCGACCTGTCCGACCCTGAACAGCTTGCCGCCATGCCACTGCGCATCGGCAACCGGCTTCTGCGCCTGGGTGACCTGGCGACGATTCGCCGCGGCTACGAAGATCCGCCGACCTACTTGATCCGGGCGGGCAACCAGGACAGCGTCATTCTTGGCGTCGTGATGCAGAAAGGTGAAAATGGCCTGAAAGTTGGTGAACGCCTGCAGAACTTCATCGAAAAAGAACGCACAAAACTGCCGTTGGGCATGAGCATGGTGCAGTTGACCAACCAGGCGAGCGCCATCGCCAGCGCGGTCAACCTGTTCCAGATCAAGTTCCTGGTCGCGATGGCCGTGGTGATGGCGGTCAGCATCCTGGCGATCGGCTTGCGCGCAGGACTGGTCGTGGGCATTGCCATTCCAGTCACGCTTGGCCTGACCTTCCTGATGATGAAGATAGCGGGGATCAACCTGGACCGGATCACGTTAGGCGCACTGATCATCGCACTCGGTCTGCTGGTGGACGATGCCATTATTTCAATCGAAATGATGATCGTCAAAATGGAGCAAGGCTGGGACCGCGTGCGCGCGGCGTCGCACGCCTGGACAGCAACCGCCGCTCCCATGCTGTTCGGTACGCTGGTCACCGTGGCGGGTTTCGTCCCGGTCGGGTTTGCCCAGTCTTCGGTGGGCGAATATACCGGCAACATTTTCTGGGTGCTTGGCTTTGCACTGCTGCTGTCGTGGCTGGTGGCGGTGACCTTTACGCCTTATCTGGGGGTCAAGCTGCTGCCGGACTTCAAGCATGGCCATCACAACGCGGCTGAAATCTACAACACGCCGCGCTATCGAAAGCTGCGTGCCATCATCACCCTGTGCGTGACCCGTCGCAAGACTGTGGTGGGTGCGACCGTTGGCTTGCTGGTGCTCAGCATCCTGGGAATGATCGGCCCGGTGCAGAAACAGTTTTTCCCGAGTTCCGACCGACTTGAAATCCTCATCAGCGTCTATATGCCACAGGGTTCAGCGATCGAGGTGACCGACCTGACCACAAGGAAAATCGAAGCCATCCTGGAGAAGACACCGGGCATCAGCACACTTTCTGCCTACGTCGGCGGCGGGGCACCGCGATTCTTTATCTCCGCCAATCCTGAGATGCCGGACCCTGCCTTCGCCAAGATCATCGCAGTAGCCAAGGATGTCGCCAGCCGGGATCAAGTCATGGCAACCCTTGTCCAGCATGTCAACAATGGCGAGTTTCCCGAGGCGCGTGTGCGCGTCAGCCGCCTGTTGTTTGGCCCGCCAGTGATCTGGCCGGTCGCATTCAAGGTGCTGGGCCCCGACCCGAACGAACTGCGACACATCGCCTATGCTGTGCGCGACGTGATGGCAAAAAATCCGAACATCATCGACCAGAACCTTGAATGGGATGAACGTGCGCCCGCCATCCACCTGGATATGGATCTCGACCGCCTGCGGCTCATCGGACTCACGCCACGCGACGTCGCGCAGCAACTGCAGTTTCAGCTCGATGGCGTGGCAGTCACAGAACTGCGCCAGGACATCCGGACCGTCGAACTGCGGGCGCGCGGCCTGCGATCCGACGTCTCGCTGGACGGACTGATAGAAATCAAGACACAGGACGGCCGTAAAGTTCCGCTGACCCAACTCGGGCAACTGAGAATCCAGTATGAAGACCCCATCATCAAGCGCACCAACCGTGAACCGTTCATTGCCGTGCGCGCCGATGTGGTGGGCGCTCAGGCGCCCGACGTTACCTGGGTGCTCTGGGATCAGCTTGAATCGATCCGCAAGTCCCTGCCTGACGGCTACCGGATCGATGTGGCGGGTGCCGTCGAACAGTCCGGCAAGGCCGACGCGTCTATCCAGAAAATGCAACCCCTGATGGTCGCCATCATGCTCATCTTCATCATGTTGCAGATGCGGTCTTTCTCAGGAACCTTCATGGTGGTGGCCACCGCCCCGCTTGGACTGATCGGAGCCGTCCTGGCAATGTTGCTGTTCGGACAGCCCTTTGGCTTCGTCGCCCTGCTTGGTCTGATCGGCCTGGCTGGCATCCTCATGCGCAACACACTGATCCTGACGCAGCAGATCTCGGACAACGTTGAAGAAGGCATGCCGGGTGCCGACGCCGTGGTCGAGGCTGCAGTGCAGCGCGCACGACCAGTCATCCTCACGGCGCTGGCCGCGGTCTTCGCCTTTGTGCCCCTGACCATGGACAGTTTCTGGGGGCCGCTGGCCTATGTGCTGATCGGTGGCGTCTCAGTCGGCACGGTCATCACCCTGCTGTTCGTGCCGGCACTGTATGCGCTCTGGTTCAGGCTGGAGCGCCCCGCAACACCCGTTAGCTCAAGATCATCGTGAACTCGCCCGGCAGCCCGCACGAGTCTAGACAGCGTGTGGCTGAACTTGTCCCACCTCCAGCGTCGCCACCAGTTGTTGGTCGTGCATCTGGCGCATGGTCAGGAAATCGTCGTGGTCCTCGACAATTTCCCACGCGCCCTCTCGGTGTGGCACACCATGCAACAAGATCGGCAGTGATTTTGTCTTGAGTCTGATCACAGGCTGGCTATGCACATACCCGGCATGAGGTTGACCCAAAATCTCATGCGCGATTGCGCTGGCCTGCTTGCTGATGGGTTCGATCAATCGACACGGCGCGCCATGAATGCTGACACAGTCGCCCAGGGCATACACCTCGGCGGCGCTTGTTCGCAAAGTACAGGGATCCACCACGATGCCGCGATCAAAGGTCAGACCGGCACGTTCGGCCAGCCAAGATTCCGTGACGAGTCCCGTGGCGGCAACAATCTCATCGGCCGATATGGTCTTGCCACACGCGGTCGTGATGGTCTTGGTGCCCACCTCACTGCAGCGAACCCCCAAAACCTTGACTGAACCCAGGAAGCGCACGCCCGCATGCTCAAGACTGACCCGCAGGCGCTGTGAAGCCTCGTCAGGCAACAATGCCGCCAGTGGCAGAGCCTGAATGTCCATCAACGTGATCTGGTGGCCCGCGCGTGCAAAGTCATCGGCAAGTTCACAGCCCACCATGCCGGCGCCAACAATCGCAATATGTCGCCTGCCATGACTCAGTTTCTGGTGCAGGCCACTCCAGCCCGCCAGATCATTGATGCGCCAGCAAAGTGCCGCCGGGAGTGCGTCGAGCGTTACCGGCCGGGCGCCTTGGGCAAGGACCAGGTGCGTGTACCGCACGGTGCCGCGCGTCGTGCGAAGCTGGTGCAACGCCGGTGACAGTCCAACCACGAATGTTTCGGGCACCAATCGCAGGCCAAGCCTTTGCGACGCCTCGGCGGCCGATTCGCGCACCAGTGTGTCGCGCGTGGCGCCACGACTCATCGCGATGGACAATTCGGGCTTCAGATATCGGTCACCCTGGCACGCCGAGACAATCGTGATCGGCACGTCCGCATCCAGCGCGCGCAGCGCCTGGGCAACGGCCCAGCCGGCATGGCCGGCACCGACAATCACGACACCCGTGCCGCGTGCGACGATGGCCTTGCGCGCCACGGGCACCGCCAGTCCCTCGGCGTGCTCGTACGGTTCAAAATCAGCCTTGACGACTCCGCACAACGGGCAGACCCAATCCGGCGGGATATCCTGGAAACGGGTTCCGGGTGGCAAGCCACTATCAGGATCGCCTTTTTCTTCATCGTAGATCAGGCCACAGGCACGGCAGATGAACTGCTTCCAGGCGACCAGACTCATGCCGGCAATTCCTCTTTCAAGAGTCTGGCCATTTCCCAGCGCAGGTGCTTGATGGCTGGCGTCACGATGGCAACAAAATGCGCCTCGCGGATCCGGCGCTGTGGTGCCGAGTGGATCAGGTATCCGCGCGCGCCCTGGTGCATGAGGGCCGACTGCGTCGCGCGCAGCACGAACTCAGCCCCGTGTGTGCGCACATCCAGCACAGCCAGCAAATAGTCCTTGCTGCCGTCATAGGGCGTCAGCGCAAGCGTTGCGACCCGCTCACCCAACTCGTCAAATTCAGCCTGCAAGGCATCGGGCCGGTCGTGCAAGAACTGGTTGACGTGTCCAAGCAACGGTTCAACTTCCAGCATGGAATCAATACTGCCTTGCGCGATCCCGATTGCCATGCCCGTTTGCAGCAGAATGAATGCCGCACGTATCCGGGCGATGAAGGGTTTGGCAGGATCGGCAATCAGGTCATCCTGTCCGACAAAGAACTGATCGAGCCGCACGCCCCAGGTACTCGTGCCTTCCATGCCCGAGAACTCGGGACAATGGCGCAGCACGACTTCCGGGGTGCAGCGGAGCAAAAACATGATTTCGTGCGAAGTCGAACCATCGTCGCGCACGACGCCCGCAATTGCGCCACAGTACTGTCCGGGAGCGATATGACTCACCCATGGCAGGGCACCGCTCACGCGATACCCGCCAGGCACCTTGGTCGCGCGCAGCAGCATTTTTTCAATGCCCGCGAACGTCTTCATCGGATTGGACAAAGCCGTCCCGCCAAACGTCTGGCCCGACACGTGGCGCTCGAGCACCTGCCCGGTTAACGCCGGGTTGCCGGACTGTTCCATATACAAGCCGCAAACGTCATGGCACCAGGACAGAAAACCTGTGGCGCCACAACGTCGACTGACTGCGCGCATGGCGTCGATCGCCAGTCCGAAGTTACCACCGTTGCGATCCAGGTGCGCACCAAAGGCACCCGCCTGGGCCAGCGACGCCATGATCTCCAGCGGATACAGCCTTTCGTGATCGATACGAAAAGCTGCCTCAGCCAACGGACCATCAGCAATCGCGGTCACGCGCAGCATGACCGCACCAGGGGTGCGCGGATCGGACTGAGGGGAAGTGGTTTCAACGATGATCATCACGCACGCTCAAGGGATCGATAGAAACTGCAAGGGGTTAGTCCGCCAGTCCGATGGTGAACGCGATGGGATTGCGCATGGAATTGGCGACCGGCGAGTATAAGTTTGCATGCTTGACGATTTCATCGAGCACCTCGCGTGTAGCATCACCCTCGATCACAACCTTGACGCGGATATCCTGAAAACCCATCTGGGCTGGTTGCATCTCTGCGCCGCCCGCGCCCCATGCCGCAGGGTTGCCGATGTCGCCCTCGAGGAACAGTTCGAGCTTGGTCAGCTTGACTTGTTTCCACGTCGCGACCGCTGTGATGCCGACGGCCAGGCAACCACCCAGCGACGCCAGCACCATTTCGCCCGGAGCCGGTGCCGTATCCTCGCCAAACAGGTGTGGCGGTTCGTCGACCACGACGGGCAAGTGATTGCCCACATAGCTGAGCGTGCGGTATTGACCGTCGGTGACGGTATGTACTTTATTTGTGCCGCGGCGAGTCGGGTCGGCACGGCCTTTTTCAGCAAATCCCATCAGGCCGTCACGATCGATCGGACGCAGGTAGGCTTTGACAGTGGAGGGGTTGGATGTGGATTGACTCAAGGTGATCTCCTGGTGAGGTAAGGTGAGCCGAGCAGAGCGAGCTGCCCGGGAAATGGTGTTGTGGCGATTATTCTAGCCGCAGTGGCCGGCACGGCCGCGTCAGCCACTTAAAATGGCAAACGTTCCTGTACACCGGCTTCATGCGCAACCCTGGCGACGTCGGCCAGCGTATCGTCGGGCAGCAACAGCCCGCGCGCGCGATTATTTTCATCCGCCCGTTTTTCCATCTCACCAGGATAAAAAACCTGGCTGTGCCCGTGGGCCAGCGGTACGGATTTAAGCGACGTGATGTACGTGTTGATCTTCGCTTCAAAATCGGCCAGGGGCTGGAACGCCGCGACGTTCAGTGCCACCATGAAGTGGCCCGCGCCACTTGGATTGACGGGATCATAGGGCCCGTGCACCGCGTCAAGGAATTTGCTGCCGGACAACACACCCGAAAGAATGTCGACCATGACCCCCATCACGTAGCCTTTGTGACCCGCCATGGGCAGGATGAAACCCTCGAGTGCGGCCTTGGGATCCGTGGTCGGCCGACCTTGCGCGTCGATGGCCCAGTCTGACGGAATTTGCTCGCGTCGCTTGTCGGCCAGATAAATTTTGCCGCGCGCGACACCTGAGTTGGCCATGTCCATCACGACGGGGCCGTAGGCACCACCGGGTACCGCGATCGACCACGGATTGGTGCCGATTTTCTTTTGCAGGCCACCCCAGGGAGCCATATTTGGTCCCGCATTACTCATCAGCACCATGACGCATCCCTGTTGCGCACCGATACGCGTGTAGTACATACAGGTGCCGAAGTGATTGGAGTTGCGCACGGACACTGCACCCAGGCCGTGCTTGCGCGCCCGACTGACCGCCTCGTCAACCGCACGTCGCGCAATCACCTGGCCAACGCCGTCATGACCATCCATCACCGCGACGGCACCTGCGTCGACCTCCAGGGTTGTTTGCGTGATGGCCTGCATGGCGCCGGACTTCAGCCGGGCGTAATACCACCCCAGGCGCAACAACCCATGGGACTGATGCCCCCACAAGTCCGCCTGCACCAGCGTGTCGGCAGCCAGCCTGGCATCGTGCGAAGGAACACCCGCGCTCTGGTAGACGGCTGCGGCAAGCGCGACCAGGGCATCCGGATCAAGGCGTTTCGCGTTGGTGTCGTACTGACCGGCTGGGCTCATGCTCAATCTCGTCTGTTCTGGTGTTGGCTGGGAAAGTGAGTGTAAACACATTCGCCAGGCGGGCACGAACCTGGAGCGCCCCGCACCCGGTTGGTGCGTCGACCCGGACATGCGCGGACGCAATGGTCGGCGTTTGCACAGCATGCCGCGTGTGTCTGACCGATCAAAACTGCCGTCATGGACTGGCACGATTATTGCTGTTTGAACACAGGCACTGGCCAATATTCATATCCTCAACAGTATTCCGGAGATCACCATGAACGTCGCAACGAACGCAGCCGCGACTGCCCCGCTGGCGATGCCCAACGATGGCAGCTGGCTCAAATCAAAATGGATTCAGCTCGCGCTCGGCGTGGTCTGCATGATGGCCATTTCGAGTCCGCAATATGTCTGGGCACTGTTTACCAAGCCCTTGCTCGGAGAACTTGGCGTTGACCTCGCGACCTTGCAGGTCACATTTTCCATCCTGATCGTTCTGCAAACATTTTTCTCACCGTTCCAGGGCTTCCTGGTTGACCGCTTCGGTCCGCGCGTGCTGCTCTCGATCGGTGCAGTCCTGACTGGCCTGAGCTGGATTCTGTCTGCTCAGGTGCACACCGTCACGGGCATTTACCTGACCTACGGCTTGCTGGGCGGCCTGGGTACCGGCATTGTGTACGTGGGCATCGTGGGGCTGA
Organism: uncultured beta proteobacterium; assembly: GCA_903821335.1. Taxonomy (GTDB): domain Bacteria; phylum Pseudomonadota; class Gammaproteobacteria; order Burkholderiales; family Burkholderiaceae_B; genus Zwartia. The sequence goes on from CAIJKV010000135.1 coordinate 8,335, forward strand.
TGGTGCGCTGGTTTCCGACTTCGCGCGGCTTTGCTGTTGGCATGGTGGCAGCCGGCTACGGCTTTGGTGCGATCCTGACGACCTTCCCGATCTCTTCGAGTCTGGCCGCCTCGGGCTACCAGCACACGCTGACCGTGTTTGGCTACATCATCGGTGTCGTTGGCCTGGTGGCGGCGCAAGGCCTGCGCATGCCTGAGGCCGTGACGCGCGCCGTGCGCAACATCCTCCCACAGGCGTCGAGCGGCGTGTCGCCAAAAGCGATGCTCAAGACACCGATTTTCTGGCTGATGTTCTTCATGATGACCATGATGTCCACTTCGGGGCTGATGGTCATTTCGCAAATGGGTGCCTTTGCCAAAGATTTCGGCGTGGCCAATGCCATGGTCTGGGGCATGGCGGCACTGCCACTTGCGTTGACGATAGACCGCGTCACCAACGGTTTGACCCGACCGCTCTTTGGCTGGATTTCGGACCGGTTCGGACGTGAAAACACCATGTTCATCGCGTTCGGCCTGGAAGGTCTGGCGATGATGGCATGGCTCTATTTCCGGGCGGATCCCGTCATGTTCGTGGTGCTGTCGGGCGTGGTATTTTTTGGCTGGGGAGAAATATTCTCACTGTTCCCCTCGACGCTGACGGACACATTTGGCGAAAAACACGCCACCACCAACTATGGCTTTCTGTACATGGCTCAAGGTGTTGGCTCTATCCTTGGCGGGCCGATCGCCGCCCTGGTCTATGGGTTCACCGGCAGCTGGATCCCCGTGTTCGGCCTGATGATCGTTCTGGACTTGTCTGCAGCGATCCTGGCCCTGCTGGTACTTAAACCCATGCGGGCAAAGTACCTGGCACGAGCCTGACCCCGCGTAGCGGCCAGTCCAGGCCAGGCCGCAAACCCGCTACGGCCTGCAGGCGCAAGCACGGCTAACGCGTCGAGTCCAGTCATTTTCCGGAAAATTTCGCACTATGATAAGTGCGATTGATTCTCAGGGAGTGCCTCCGGAAAATGTTCGCTGACTTGCCTCGACCTGTCGTCAGGTGCCTGCGTCGCCTGGCGGTGCTTGTGTTGATTTGTATTGGCGTTCCAGTTTGCGCACAGGACTACCCTTCCAAAGCCGTCCGACTGATTGTGCCCTTCGCCGCCGGAGGCGGCAATGACTCGGTTGCCCGCGTCGTCGCACAGCAACTCTCGCGCGCGCTGGGCCAGCAGGTTATTGTCGATAACCGACCAGGCGCCGGTGGTGTCGTCGGTGCCGAGGCCGCAGCCAAGGCCGCTCCCGATGGCTACACGCTGTTCCTGGGCGGGGTCGGGAGTCTGGCAGTCAACCCCGTGCTGATCCAAAATCTACCCTACGACGCCTTGAAAGATTTTCAGCCGATCATCCTGATTGCCTCGGCGCCCTCAGTGCTTGTGGTGCATCCTTCCGTGCCAGTCAACACGGTCGAGGAACTGATCACGCTGGCCCGTACCCATCCGGGCCAAGTGAACTACGCTTCCAACGGAAACGGCAGCTCAGCGCAGATCGCCGCCGTCATGTTTGAAACCACGGCAGGACTTGACCTGGTGCATGTTCCTTATAAAGGACTGTCGCCGGCACTCAATGATCTCTTGTCCGGCCGGGTGGAAATGATGTTTAGCAGCGTGGTGGCCATCATGCCGCAGATCAAAGCGGGAAAGCTGCGCCCGCTGGCCGTGACCAGTCCGACACGCGCAGCACTGTTGCCTGAGGTCCCAACCCTTGCAGAGTCCGGGCTACCCGATTACCGGGCAGGTTCATGGTACGGGCTGCTGGCACCTGCCGGTACGCCGCCCGAGGTCATCAACAGGATCAACGCCGCCACACAACAGGCACTTGACCAGCCTGGCGTTCGTGCTCAACTCGCCAGCGAGGGCGCAGACCCCATCGGCGGCACCCCGGAAGATTTCACTCTGCACATCCGCGCGGAACTCGCGCGGATGAAAGAGGTGGTCCAGCATGATCACACTCGATTGCAGTAGCGCTGATTACTTGATCAGCGCCCCGTACACCAGGTCCTTGTAAAGCATCCGTGAGTGCGTGCGGTTCGATGGCCCTTGCGCCATCAGGATACCGACCAGTTTTTCTTTCGGATCGATCCAGAAACTGGTGCCCCAGGCACCTGCCCACATCGCATCGCCTTTGGAACCCGGCACCCAGGCCATGCCCTCGTCCCGACGCACACCAAAGCCCAGTCCAAAGCCGTAACCCGGGCCCGTCGTGGCAATGGTGCTGCCACCCATGCCAACAGTATGCTGGGACAGCATGAACTCAACCGTCTTGCGCGACAGGTATACCTTGCCGTCCAGTTCACCGCCATTGACCATCATCTGAGCAAACCGCAGATAGTCGCTTGCAGTGCCCACCAGCCCCGCCCCGCCCTTGAAATAGCTCTTGTCACGCGGGCTGTAGGTTTGGCGATAGCCCTTGAGCATCTCCGCCTTGAGCGGGTCGGCATCCAGCGCTTGGGCGATTCGACCTTGTTGCGCCGGTGGCACCCACCAGGTGGTGTTCTTCATCCCGAGGGGAACAAACAACAGCTCGCTGAGAATCGTATCAAGCGGCTTTTTTTCAACCCGTTCAAGTAATATTCCAAGCACGTCCACGGCGATTGAATACTCCCAGAACGTCCCCGGTTGGTGCGCCAACGGGATCTGCGCCAAATTCTTGAGCATCTCGCCAGAAGTAATGTCGGTCTCGCGCGCTTCGATGTTGAGTTCGGCATACAACTTCTTGATACGAGGCGACGTGGTACCGCCGCCATACACAAACCCTGCCGTATGACGCATGACATCCTGCACCCAGATCGGACGATCAAGCGCCACATCACCCTCAGCGGTCTCAACCTTCAGGTCCCGGAGTTCCGGCAACCACTTGGTGAGCGGATCGTTCAGATTGAGCTTGCCCTGTTCGACCAGCATCATCGCGGCTGCGGTGACAATGGGCTTGGTCATCGAGGCCAGGCGAAACAGCGCGTCCTTGGGCATGGGTTTGGTCTTGGCGGCATCCAGGTAGCCATGCGCTTCATAGTGCACAACTTTGCCATTGCGCGCGATCAGGGTGACAGCGCCGGGAAACATGCCCTGTTGAACCTGCGCATTCATCGCGGTTGAGATATTGGCCAATCGTGCCCTTGAAAACCCCTGGACAAAGCCGTCAGCCATCGCGCCTGACAGCGTGCCAGCCGGCTTGTCCGCCTGTGCAAACGCCCCCTGTGCGGCACACAGCAAGGCAACCACTACGGCGGCCCCCGCCCTTGCGGAAAATCTATTCATGGATGTCTCCTTGACGGATTAAAGTTATTTTTATGCGGCAACACACCGTGCCGGTCCAATTGAATCGGAGATACGCCCTTTTTTCAAGGTGTTTTTGGTTGACTCTTTTCCCAAGTCGGTCCAGCGTTAAATATTGCCGACCAGGTCTTGCACCCTTGCCCGGTGCAGGTATGATGAAGCACGATATTTCCAGCCGTTATCCTGAGACTTCCTGATGCGCAGTGACATTGAAATCGCCCAGACCGCAACCAAACTGCCCATCGTCGATCTGGCCGGCCAGCGAGCCGGGATCCCCCCCGAATGCCTCGAACCCTATGGCCGCTATAAGGCCAAGTTGTCGCTCGATTACATCGCCTCTCTCGCGGATCGCCCCAACGGCAAGCTGATCCTGGTGACCGCCATTTCACCGACACCCGCCGGCGAGGGCAAGACCACCACGACGGTCGGCCTGGGTGATGCGCTGAACCATATCGGTCGACGCGCCATCATATGCCTGCGCGAGCCATCCCTCGGGCCGGTGTTCGGCATGAAAGGCGGCGCGGCCGGCGGCGGGCTGGCGCAAGTCATCCCGATGGAAGACATCAACCTGCACTTTACCGGCGACTTCAATGCCATCGCCCTTGCCAACAACCTGCTTGCTGCCCTGATCGACAACCACATCCACCATGGCAACGTGCTTGGCATCGACATCCGCCGGGTCACCTGGCGTCGCGTCATGGACCTGAACGATCGCGCGTTGCGCAATATCGTGGCAGGCCTGGGCGGGGTCACCAATGGCTTCCCGCGCGAAGATCACTTCGACATTGTGGTCGCTTCCGAAATCATGGCGATTTTCTGTCTCTCGACCAGCCTGAGAGACCTTAAAAACCGACTCGGCCGCATTGTGATTGGTTACTCAATCGACAACATGCCGATTCTTGCCCGCGATCTGCAGGCCGATGGCGCGATGGCTGCGCTGCTCAAAGACGCGCTGGCGCCCAACATCGTCCAGACACTGGAAAACAATCTCGCCTTTGTCCATGGCGGTCCCTTCGCCAACATCGCCCACGGCTGCAATTCGGTGCTGGCCACTTCAACCGCCCTGAAACTTGCCGACTACGTCGTGACCGAAGCCGGCTTCGGCGCAGACCTTGGCGCGGAAAAATTCGTCGACATCAAGTGTCGCAAGTCCGGCCTTGAGCCAGCGGCAGTGGTCATCGTCGCGACCGTGCGCGCCCTTAAATACCATGGCGGTGTGGAAGTGCGGGATGCGGGCATCGAAAACCTTGAGGCGTTGCGCCTCGGGCTCGTCAACCTTGAACGGCACGTCTTTAACATCCGCGAGAACTTTGGCCTGCCCTGCGTAGTCGCCATCAACCACCGCAGCCAGGACACCGTGGCCGAAATCGCGTTGCTCAAAGCGGCGGCGCAAGACCTGGGTGCCGAAGTCATCCTGGCGCGCCACTGGGCCGAAGGCGGCGCCGGCGCCACGGAACTTGCGCAGGTTGTGGTCAAACTCTGCGATCAACCGAGTCATTTTAAATACCTGTACAAAGACGAAGACACCCTGTGGCAAAAAGCGACCACCATTGCCACGAAAATCTATGGCGCCTCGTCCATCTCGGCCAAGCCCGCCGTGCGCACGCATATTGAAATGTTGCAACGCCAAGGCTATGGACGCTTGCCGGTCTGCATTGCCAAGACCCAATATTCTTTTTCAACCGACGCCACGCTGCGCGGGGCGCCAAGCGACCATACCGTCGACATCCGCGAGGTCAGGCTGTCGGCAGGCGCGGAATTTGTCGTGATGGTGTGTGGCAACATCCTGACCATGCCAGGGCTCCCTGCTGTGCCAGCGGCCAATTCAATCGACATTGACGACAGCGGGCGTATTATTGGACTGTTCTGAATCTTTCCAACGTGAGGATCGCGTTCACTTTTTCGCGAATATTTTCCAAACAATATGCTGACAGTGCTACCCGACGCGACGCTGGACATCGTCTTTCGCCTTGGCCTGGCCATGCTGGCTGGCATGATTCTGGGGCTTAACCGCTGGCTGCATCACAAATCTGCCGGTGTACGCACACATTCACTGGTTTCCCTGGGTGCCGCGGTCGCGATGATTCTGGTCGAGAGTCACGTGGGCAGTGATGCCCAATCCCATAGCCGGGTCATACAGGGCTTGGTGACGGGCATAGGCTTTCTCGGCGCGGGCGTCATCATCCGGGAAAATTCCCGCCACATCCATGGTCTCACCACCGCGGCGAGTATCTGGGCCTGCGCAATGCTCGGCGCGGCGGCGGGTGCCGGCAATATCCTGCTGGGTGGACTCGCCCTGGCGGCGATCATGATCACGCTGATCCTTGGCGGCCCGATGGAAGTCTTGATGGGGCGGCTACTCGGCGTGCGCAGCTCCAATGGGGGCTCAGAAAAAGAACATGACGCCTGAGGCACCCCCGTGCGCATGAAATCCGACATCATTGTGATCACCGCTTTGCCCATGGAGCTTGACCATGGAAAACTTCCTGATCATGTCAGGATCGTGTACTCGGGCGTTGGAAAAATTAACGCAACCATGGCGACGATCCAGGCGATCCAGTCCTGTCAACCCTCACGGATCATCAATTTCGGAACCGTCGGGCGCGTCAGCGCGGGGCTTGAAGGCCTGCTCGATATTGCAAAAGTCATCCAGCGCGACATGATCGCCGAGCCGCTGTCCCCTCGCGGGCGCGTTCCTTTTTGCGAAAAGCCTCACGAATATTTTTCAGGTCGCGGCAGCCATACTTGCGGCACGGGCGACAGCTTTGTGACCAGCAAGGATGTGTGGCTGCATGACCAGGGCATTGATGTGGTCGATATGGAACTGTTCGCGATCGCCGTCGTCGCCCACCATCACGGCATTCCGTGGATGTCGTTCAAATACATCACGGATGATGCCAACGCGTCCTCGGGCGAGGACTGGCACGCGCGAGTCAACCAAGGCGAACTGCTATTCCTGGAAAAACTCAGGGAAATAGCGGGCGACTGAATCGCTGACTCAGTCGCTTCAGGACGTCTAGTGACTGATCATCCAGGGACGCGTTCCCGCAAACATCTTGTTGCCGTTTGACAACGTGCGGGTATTAGATTTCTTTGCCGAGGTCGAACAACAGCCGCAACCAGACGGGTGGCGCAGACGCATATAGCTGTCCTTGTCACGCGACGAGATCGGCACGTTCGCGGCGCGTTCATTGGTTTCAATTGCACGACGGGTGACCGAGTCAACGCAAGCCAGTTTGGCACCGAACGAAAATGCGCGGGGAGCTTGCCCCCCGCAATCCGGACAAACTGCCGGCATATCGCGATCACGGGTGGATCGCAGTGCGTCGAAGCTCCCGCATGACGCGCAGGAATAATCATAAATAGGCATGCGGGGCTCCTTTTGCAGTCAGTTTAATTTACAGATCCAGCGACAAAGGCATGTCAATACCCGGCGTCACCAATTTGGTCGGACCGTTTGCGTTGGGATTGATATCAAAGTCAAAGATCTGGGTGGGCAACCACAGCGTTGCGCACGCGTTCGGGATATCAACGACGCCACTGATATGCCCTTGCACGGGAGCCGTACCGAGGATTGAATAGGCTTGCGCGCGTGAGTACCCGAACTTGGTCATGTATTCAATCGCGTTCAGGCAAGCCTGGCGGTAGGCAACCTGAACATCCAGGTAATGCTGCTGACCTTTTTCGTCGACTGAGATGCCTTCAAAGATCAGGTAGTCGTTGTAATGCGGTGTGATCGGGCTGGGTTTGAAAATCGGATTCTTGATGCCGTACTTGGCCATGCCACCCTTGATGATCTCAACTTTCATATGCACCCAGCCGGCCATCTCGATGGCACCGCAGAAGGTGATTTCACCATCGCCCTGGCTAAAGTGCAAATCGCCGACAGACAAGCCTGCGCCGTCAACGTAGACAGGGAAGTAGACTTTGGAACCGCGCGACAGATCTTTGATGTCGCAGTTGCCGCCGTGCTCGCGCGGAGGCACAGTACGGGCACCTTCGGCCGCGATCTTGTCCTTGACGGCACCCGTCGCCTGGCCGGTATGCGCCGTTTTTGCAAACGGTGGGTTGGCAAGAGGCGGCACGCGGTCAGGTTCCGTCGCGATGAAATCGATCTCGCGCTTGTTCCACTCGTCGAGCATTTTCTGGTCGGGCAGACAACCAATCAGGCCGGGGTGAATCAGGCCCGCGAATTTCACATTTGGGATGTGACGGCTGGTCGTGAACATGCCATGGAAGTCCCAGATGGACTTCTGCGCGCTGGGAAAATGTTCAGTCAGGAAGCCACCACCATTGTTCTTGCTAAAGAAACCGTTGAAACCCCAAAGGCTATCGTCCTTGGCGCCGATGTCGAGCAGTTCGACCACCAGCAAGTCACCTGGCTCGGCACCTGTGACGCCAACGGGGCCCGACAGAAAGTGCACAGTTGACAAGTCAATGTCGCGCACGTCATCCGCGCTGTCGTCGTTCTTGATGAAGCCGCCTGTCCAGTCAAAGGTCTCGAGCACGAAATCATCGCCCGGCTTGACCCAGCAAGCCATGGGGATATCGGGGTGCCAGCGATTATGAATCTTGGGGTTGTCGTAGGGCGACTGCTTGAGGTCAACTGAAATGAGAGTTTCGGGCATGGTGCACCTCTTTAAATGACTGAACGGGGTTTGGAACAAAAACGAATGACACGGCAATGCATGCAGTACAAAACGATTCAGACCGACAGGTATTGTTTGATCCGGCCAACATCCGAATCCGAGTGCGAGGTTTCATACACCAGGCGTCCGCCCTCGATAACAAACAGACGATCCGCGACCTCCAGGGCAAAACTCAGCACCTGTTCGGATACGATGATGGTGATGCCGCGCATTCTTCGAATTTCATTCAAGGCCTTGGCGATATCCTTGATGATGGATGGCTGGATACCTTCCGTTGGCTCATCGAGCAACAAAACCTTCGGCTCCGTCACAAGCGCCCGCGCAATCGCAAGTTGCTGTTGCTGACCACCGGACAGGTTGCCGCCCTTGCGCGCGCGCATGTCCCACAGGACGGGGAACAGCGCATAGATTTCCTCGGGGATGACGTGATCTTTCGAGTTTTCCAGGCCAGTCTGAATGTTCTCCTCAACGGTCAAGGTCGGAAATATCATGCGGCCCTGGGGAACATAGGCAATGCCCTTGGCGACGCGGCGATAGCTCTCGTCACGCGTAATGTCCTGACCGTTAACAGATATCGAGCCGCTTTTAGCCGGCAACAGTCCCATCAGGCTTTTAAAAAAAGTGGTCTTGCCCATGCCATTACGACCCATGATGGCGACCGTTTCCTGCTTGCCGGCCTCCAGGGATATGCCGTGCAGGGCTTCGCTCTGGCCATAAGCGACGTGGAGATCTTTCACGCTAAGCATCACAGGTCTCCTTAGTGTCCGAGATAAACTTCAATGACTGCCGGATCGTTCTGGACCTTGTCCATCGATCCTTCAGCGAGAATCTTGCCCTGGTGCATAACCGTCACCTTGTGGGCAATTTTCTTGACAAACTCCATATCGTGTTCGATCACGATGACGGACCGGTTGTTTGAAATACGCTTGAGCAGTTCGGCGGTCAGTTCGCGCTCGCGCACGCTCATTCCGGCTATCGGCTCATCGAGCATCAGGAGCTCGGGCTCCTGCATCAGCAGCATGCCGATTTCAAGCCACTGCTTTTGCCCGTGGGACAACAAGCCCGCCTCCATGCCCAGCATCTCGATCAGGCCGATTTCCCTGGCAACCCCGTCGACACGCTCCTTGACGTCATCCGTGCATTTGAAAAACATTGCGCCAACAACAGAACGCCCCCTCGGAAACGACACCTCGAGGTTCTGGAACACAGACAAGTTTTCATAAATGGATGGTGTCTGGAACTTGCGACCAATGCCACGTCGCACGCGGGCAAATTCCGGCAAGACCGTCATTTCTTCGTTCTTGAACTTGATGCTGCCCTCACTGGCCCGCGTTTTCCCGCAAATCAGGTCAAGCAAGGTCGTCTTGCCTGCGCCGTTGGGCCCGATGATGACACGCAACTCGTTCTTGTCGACATACAGATTCAGACTATCGATGGCTTTGAACCCATCAAAGGAAACCGTCAAGTCCTCAACGGCCAGAACAAAATCAGTGCTGCTGCTCATGGCGCGCTCCTTCTGATGACAAGACCTGCCGGGCTATCTGACTGCACGGCGATGGCAGAGGCGGTGCGCATGTCGGCATCGAGTTGGGGTTCGCGCTCTGCTGCGGCTTCGATCTCGACCAAACGCTGCTTGATCATGTGCCGCTCGTGTGCGCGTCGGTTCCACCAGGGTTTGACATGCGACTCGAACAGACCGGCCAGCCCGTAGGGGAACGCCATCGTCACACCTATGAACAGGGCGGCCATCAGGAACAGCCACATGTCAGGAAAGCTTTCGGAAAAGAGTGTCTTGCTCGCGTTGACCAGCAGCGCACCGTAGACGGCACCAACCAGACTTAACCGACCACCGACCGCGCAGAGGATGACCAGTTCAATCGACGGGACAATGCCCACGAACGACGGCGACATGAAGCCAACCTGCAAGGCGAAGAACGCACCACCAATGCCAGACACACCGGCGGCCAGGCAAAATGCAGCCACCTTGAACATCGACACGTCGTAGCCGGAAAACCGCACGCGATCTTCCTTGTCACGCATGGCCAGCAAAAGTGTGCCGAACTTGCTGCGCTGCAGCCAGGTGCCAAGCATGACGCAAATCAACAGCGTCACTGAGCAGGCGTAATACAGAATGATCTTGGAGGAGTCATCGCGTGTATCCCAGCCGTGGATGGTCTTAAGGTCAGTCATGCCGTTGACACCGCCCGTGTACCCTTGCAAGCCAATGATCAGTGTGGTGACGATCAGTGCCACGGCCTGGGTAATGATGGCAAAGTAGACGCCACCGACACGACGCTTGAACATTGCATAGCTGACAATGAACGCCAATAGCATGGGCAGGACGACGACGGCGATCAGGGAAAAGGTCAAACTCTTGAAAGGTATCCACCAAATTGGCAGCGCAGTGATCTGATTCCAGTCCATGAAGTCCGGAATGCCTGGCGTTGACTGAATCTTGGTGGTGATCGGATCGGACGCTTCGAGTTTCAGGAACATGGCCATGGCATACCCACCCAGGCCGAAGAACACGCCCTGACCCAGACTGAGCACCCCGCCCCAGCCCCACAGCACGACGAGGCCGATGGCGACAAAGGCGTAGGTGAGATATTTTCCAACCAGGTTCAGGCGAAAGTTGTCCAGGGCAACCGGGAATACAACCAGCAGGATGACCGACAGGATTGCGATACTCAGCACGCCTGGTTGCTTGAGCAGAGTCTTTAAACTATTCATGACATTGATCTCCGAAAAGCAGTGTGGATTAGCGACGAACCTTGGAGGCAAACAACCCCTGAGGCCGAATCATCAGGACGATCACGATGAACGACAGCGTAAAAACCTTTGCCATCGAACCAGTCATGAAGAACTCACTGATGGACTGGATCTGAGCGATGCCGAAGGCCGACGCCGCAGTACCCAGTAAGCTGGCAGCACCACCAAAGGTGACCACCAGGAATGCATCCACGATGTAAAGAGATCCAGATGTCGGCCCGGTCGAGCCGATGGTTGTAAAAGCGGCGCCGGCAATCCCGGCGATGCCGCAGCCAATTGCGAATGTCAGTTGGTCTGTCTTTTTGGTATTGATGCCGATTGCGTTGGCCATCGGACGATTGCTCACTGTGGCGCGAACCCGCAGGCCCCAGCGACTTCTGTACAGCGCGATCATGACGCTGGCAGTCACCAGCAGCGTGAGCGCCATCACAAACATGCCATTGATCGGAATATCCAGGCCTTCCTGAGGTGCCCAGGAACCCATCAGCCATTCAGGCAGAGTCGGACTCACTTCCTTGGGACTGATAAACGTGCGGAACACCTGCTGGAGACCCAGGCTCAGGCCCCAGGTCGCCAGCAGGGTATCCAGTGGACGCTTATACAAATGACGAATAAGCGCCCACTCGGCAATCCAGCCACCTATGAACGCAAATACAAAGGCAGCCAGAATGGCAAACGGGAAGTAGGCCGGCATGAAGTCCGGCGCGTACTTCTCAGTCAACGTCGAGCCAAGGAAGACTGTGTAGGCACCAATCGCCATGAACTCACCGTGAGCCATGTTGATCACACCCATCTGACCGAAAATGATCGCCAGGCCGAGCCCCATCAGGAGCAGCACAGCAAACAGGCTCAGACCTGCGAAGCCCTGCATCAGGGCAATATTGAGCATTTCAGACAGTTCCATCATTCTTCCTTGACGCTAGCGTTAACCGACAACTGCTTACTGATAACCCTTGGGGAATGGATCGGGTTTGATCAACTCGGGCGACTCGGCCACGACTTTGAACTGGCCATCGGGCAACATCTGACCAATACGTGCCTTGCTCCAGAGGTGGTGGTTGGTGTCGATCTTGACGTAGCCTTCAGGCGCGCCAAGGAACTCGATACCTGCCGAGGCGGCAGCGATCTTGTCCACATCGAAGCTGCCGGCTTTCTCGACCGTGAACTTCCAGAGCCAGGGACCCAGGTAAGCGGCTTGCGTCACATCGCCGATCACCGACTTGGGACCATACTTTTCCTTGAACGCGGCAACAAATTTCTTGTTGTTGTCGTTGTCCAGGGACTGGAAGTACTTCATGCACGAGAAGAAGCCAGCCGTGTTCTCGCCACCGATTCCGAGCAACTCATCTTCCGTAACCGAGATCGTCAGCAGTTTTTGCTTGTCGGCAGTGATGCCGGCGGCCTTGAGCTGTTTGTAGAAGGCCACATTGCTGCCGCCCACGACTGCTGCATAGATCAGATCGGGCTTGGCAGCCTTGATCTTGTTGATCAGCGAGTTAAAGTTGGTGTTGCCCAGTGGGTAATATTCTTCACCCACGACTTTCTGCTTGAGCACGTTTTCGATGTGCTTGCGCGCGATTTTCATCGACGTGCGTGGCCAGATGTAGTCGGAACCGACCAGGAAGTAGCTCTTGGTGCCTTTTTCCTTGGCAGCCCAGTCCAGGCCCCACAGAATCTGCTGTGTCGCTTCCTGTCCGGTGTAGATGACGTTCTTGCTTTCCTCGAGGCCTTCATAGAAAGTTGGGTAATACAACATGCCATTTTCTTTCTCGAAAATTGGCAATACGGCTTTGCGCGAAGCGGACGTCCAGCAACCGAACACAGTCGCGACGTGGTCATTGACCAGCAGTTTTTTGGCTTTTTCGGCAAACGTTGGCCAGTCAGAGGCGCCGTCTTCCTTGATCACCTTGATCTGGCGACCCAGCACACCGCCCATGGCGTTGATCTGGTCAATCGCAAGCTGTTCTGCCTGGATCGAGCCCGTTTCGGAAATCGCCATCGTGCCCGTTGCCGAGTGAAGTTGACCAACGGTCACTTCCGTATCGGTCACAGCCAGTTTGGTTGTGTTGACTGCCGACGTGGGCAGTTTTTGGGCGCCGGCGCGCATGGTGGCCGCGGCGAGCGCCATCCCTACAATACCCTGCAAAACCTGACGACGACTGGCACTCGGGGTGAAATCAAAAGGATGCTTTTTCATGAAATGTGCTCCTGGGGTTGACAGACCAATTAACAAACGGACGCTGTGAATGCATTCTGCTTGCTGCAGTGCGCAATCCAAATACGTCAAACAACGTATCCGGCCTCACCCGGTCCCCGGGCAGGCACGCCGCTCCTATAATCAGGGCTTGCTGATCGTGCGTCGCGCGCAGCCGTAGCAATCCGTCGACACCTGCCGGCTGCCGGCCAGGACTGGAACCCAACCTGTGACCACTGCAAACCAGAAAATCATCCGCATCAGACGCGAATACAACGCCTGGGTGGCTGACGAGTCGCTTGAAGACTACGCGCTGCGCTATACCCCACGGTCCTTCCGTAAATGGTCTGAGTGGCGCGTGGCCAATACCGCGCTGGGCGGCGTGTCGTTCCTGGCCCTCGAGGCCATTGGCGCCGTGATGGTGCTCAATTACGGGTTCACCAACACCATGTGGGCCATTCTTGCGGTCGCACTAGTGACCTTCCTCACTGGCCTGCCGATCAGCTATTACGCCGCCCGCTATGGCGTCGACATCGACTTGCTCACGCGCGGTGCCGGCTTCGGGTACGTCGGATCGACCATCACCTCCCTGATTTACGCGGCATTCACCTTCATATTTTTCGCGCTTGAGGCCGCCATCATGGCCTTGGCGCTCAAGCTCTACCTGGACTGGCCCATCGTCTGGTGCTACATCATCAGTGCGCTGGTGATCATCCCGCTCGTATTGCGCGGCATCACGCTCATCTCCAGGCTGCAGATCTGGACACAAGGACTCTGGCTGCTGCTGCTGGTCTGCCCGTATGTCGCCATCGCCATCAAAGATCCAGGCGCCTTCACGGACTTCATGGGCCTGAGCGGCCAGATATCAGGCAACAGCGATTTCAACTGGCTGATGTTCGGCGCGGCCTGCACAGTCGCCTGTTCACTGGTCGTTCAAATTGGCGAACAGGTCGATTACCTGCGATTCCTGCCCGAGAAAACTGAAAAGAATCGTTGGCGCTGGTGGGCGGCGGTCGTGATCGCAGGACCTGGCTGGATTATCCCAGGCGGAGCCAAAATGCTCGGCGGAGCTTTCCTGGCTTTCCTGGTGTTGCAGCAGCAATTGCCCGGAGAACTGGCCAGCGAACCCACGCGCATGTATATGGCAGGTTTCTCCTATGTGTTTCGCGACCCGGTGTGGGTCGTCGCCATCACGGCTCTGTTCGTGATCCTGTCCCAGGTCAAAATCAATGTCACCAATGCCTACGCCGGTTCCCTTGCCTGGTCCAATTTCTTTGCACGCCTGACACATAGCCATCCGGGTCGGGTTGTATGGCTGGTCTTCAACGTAGTCATCGCCACGCTACTCATGACACTGGGCGTGTTTCGCGCGCTCGAACAAGTACTGGGGCTCTACAGCAACGTGGCCATCGCCTGGATTGGCGCCATTGTTGCCGACCTCGTGATCAACAAGCCCTTGGGCTTGTCTCCCAAAGGGCTGGAGTTCAAGCGCGCCTACCTGTACGACCTCAATCCCGTCGGCATCGGTGCCACGCTCATCGCGGCCACTGTCGCACTGGTTGCCTACAGCGGCCTGCTCGGCGAAACTTCAAAGGCGTTCGCCCCCTTCCTTGGCTTGTGCATCTCTTTTGTGCTGTCACCAGTGATTGCCTGGCTCACGCACGGTCGTTGGTACATCGCGCGGCGCGCGCCGACACTCACCAACACCTCAAAAATCGTTCAGTGCAGTGTTTGCGAAAATCACTTCGAAGCACCCGACATGGCGCACTGCCCGGCGTACGGCGCGCCCATCTGCTCACTATGCTGCACACTCGACTCGCGTTGCCATGATTCCTGCAAGGTCGGCTCCCGGCTCGACGAGCAAGTATCGGGCTGGATGATGCATGTCCTGCCCAACTCGATATCCGAGCGGTTCAAGTCGCGAGCGGGACGATTCCTGGTTGTCTTTCTGTCGCTCTCTCTGGTGCTTGCGACCGTCATGGGCATCGCGCTGACGCAGGACGGGCCAACCGATCTCAGTCCCCATAGTCTGCAGACCAGCATCGTCACCAAAGTGTCGATGATGATGTTGCTGGTGATCGCAGTATGTAGCTGGTGGGTAGTGCTCATCAACGAAAGTCGGCGTCTGGCCCAGGAAGAATCCAATGCGCAAAGCCGGCTGTTGCAGCGCGAGGTCGAAACCCTGCGCCGCACTGACGTCGCCCTGCAAGCGGCAAAAGAGCTGGCCGAATACGCCAACCGAGCCAAGACACGCTATGTGGCTGGCATGACGCACGAGTTACGCACGCCGCTCAACAGCATCCTGGGTTACCTGCAGATTTTGCTCAAAGATTCCTCGCTGAAACGCACACAGCGTGAATCCCTGCAAACAGTGCAGCGCAGCGGTGTGCACATGGCAGGCCTGGTGGATGACTTGCTCGACCTGGCCCATATCGAGTCGGGTCGGCTGCGGCTGGAAACCGCTCCGGTGCCATTGCCGCTGTTGCTTGATGAACTGGTCCGCATGGTGCGCCCGCAGGCTCAGGCCCGGGGACTTGAATTTGAATATGTGGTGCAGGGAACCATGCGCGACTGGGTCAAGGGCGATGCCAAGCGATTGACCCAGGTGCTGATCAATTTGCTTGGCAACGCAATAAAATTTACTGACGCAGGACGTGTGACGCTGCATGTGGATGCCCGATCGGAGGTTCTGCAGTTCAGCATCGAGGACACCGGCGTGGGGGTCGCCCCGCTGGACCAGCAACGCATATTCCTGCCGTTCGAACGTGGTGGCGCGGCACGCAAGCGAGGTGAACCCGGAACAGGCCTGGGCCTGACCATCACCGGACTGTTGACCTCGATGATGGGCGGCGACCTTTCCATGACCAGCAAACAAGGTGTCGGCAGCACGTTTCGCGTGCGACTTTACCTGCCCGGCACCTCTGACCCAGGTCCGCTTACGCAAACACTCGGGCCCGTTTCCGGCTACGTTGGCAAGCGGCTGACGCTGCTGGCCGTGGACGATCAGCCTGACCAGCGTCAGATGTTGGCGGCCTTGCTGCGCCCACTCGGATTCACGATGCACGAGGCTGCCAGTGGCAGCGAGTGCCTTGACACCCTGCAAGACAGCGTGCCCGACGCGATTTTGCTTGATATTTCCATGGATGACATGGACGGCTGGCAAACCGCAAAGGCCATTCGCCAGCGGGGACTTCTCGACTTGCCTATCATTCTCGTATCGGCCAACCTGTACGATAATCAGCCCAGCAAGATGATCGAGGCCCAGGTTCAGGCTTTCGTGGGCAAGCCCGTCCTTGAATCCGAACTGGTCAGCGTGCTGGGGCGTTTCCTTGGCATCGAATGGGTTACAACAGGACTGAGCGGTGTCGACTTACCGCTTGAGACCGCCGAGGAACTCGCACGGGTCGATGAACCGCTGCCTGAAATGCTGCGTGAAAAAATTGCACCCTTGCTGCGCATCGGCCACGTTCAGGGCCTGCTCGACCTGCTTGACGAGCATGCCTTGCACGAACCGTCGCACAAGGCACTGACCTTGCGCCTGCGCGCAATGGTCCTGCGCTTTGATTTTGAGTCCATGATCGCACTAACGAAAGAACCCGTTGATGACTAAGCAATCTGAAAATATCCGGCCCATTGTGCTGCTCGTGGACGATGCACCGAGCAGCCTGGGGCCTCTGTTTCAAACACTCGAAGCGGCGGGTTACAGCGTGGTCGTGGCACTTGACGGCGAGTCGGCGCTCGAGCGCCTGGACATGGTGCTTGTCGATGCCATCCTGCTCGACGCCATCATGCCGGGCCTGTCTGGCTTCGAGACCTGCAGGCGCATCAAGGATAATCCGACGCTCGCGCATCTCCCGGTCATTTTCATGACAGGTCTTGCTGACACGGAGCACATTGTTTCCGCGTTCGATAGTGGCGGCGTCGATTATGTTGTCAAGCCAGTCAGATCAGAAGAAGTCCTTGCACGGTTGCAAACCCACATCCGCAACGCAAAGGTCGCCCGTCTCGCGCGTGAAGCCGTCGATGTGGCCGGCTTTGGCGTGGTCCTGATCGACACGCAAGGTCGCATCGCCTGGCAGTCACCGCGTGCCCGCCAGTGGCTGCAGGGTGACAACTCAAGGCTGGACCTGACCATGATGCTCAGCGAATCGGCGACACAACTCCGTATGCCAGGACACCCTGAGCTGTCGGTTCGCAACCTGGGCCAGGTGGGACTGGGCGAGACCATGCTATTGCTTGCGCAGGACGACCATCGCAGCAACGATGCCGCGCGCCTGCAGCAAGCCGCACTGACGCCGCGCGAGGGCGAAGTACTATCGTGGCTGGCCAAGGGAAAAACGAACCGCGACATCGCCGACATACTGGGCATGAGCCCGCGCACCGTCAACAAGCACCTGGAGCACATTTTTGACAAGCTGGGCGTTGAGACCCGGTCTGCTGCGGCCGCGATTGGCGTTCGCTTTCAATAAGACCACGTCACACCGGCAGAGTGGGCGGGTCTGGCACCTTGGACTAAAAAGGAGGCAACAGTCATGTGGTGGATCGATCTTGCACTAAAGGCGTCCCGTGTGGGCCTGTTGGGCGGTTTGCTGACCATGGTTGCCATCACTCCCGCCCAAGCCCGGGTCACACGCATCGTGATCGATGAAACGATCGCGGTCAAACCGACTGCGAATCGAGACACGCAAGACGTCCGGTACGAACTGGTCGCTGGGCGCGCGTTTGGCGAACTCGATCCCAACCTGCCAGGTAACGCAATCATCCAGGATATTGAGCTTGCGAAAGATCCTGATGGCATGGTGCGCTACGTCGCATCGTTTGTCCTGCAAAAGCCCGTCAACCTGAAACAGGCGAGCGGCCTGATGTGGCACGACGTCCCCAACCGTGGTCGCGTATTTCCCATGGCACCACAAGAGCAGGCCTTTGGCGACATCATGCTGGCCAGCGCCTGGCAGGGCGACAACAGCGGTGCCACCGCGGTGCGCGCTGTCGCCTCGGCGCAAGGCACGCAATTTCTCAAGGTACCGGTCGCGCGCAACCTCGATGGCTCCGTGGTCACGGGAAAGGTACTCGCACGCATCGTGAACCGATCGGGTCTGTCATCTCAGCCGTTGCTGGTCCAGACCAACCCGGTGCCTTACACACCGGCCTCGCTGGACACGGCGGCCTCTTCGCTGGTATCTCGCGCTGGCGAGGGAACAGACGGATCAGTCACCGATGAAGTCAGGATCGCGCCAGCGCAATGGGCGTGGGCACGATGCGACGCCGCCCATCCGTTTCCCGGCACACCCGATCCTACTCAAATTTGCCTGAAAAACGGATTTGACCCCAAACGACTCTATCAGGTGGTGTTTACTGCCAACAATCCCTACGTGCTGGGCGTCGGTTTCGCGGCGTGGCGTGATGTGGGTATGTTCTTTAAAACAGCGCTGGCTGATGACAACGGCACGCCCAACCCTGTGGCCGGCACCGTTTCTCGCACCATCGGCCGTGGCGTGTCGCAGTCTGGCAATTTCCTGCGTGGATGGCTCCATCTGGGATTCAACCGCGCCGAAAATGGCAGCCAAGTTCACGATGGCCTCTGGCCCATCATCGCCGGGCGCCGTATTGCGCTGAATTTCCGCTGGGCGCAACCGGATGGCGTGCTTGAGCTATACCAGGCGGGCAGCGAAGGCCCGCAATGGTGGCTGCCTCACGCAGATCCGTTGCGGGGCTTGCCGTCTGCGGGCATTCTTGATCGCTGCAATGCCACCAACACCTGCCCAAAAATTGTTGAGCATTTTGGTTCGGCTGAGGTCTGGGCGCTCAAGCTGACGCCAGAGTGGGTCGGCACGGATGGGTTGAGCGACCTCTCCCTGCCAGCCAATGTCAGGCGCTACTACATCGCCAGCAGCAACCACGGCGGCGGTGCCGGTGGGTTCGATACCAGTCTTGCAGGTGTCGCGCTGCCTAAAGAAGGCCCAGTGTGCCCAGGCAATAACTTTGGCACAGGCGCACTGCCCGCCAACCCTGTACCGCACACCCAGACCGTCAATGCCATTCGCGTCCATTTTCGAGACTGGGTCATGACAGGCGCTGAGCCCCCACCCAGCCGTTACCCCACACTTGCCGCCCGGCCCGGTGAGGCCACCGGCACCCTCGCGATCGCCAATAAACAAGCCATTGGCTTTCCAACCTTGCCTGGCCTGCGTGCAACAGTTCCCGAGACCGACTTCATCATGCCGGTGCTTGATTACGACTGGGGGCCGAAATTTAACGCCATGGACGGCTCGGGCGTGCCCTCCAATGCACCACCTCCTATCAAACAAGTGCTCAGGATGTTCGCACCAAAGGTCGATCGTGATGGCAATGAACTGGGTGGGGTGCCGGTCGTCTTGCTTGATGCGCCACTGGGCACCTATCTGGGCTGGAATATCACCGCAGGTGGCGAAAAGCCTTTCCACGCAGGGCAGATCTGCGACTACGTTGGCGGGATGATCCCATTTGCCCGCACGGCTGCGGAACGGGTCGCCACTCAGGACCCGCGCTCGTCGCTACAAGAGCGCTATGGCAGCCACGACGGGTATGTCGCGGCTGTTTCCAGAGCCGCAGATCGCGCGGTCAGTGCGGGCTTCCTGTTGCCAGTTGACGCACAGGATCTGGTTCAGGCGGCCCAGGCGAGCGCCGTGCTGCGCTAGACCAGCCAAACGCAGTTGGCCCAGCAGCGCCAGGTACGCTCCACTTACGCCTGGAGCACCCAGAAGTGGTGCGTGCCGTCCTTTCTGAGTTGTTCAACCAGACCGAATTCCCAGTCCAGGTAGGCCTGCATCGCTTGCTGGCCGCTGTCGGTGCCTTCGTAAGGGCGCTTGTAGCGATCGATCGGTGGCGAGGCCAGATGGCTCTCGCCCGTTTCCATCGGCTGCAAAGCGGCCTTCCAGGCGTTGGTGCCACCGGCCAGAACCTGAACATCGCGCCCGAGCACCTGCTCGGCCTGCGCTGCAGCGACTCTGGACAGCAAGCCGTCCGGACACGTCACGACAACGTGTGCCGCCAGGGGCAAGCTGGCCAGCGACGCACTGATTTGGGAGCGCAGCACGTAGTAAGCCCCCGGCACATGACCCTGCACATACTGCACATGCTTGGCGAGATCGATCGTGACCACCTGGCCGGGCGTGGCGATCCAGTGCGCCAACTCGGCCACCGACACCTCCCGGTGAGCCGGGATGGCAGGCAATGGTGGCTGCCAGGCACCGGTCTCACTGAACGCGCAAGCATCGGCCTCATCCAGCACCCAGACATCCCATGCCATCTGCGCCAGCCATGAGGCGGTCATATTGGCCCGGACACCGTCACGATCCACCAGCACGATGCGCGCGCCGCGCACCGGCACGACCATCTCAGTTTCCTGAACCAGTTGCCCACCCGGCATCGACCGAAAACCCGACACATGCCCCGCTGCGTACTCTTCGGGCGTGCGGGTATCAAAGCAGTACGTCGTGCGGTCGCGCTGCAACTGCCAGGATCGCACCTGTCCCAGCGATGCGCGCGCAACACCTGCGCGGTCCGCAACCTTGCGCGCCTTGAGGCTCCAAGCCCCGGTCGTGGTCGCCGACACCTCACCAACACGACGTAGCTGACCCCGGTCAAGCACCTGACCGGCCAGCTTCCAGCCAATTGTGCCGTTGCGCAGGGCCGACACGGCGTTAGGAACCCCGGCATTAATCAGTGACTGCGTACCGATAATGCTGCGCGTGCGTCCCGCACAATTGACGATCACGCGCGTTTGCGGGTGCGGTGCCAGTTGCGCCACGCCTAAGACCAGTTCAGCGCCTGGGCAACTGGTGGCGGTAGGAATGCTCATGGTCTGGTACTCATCAAAGCGACGGGCGTCCAGAATCACCACGTCAGCCTTCTCGTCGATCAAAGCCCGGACCTCTTCGGCAGACAGCGACGGCGTATGGTTGCTGGCTTCGACCAGTTCACCAAACGCTTTGCTCGGCACATTCACATCACGAAAAACTTCCCCGCCCGCCGCCTGCCAGCCCCGCATGCCTCCCTCGAACACCGCGACATCGGTATACCCGAGCGTAAGCAGCCTGCTTGCAGCCAGTTGCGCATCGCCCTCACCGTCATCCAGGGTCACGATCGCGACATCGCGGCGAGGCAACTTCCCGTAGGCGTCGAGTTCCACACGGGAAAGCGGAAAATTGGCTGCAAACAACGGATGTGCCTGCGCATGCGGATCCTCCTCTCTCACATCGAGTAAGGCGATTTCCTCTTTGTTCAGCAATTTCGCGCGCACTTCCTGATAACTGCGCGCAGGGATCGCAGCGGAGGGACTGTTCATATTGTTCTATTTCCAGAGATTGGGGACGACGTCCAGGCTGTAGCCTGACACGAAGGCCTTTGTCGAGCCTGTAACGGGGTCAAATACATGGCGGTGAATGCGGCCAATATTGCCGCCATAGACATGAATGCTAATGGAAGTCTGATCGGAGTAGGCATTGGCTACTTCGTGGACATCATGCGTGGCGGGCGACACGAAACCGATCTGTCCCGGCACAAGCGCGTGGTGCGCGCCAGGCTGGTAACTGCCGTCTGACTGACGATGATATGGGGTCTCGATTTCCTGACCCCGCAACATGCCGATCAAACCCCAGGTCATGTGATCATGGACAGGTGTTTTCTGACCAGGCCCCCAGACAAAACTCACCATTGAAAACCGATCAAGCGGATCGGCGTACAACAGGTATTGCTGATAATACTGCGGGTGTGGGACGGCGAACAACGCAGGCAGCCAGTCATCGCTGGCGACTAGCGTCGCCAACAACGCGCCTCCTTGGGCAAGAATTTCCGGCTCGTCCGGCCGTGTCTCGAGCAACCTGCTCATCGCCTGCACGTAGACTAATAATTTCTCGTTATGCATCGGATCGTCTCACCGGATTTTTCAGCCCAGTGTAATGCAAGGCATGGTCAACTCAGGGGCACTCCGCGACGCGCAACCAGGGGTTCGGCCGCCAGGATATTGGCGCTGCCGGGCGCCAGCATACAATCTGACGGAATCTGGTCCGATGCCTCCTCGATGGCGTCCTCCCCTGCGCGACGTGGTATCAATCATGCCTTTCAGTTTTCAGGAATTAGCCATTCCGGGCATTCATCATGCATTCATGCGCGACATGGCGGGCAAGCGCGACGATGGTGAGTACCAGAGCCTCTGGGCTGGCAGTCACTGCGCGAGGGCGCCATCCATGGCGGCCTGGCAGCGCATGCAAGCCCTGCATCAAGAGTTTCTCAGTGCAGGTCGCAAACGCGTTCCTGCTATTCTCTGACTATATAGAAATCCGGAAACGTCATGCGAACACTCCTTTCGTTGCTCGCCATTTTTTCGCTGAGCATGCAGCCAGCCCTGGCCGACCCACACAAGTGGGTCACGAGTTGGGTCGCCTCGGTCCAGGGCCCCTACCCTACGGGGAACCCGTCTGCACAGCCCAACATGAGCATGGTGTTCCCCACGCCCCAAACCGGTGCACGCGACCAGTCTTTCCGGCTGATCGTCAAACCCGATATCTGGGGCACCAAGTCCCGCATCCGCCTGTCCAACGCACTGGGCACGCAACCTGTCACGTTTGCCGACGTGTATGTCGGGTTGCAACTCAATAGCGCCGAGGTCGTGCGCGGCACCAACCGAGCACTCACCTTTGGCGGCAAGAAGACTGTCACAGTCAGCCCGGGTGACTCTGTCTGGAGTGATGCTGTCGAGCTGCCTTTTGTGAACAAGGCCAACCTGCATTTGCTGGACGGGCGCAAACTCGCCGTCAGCTTTTACATACCCACGACCAGCGGCCCGATGACCTGGCATGCCAAGGCCTTGACAACGTCCTACGTCACCGCGCCCGGAGCGGGTTCCAAAACCGAGAGCGAACGCGAAACAGGCTTTCAGTACAGCACAGCCTCCTGGTTTTTCCTCGATGCCGTCGACATGCAGGCGCACGCAGACACCTCAGTCATCGTCGCCTTCGGAGACTCGATCACTGACGGCACCGCCTCGACCATGAACGGTGACGACCGGTGGCCGGATGTCCTTTCACGGCGCCTGCACCACGAATACGGCAGCAAGGTCGTGGTACTGAACGCCGGAATTGGCGGCAATCAGGTGGCTGGGCCAGCGCAATACTCGGCCGCGAAACCTTTCGCTGGCGGCCCATCCTCGGTCATGCGCCTGGAACGCGACGTACTCAGTCTCTCGGGCGTCTCGACAGTCATCTGGCTTGAAGGCATCAACGACTTCAGCAAAAACGGTCAGGCATCTACTGAGGCCGTGATCGAAAAAATGACGGATGGCGTCAAGCGGCTGCGTGCGGCGGGAATCCAGGTGATTGGTGCCACAGTCGTCACGGCGCTCGGGAGCACCAGTCCGGCGCACGGCTTTGCGCAGCAGGACGAAAAACGCAAGGCGCTCAACCAATTTATCCGGACATCCAGACTTTTTAGCGGCTATATCGACTTTGATGCCGTGACCCTGGACCCCGCTACCGGTGAAATGCGTCCGGAATTCGTGCCAGAAAGCACCACTGGCGGACCTGGCGACAAACTTCATCCCAACCGCGCGGGTTACCACGTGATGGGTGACTACATCGACCTGACACTGGTCGCCGGCACGCCACCCAGGAAGGAACCCGTGCCTGCAGTGCCATCCAGAAAAAAGTAAGCAATACTTTTCTGCCTTGCCCGATCAAATATTGCACGGTGAGCGCGGGAATCGTACTTTTTAAGCAACTTGAAACTAAATGAAACTGTTTGCTGACTAGGTAGTCGAAATAACGTCTATTAATCAGCAAGCACGTTCATCTATAATCTCATCTTTTATCACTTACTGATAAAGATCAATATAAATCAGCAAAATCAGTGCTAAGCGCAAGCAATACCAACACGTCTGCCAGCGGTAGCATTTTGTAACTTATTCATAGCAAGTCTGACTTGGGTAACTTAGGATGTGGATAGTTCGCACGGCACTTGAACGGCCATACACGTTTATCGTGATGGCAATCCTCATCCTGATCACGACTCCACTGGCTATCATGCGTACGCCCGTGGACGTGCTGCCTGAAATCAACATTCCCGTCGTCAGCGTGATCTGGAACTACAACGGTTTGTCCGCACAGCAAATGGGCAACCGCATCACACAGTCGCATGAGCGAACCCTGACCACCACCGTAAACGACATCGAGCACATCGAGTCTCAGTCGCTGGGTGGCATCGCGATCATCAAGATTTATTTCCAGCCTAACGTCAACATTCAGACCGCAATCGCTCAGGTCGTGGCCGTATCGCAATCCGTCCTTCGCCAGATGCCACCCGGTATCACCCCGCCCCTGGTCATCAAATACACGGCCTCGGCGATCCCCGTGATTCAGCTAGGGATGTCGAGCACCACCTTGTCGGAAAAGGAATTGTTCGACTCCGCCCTGAATATCCTGCGCCCGCAACTGGTGACGATACCCGGGATCGCAATGCCCTTCCCCTATGGCGGCAAGGTCCGTGCGGTCTCCGTAGACATCGACCCGCAAGCACTTCTGTCAAAAGGCATGACGTCCTCGGATGTCATCAACGCGATCACGACACAGAACCTGACACTGCCTTCGGGCACTGCCAAGATCGATAACACCGAATACAACATTTCGCTCAACGCCTCGCCCACTTCGATAGAGGGTCTGAACGCCATTCCCATCAGGACAATCAACGGTGCGACGACGTTCCTGCGCGAAGTGGCACACGTGCGCGATGGCTTTTCCCCGCAGATCAATATCGTCCGCCAAAACGGCCAGCGCGGCCTGATCATGTCCGCATTGAAAAATGGCGGTGCGTCGACACTGGATGTGGTCAATGCGCTGAAGGAAAAACTGCCCTCGCTGCTGCCACTGCTGCCCGATGGGATTCAAGTCAAGCTGCTGTTTGACCAGTCGGTTTTCGTGAAAGAGGCCATCACCGGCGTCATCCACGAAGCACTGATCGCGGCGGTTCTCACAGCGGTCATGCTGCTGCTGTTCCTGGGCAACTGGCGCACCACGTCCATCATCGCGATATCGATCCCGCTGTCGATTTTCTCGTCGCTGATCGCACTGCAACTCATCGGCGAAACGATCAATATCATGACGCTCGGGGGGTTGGCGCTGGCCGTCGGCATCCTGGTGGATGACGCAACGGTCACGATTGAAAATATCGAGAGGCACCTGCACATGGGCAAGGGGCTTTACGATTCCATCATGGATGGCGCAGGCGAAATCGCCGTGCCCGCGTTCGTGTCGACCCTGTGCATCTGTATTGTATTCGTGCCGATGTTCTTTCTCGGCGGGGTCGCACGCTATTTGTTCGTACCGTTGGCGGAAGCCGTTATTTTCGCCATGCTTGCGTCCTATCTGCTGTCACGCACGCTGGTCCCGACGCTGGCGCTGATGCTCATGCACAGCGAGGGCAAAAACAGTTTCGTCACAGAATGGATTTATAAAGTCCATGCTGGTTTCAATCGCGGTTTTGAAAAATTCCGCGCACGCTATGTGCTCTTATTGAGCCATCTGCTGACCCATCGCAAACAGTTCATCACCGGGTTCATGACCTTTTGCGTGCTGTCCTGCGGAATCTTTTTCCTGCTGGGGCGCGATCTGTTCCCGGCCGTCGACACCGGGCAAATCAAGCTGCATATGCGCGCGCCGAGCGGTACGCGCGTCGAGCGCACCGCCGTAATCGCCGACACCGTCGAGGATGTGATCCGAAAGGTGATCCCCAAGCAGGATTTGAATGCAATTCTTGACAACGTCGGCCTGCCAAACAGCGGCATCAACCTGTCCTACAGTAACTCCGGCACGATCGGCTCGTTCGACGCAGACATCCTGATTTCGCTCAATCATGGCCACCAACCCAGCGAAGAGTACATCGAAGCCCTATTGCCCGAACTGCGCAAGAACTTCCCGGGCATTGAGTTCTTTTTCCAGCCTGCCGACATCGTCACGCAGATATTGAACTTCGGGATCCCGTCTGCGATTGATGTGCAGATCGTGGGCGCCAACTATGCGGCCAACCAGCAACTCGCCGGCAAACTCGTCAACAAGATTGCCATGGTTCCGGGTGCTGCAGACGTACATATCCATCAGCGTCTGGATACGCCGTCGATCGCCCTGCAGATGGACCGGGCACGCATGCAGGGTCTGGGGCTCACCCCAACCGATCTTGCGCAAAACCTGCTGCTACCCTTATCGGGCAGTGCGCAAACGTCACCATCCTTCTGGCTCAATCCGTTCAACAATATCAACTACACGGTTCAGGTGCAGGCGCCTCAAGTCAAGATTGAAACGCTCGATGACTTGCTCCGTTTGCCCGTCGGCCCGGCTGCTGCTGCCGCCTCGTCGGCTTCAGCGGCAGTCAATGCGAGCACCGGTCGCGGGCCACAATTGATCGGCAATCTTGTCAGCGCGTCGCCGACGACTGAATTCAGCATCCTGACGCGCTATAACATTCAACCCTCGATCGATATTTACGCCAACGTACGGGGTCGGGACCTGGCCTCGGTCGCCAAGGATATCCAGCGCATCATGGATCAAGCAACGCCTGACCTGCCCCGTGGCAGCCGGATGGTCATGCGCGGGCAGGTCGAAACCATGCAGACGTCCTACATTGGGCTGGGTGTTGGCCTGCTGGGGGCAATCGTGCTGGTATATCTGCTGATCGTGGTGAACTTCCAGTCCTGGCTTGATCCCTTCATTATCATCACGGCTCTGTTTGCCGCACTGGCTGGCATCGCCTGGATGCTCATCCTGACGGGAACCAACCTGAGCGTGCCCGCACTCACCGGAGCAATCATGACCATGGGGGTTGCCACCGCCAACAGTGTGCTGGTGGTGTCGTTCGCACGACAGCGGCTGGGTGAAGGACTGCCGCCTCTCTCGGCAGCCCTGGAAGCAGGCGCGACACGTCTGCGACCCGTGCTGATGACCGCGCTGGCAATGATCATTGGCATGATACCGATGGCGATTGGCGTGGGTGATGGCTCAGAGCAAAACGCGCCGCTCGGTCGCGCAGTGATCGGCGGCCTGTTGTTCGCCACCGTTTCCACCCTATTATTTGTGCCAGTCGTTTTTGCATCGTTCCATCGCTGGCTTGCAGTCCGTCATGAACACAAGGTAGCAACGATATGACCGAACAACGACACGCGCACCAGGGGTTGCCGGACTTTCATCTTCACGGTCCGGACAACGACCTGAATCGGAAAGGCGTGGTGCAACGAACCAAGCTTGTCACACTCGTGCTCGTGATTCTCATGGTGCTGGGTCTGGGCCGGACACTCTATGGTCGTTGGGCGTTTGCAGACGTGCTGGCCGCACGCGGACAAGAGAGCACCCTGCTTCACGTGCTGGTCGCCAACCCAGCACCTGCCAGCCAGAACGCAACCAATACAAGGCTGGCACTACCCGGCACGCTTCAGGGCATCAATGAGGCACTGATCTATTCTCGCGTCAACGGCTACGTCAAGGAGTGGTTCAAGGACATTGGCGACACCGCCAAGAAAGGCGAAGTCCTGGCGATCCTGGATATCCCTGAAGTCAACCGCCAGGTCGACGAAGCCAACGCGACCTACCAGCTGACCAAGACCGCTTACGAGCGCTGGACGCGACTGCGCGCCCAGGATGCCGTCTCGCAGCAGGAACTCGACGAGAAAACCGGCGCCTTCAGACAAGCCGAAGCTGTGCTCAAACGCCTGCGTGACCAACTGAATTACGGAACGGTCGTGGCGCCATTTGACGGCACGGTGACCAAGCGCAATATCAACCTCGGTGATTTGGTCAATGCGGGCAACGGCGGCACCGCACAGGCCATGTTCTCGATGGCCCATGTCGATAAATTGCACGTCTACGTCTATGTGCCACAGGACCGCACGGCCCAGATCAAGGTCGGCGACAACGTCCAGATTTTGCAACCCAGCGCCCCGGAACGACCGATCATTGGCCGTATCGCCCGAACCGCCGGCGCCATTGACAACACCACGAGAACGCTGCAAGTCGATGTTGAAGTGCCAAATCCGAAACTAGACCTGTTGCCGGGCTCGTACGTCGAAGTCGCCCTGAAAATGGACTCCTCCGGCGCGCTGGTTCTGCCCACCAACACTCTGTTGTTCGGTGCGGGCGGCCCCTTTGTCGCAGTGGTCAAGGACGGCCTGGTGTTGCGGAAAAAGGTCACGCTGGGGATCGACTATGGAAGCATGGTCGAAATCAAGAGTGGCGTGACGACCGCCGACGAAATTATCCTCAATCCGCCCGACTCCATCATCGATGGTCAGAAAATTGTGATCGAAACCCCGGCTCCCACCCCTAAGCGCGGCTCATGAAAAGCAAGTTTGCCTTCTGCCTGATTGCCCTGGCCTGTGCGGGTTGTTCGCCCATCGGACCGGACTATGAACGCCCGCTGGTGGACATGCCCGCCAACTGGAAATCACTGCCCAGCGCGAATCCCTCGCTCTGGAAGGAAGCGAAACCCGCCGATGGGCAGCCCAAGCTTGCCTGGTGGACATTCTTTAACGACGACACCCTCAACAAGCTTGAGGCAACCTGCCTGGAAAACAACTTCACGTTGCAGACCGCACTGGCGCGCCTGGATCAGGCCGTCGCGCAGAGCGATGCTCGCTCAGCGGCACTCCTCCCGACGCTTCAGCTCGGGGTCACCGGATCGCGCTCACTGATCTCTGCCGATCGCCCGCTGACAAACTACGACTCAAACAACTTCAGTACCGTCCAGAACGACTTCAGACCGGTCATGGTCATG
Source organism: uncultured beta proteobacterium (assembly GCA_903821335.1). Lineage (GTDB taxonomy): Bacteria > Pseudomonadota > Gammaproteobacteria > Burkholderiales > Burkholderiaceae_B > Zwartia. The sequence continues at coordinate 37,046 of CAIJKV010000135.1, forward strand.
ACCTACGAGGTCGACTGGCTGGGCAAAATTCGCCGCGACGTCGAAGCCGCGCGTGACACCGCCGAACAAGCCGCCGCGGACACTGAAAATGTCCGCTTGCTGCTGACCGCGCAGGTCGCCTCGGCTTACTTCCTGCTCAGGCAGTTCGATGAAGAGATCCGTGTCCTGAAAGTAGTCGTCTCGCTGCAGGAAAAACTGTTGACGATATTCAAGACTCGCTACGACGAAGGCGCGGCCACGCGCACCGAGCTTTCGCAACAAACGGCACTGACGCAAACCAGCGGTGCACAGCTCGAAATATTGATAGGACAGCGCAATATCCAGGAAAACCAGCTTGCAACGCTGACAGGTACCCCTGCGGCGACCTTCAGCATCGCCCCTGGCCGACTGCCCGAGACCATGCCGGCCTTCCCGGTCAAGCTACCTTCCGAACTGCTTGAGCGACGTCCGGACATAGCCTCGGCCGAACGCGCCATGGCCGCTGCAAACGCGCAGATTGGTGTTGCAAAGGCTGCCTACTATCCTTCGTTGCTGGTGGCCCCCGCGTTTGCCGGCTACGACTCAGCCTACATGTCGAGCTTGTGGTCACTGCCTTCACTGATCTGGGCGATCGGCGTGACCGCCACGCAGACCATTTTTGATGGTGGACGGATCGCCGCAAACGTACGCTTCGCGAAAGCCGGCTACACCGGCACGGTGGCCACCTACCGACAGTCCATCCTGGTCGCGATCCAGGAGACCCAGGATGCCATGAGTACCGTGCAGCAACTAGACCGGGCCCGTACAAAGCAGGACGAGGCCGTGACTAACCTGAACCACGCGCTACAAACAAGTTACGTGCGCTATCGCGAGGGCCTGGACAATGCGCTGGCGCTCACGCTGATTCAACAAAACCAGCTGACGGCATTACGCACCAAATGGCAGATCCGTGGCGGGCAATTCTTGGCCAACGTGTCGCTGGTCAAAGCACTCGGCGGCGGTTGGGAGGGGCTGAACGTGCCTGCACCGACGACACCGCCGACTGCGGCAGACGTTGACAGTTTGGCAGTCAAGGCCGGCGGTTAGGCATGGCCTGGACGGGCCGCCGAAGGTTGCCTGGTCTAGCTGAGTTCCTTGTGCAAGTCACGCAGATGCAGGCGGCGCAATGTGGGAGCGGCGACAAAACAGACCGCCGTCACCAGCAACGTCATGACGCCCCCGAAAACAATCGATGCGCTCAAGCCCAGCACAGTCGCGGCGATGCCCGATTCAAGCGCGCCGATCTCGTTAGACGAGCCGATAAATATCCCGTTGATCGCGGCAACGCGCCCACGCATCTGATCAGGCGTCGTGAGTTGCAGAATGGTTGACCGCAACACTACCGACACCCCGTCGAACACACCAGACAGCATCAGACAAAACGCAGCGGTCCAGAAACTTGTCGACAGACCAAACCCGATGACGGTCAGCCCAAAACCGCCTACCGCTGCCATGAGATATTTGCCGGCATCGTCGTCAACCGGACGTCGGGCAAGCCACACGCCAACGACAGTCGCACCCAGTGCGGGAGCCGCCCTTAACCAGCCCAGATTTTCCGGATTTCCATTGAGAATTTCCTCAATGAAGGCTGGCAACATCGACACCGCCCCACCGAACAGGACAGCAAACATGTCCAGCGCCAGCGCGGCGAGAATGATCTGTTTGCTCATCACAAAGCGCAGACCTTCGACGATACTCGTCCACACCGAGGCGTCAGTCTGCGGCCGGGGCTCTTCGTTATATTTCAGCAACACCAGGCCAAGCATGCCAGTCATGGCGAACATGCCGGACGCGACATAGGCGCACGTCAGCCCCTTCCAGGCAATCAACAGTCCACCCAACGCGGGACCGGAAACCTGCGCAATCTGCATAACGACCGTGCCGACAGCCGAACCCCTGGCGAAGTCCTCGCGTGCCAGCACCTGCGCAAACAGGACTTGGTAGGTTGGCCGAATCAGGGCGCGTGCCAGCCCCGCTAAACCCATTCCCACATAAATCAACCAGTCCGAGCGAGCACCCGACCTGGAGAAAAGCCCGAGTGCCACAGCCACCATCAGTGCCGCGATGACCGCATGGATCGCGCAACCAAGCATGGCGATTTTCTTTTTCGAGAGGACGTCTACAGCATGCCCTGCGAACAGCGCCGCGCAAAAATAGGGGACCACTTCAGCCAGTCCGATTAGTCCCAGTGACATGACATCCCGTGTCTCGTCATAGATGTGCCAGCCAACCGTCACGGCAAGAATCTGGTAGCTCAGCGTCACGCTGGCTCGATAGAGCATCAGCTCGGTGAATGATCGCGAAATCAGCATGGGATGATGGGAAGTCCGGAGGCAGGCTTGAGAATAGCCCGGAAACAACTGCGCGCCGCCACCATTGATTTTGCCAACCCAGTATTGCTGACCGAACAGCGTTATCTGGCGGGACCGCGTAGCGACATGCTTGTCGCCTGCCGCTAGCGCACGCGTTCGCTGAATCGGCTCTCGAGAATCAGGCGTCCGTCGGCACCCGCCATGACCATGACGATGTCGCCGGCTTTCAGGATGTAGGTTTCCGCCGGATTGAACTGCCAGTCACTACCCGGGCCACGCACTGCAATCATGATAAAACCTTCGCCTCGCATTCCGATTTCACCGATTGTGGTCGGCTTGAAATTCGAGGGTACAACGACCTGCTCGATCCTCCAGTCGCCGTCGGTGCGCAGCATTTCGTCCATGAAGGACGCGACATGCGGGCGGATCATCGCGGACGCGATGCGCATGGCGCCCGTAAAGTCTGGCGACACGATCGCATCTGCACCTGCTTTTTTCATTTTCTCGATATTGCGAACTTCGTGGCAACGAGCCACCACCCGCATTTCCGGACGAAGCTGCTTGGCAGTGAGGACAATCATCAGGTTGCGGGAGTCATCACCCGTCACGGCAAACAGGCCGGTGGCGTGGTCGAACCCAGCCGTGCGCAGCACATCGTCGTCACCCGCGTCACCATGTAGATAGAGTAAATCAGGACTCTTCTCTTTGTATTCTTCAAGAGGCACGGTGTTTTCGTCGATGGCGACAAAGGCATGGCCAGTAATTTCCATTTCATGTGCGACGTTACGACCCACTCTGCCCAGACCGCACAGGATGTAATGCCCCTTGAGCTTGGCTAAGGACTTTTCCATGCGTTTCCTTTTTAACGTTCCGTTGAGATCTGATTCAAGGACAATGACCGTCACGATCGAAAACAGCAACGACAAGGTTCCCGTTCCGGTCATGGCCAGGAAAACAGTCAGCACGCGTCCGGGCTGATTGCCTGACATATCGATGATTTCACCAAACCCGATCGTCGAAATGGTGACGAAGGTCATGTAAAAACAGTCAAACCAGCTGTAGCGCCCGTCAGTCAGGTAGTCGTAGCCCAGCGTACCGAAGATGTGCACGACGACCAGCAAACAAAGAACGAGATACAGCAAGCCTCGCAGGTGAGAAATTTCGTTACGACTTTTTGACATATCAACGTGCCGGGACCGGCAAGGCCTGGGTCGTAAACACCACGGCTTTGCCGGAATCCAGGTTGGCGTGCAAGGCCTCGACCAGTGGCGGATTAACCGGATCGGTGGCTTCCCAGCGAATCAGGAAATTGGCACCCGCGCCACCAGAGTCATCATGCAACTCGACAAACAGGTCCTTGGTCCCCAAGGGCGGCAACTCAACCGGGGCGGTGATGTATTCACGCAGGAACTGGCCCTGGGACTGAAAATAGCGGGCTGAAACCAGACGCATTGCATTCTTGGGATCCGTGTTGCGGATGCTGACCATGGCCGAGAGCAATATCCGCGACGGTTTCCCCGAGCGACTCAGGTTGCCGTAGAGCATATTTGAATAGATGGGCAAATAGAGTTCCTGGCCCAGCGATTGCGGTCGAGCGTCCTGGCAGAACGCGGCGGCATTCGCCATCAACAAGATGGTTAACAACATGACGCGTTTCACGATTCGATTCTGCCTGTTCCGACCAGTACACCTGGACATTGTAATCAGCGACGTGCCTGCGCGACCCGCCCTTCAAATACGGTGCCCCAGATCTTGATCTGGCGCAGTCCCGCGGCACCCACCTGATAGGGGTCCTGCTCAAGCACCGTGAAGTCTGCCGTCTTGCCAGCCTCGATGCTGCCCAGGCGATCTTCAAGCTGCAGAATGTAGGCCGCGTCAATTGTGATTGCCCGCATGGCCTGGTCAAGCGTCAGGCGTTCTTGTGGGCCGAACACCTTGCCAGACTGCGTCTGGCGGGTCATCGCCGCCCAGGCTAGCAAGAGTGGTGCCGCCGGCGCCATTGAGAAGTCCGAATGCAGCGCCACCGGCACGCCACGACGCACCAACCCTCCGAGCGGCGCAATGCGTGCGGCACGGTCAGCACCCAGGCCGACCTCTGCATATTTATCGCCGAGGTCATAGAGGTAGTAAGGATTAGCCGACACCAACGCGCCGAGCGTCGCGATCCGATGACTGATCTCGTCGGTCGCGTAGCCATAATGTTCAATCGTGAAACGGTGGTCAATCCGTGGCGTCTCGCGTTCAAGTTTCTCGAGGACGTCAAGCACCATCTTCGCGCCCCCATCACCATTGGTGTGGGCGTGAATCCGATAGCCTGCATTCCAGTAGCGACGCGCCATCGCTTCGAAGGGAGCGGGTTGCGTGAGCCACTCCCCCTGATGGCCATCAATGTAGCCCGGTGGCAGCATTTGCATGGCCTGCGAGAACATCGCACCGTCAGCGAAGAGCTTGACCGCCCCGTTGGTAAAGAGACGGGGCGTATTCATTTTGTCGAGTTCACCCACGAAGGCAAAGGCCGCATCGTCACCTTTCAGCGAGATCGCAAGGGTACCCACGTCCGGCGTCAACCGCACACGGATTGGCGAGTCGTCACGACCAAAGCTGCGCGTCAGCGCGCCAAGTTCCAACGCCCAGTCGATCGAACCGTCTGCCATGTCGGCCACAGTCGTGATGCCGTTGTAGTTCAGGTAGTCGCGCGCGCGGGCGTAGCCCGCGTCCACACGCGCGGGTGCCAGCATGTAGTCCGCCAGGTACGGCACCGCGACCTTGAAAAACCCATCTTCCCAGAAATGTCCTTTCTGCCAGTCGATCTGCGGATTGCCACGGGTTTTTTCCTCGGTCAGACCTTTCGCTTCAAGGTACTTCAGCATGGCGGTATTGAAATACGCCTCATGATCCGAGCGATGCCAGACCAATATCGGATAGGTGTCAGACACTGTGTCCAGAATCGCGCGGGACATCTCGCCGTGAAACAACTGACTGTAGCCCCAGGTCAGGAACATCGGCTCGCTCTTGGGCGCCGCCTCGAAGGCAGCCTTCAGGGCACGCATGTACGCGTCATGCCCAACAGTCGCCGGCGTTTTTTCGCCCATGATGTCCCAGGGTTCGGGCGTGATCCATTTCGCCCCAAAGCCCAGGGCGCCAAGCATCGGGTGCATGTGCGGTTCAATAAAGCCTGGCATCAGCACCTTATCGCTGAACTGCCGATTGACCGTGTAGGGTCCGGACTTGAGCCAGGGAGCGAGATCCTCAAGCGAACCGACGCCAACAATCCGGCCGTCGCGCACCGCCACCGCGGTCGCCTGCGGACGGGTCGGATCCATGGTGATAATTTTCCTGGCAACAAAAACCGTGATCTCGCCCGGATTGCCAGAGGCGGGCTTGAGCGTTCCACCCTGAGCGAGTACCGGCATTACAGGCAGCAATGAGATCGTCAGCGCCACCGCGGCCGTCACGACGAGCCCTATGATATTTATCTTCATCCGACACCCCGCCCGACCGCGTCAAAAGAAAGTGCGGCCTTCACAGGCCAAGAATAGGACCTCCGGGACAAACCCGGGCTGATCTACATCAACGCCCTCACTGTGCGGCCACGAACCCGCTATCCGGCGTCAGGACAGCTTGACGAGTTGCTTGCCGAAATTCTTGCCCTTGAGCATGCCGACAAACGCTTCAGGCGCCTTTTCCAGGCCTTGCGCAATCGATTCACGAAACGTCAGCTTGCCAGACTCAATCAGGTCATGGAGGTTCTTCCTGATGCCCGGCCAGGTTTCAAGTTTGTCCGAAACAATGAAGCCCTGCAATTTGATCCGGTTCACAAGAATCGAGCGGATCGTCCGGTAGGCATGGGGTTCACGATTAAACTCAGAAACCAGGCCGCACAACGCGATTCGCGAGAAAGGCTTCATCAGCGTCAGCAGGTTTTCGAAAATTTCGCCGCCTACATTTTCAAACAAACAATCGATACCCTCGGGAATGTGCGCCTTGAGGTCAGCCGCGAAGGTGCTCGAGCGATGGTCAACACACGCATCAAAACCCAGGACGTCAACAACATAACGACATTTTTCCTCGCCCCCGGCAATACCGACCACGTGGCATCCCAGGTTCTTGGCTAACTGCCCGACGACGGAACCCACGGCGCCGGAGGCCGCATCCACCACAACAGTCTCACCCGGGCTTGGCGCGCAAATATTGATCAGCCCCGTCCATGCGGTAATGCCTGGCATCCCCAGTACCCCGAGATAAGCCGACGCGGGCACCAGCGTCGTGTCAATGCTCAGCAACTGGTTAGCGTTGGCAACACCGTACAACTGCCAGCCCGTCGCGCCCAGCACGACATCGCCGACACGAAATTTTTCCGACCTTGATTCAATCACGACCCCCACCGTGGCGCCGACCATCACCTCGCCGATATTGACACTTTGTGCATACGACTTGGCCTCTGAAATCCGGCCGCGCATGTAGGGATCGAGCGACAGCCACTGATTGCGGATCAGAACCTGGTCGGGCCCCGGGTTGGGAATATCAGCCTCGATCAGCTTGAAATTGTCCGGGGTCACCCACCCGGTCGGTCGGCTGACAAGGATGATCTGCTGATTGTTGATTGGCTGGCTTTGCATAATGGGCGGACCTGATCTGGTTTGTAGAATAGTTGAGTACCGTTGCCAAACATAACATCACCCGCGGGCATTGCATGTCAAGGCCAGTCAGGACTTGCTCTGTGAGAACATTCTCTTGATGCGCAGGGCATAGGCAGACCGAATATGGACGCGCGCATGCAACTCGGCCGCATCGCCGTCCCGCTTTTCCAGAGAATCAACGATACGCGCATGGTCGGTAATGTTTTCCCGAGCGCGCTGGGGATCCACCAGGTTGGACTGACCCAGCAACCCGAGGGCGTCCTGAAGCGGTTCAAGCATGCGCAACAAATACCGGTTATGCGCGCAAAGGCAAAGGGCTTCATGAAACTGGCGGTTCTTTTCTGTCAGTGCCGACTCGACGCCCGCTTCGACCAGGCCTGCGTATTCTTCGTGCAACGCACGCAACAAGGCGATCTCGGCATCATCCGCGCTGCGGGCCGCAAGGCGCGCGGCGGCCCCCTCCAGCGCTTCACGCATCGCATACAACTCTGCGACCATCGCATGATCAAACTCAACAATGGTGAAGCCACGCTGCGCGTGTTCAGCAGCCAACCCTTGCGCCTGCAGGCGCGACAAGGCCTCGCGGATCGGCGTGCGCGACAAACCCAGTGATTCAGCGAGATCGTTTTCACGCAACCGGTCACCCGAGCGAAACTGCCGCTGACGGATTGCACGCCGGATCGCCTGATAGGCCTGATCAGCCAGAGATACACGCTTACCGGGGACGCTATCGGTCGTGTTGGTTTTTGCTGAACACATGTCTGCGCACCTATGTGGGCTGAGCGGTGGGCTGAGCGGGGGACTGAGCGGTGGGTTGTTGGGCAGCCAGGGCCGACAGACCCGCCGCCGCGCCCGCGAGTCGACCAAACACCGCCCCTGAAACCAGGCCAGTCCCACTCGGATAGTTGAAGTAAAAAATGCCGCCGACCATTTCGCCCGCGCAATAGAGTCCGGGAATAGGCTGCAGGTGCACATCAACGACCTGCCCCTGGTCAGCAATCGTACGCAACCCGCCAAACGTAAACGTAATCCCGCAGGTCGTCTGGTACGCCTCGTACGGCGGCGTATCAAGTGCCTGTGCCCAGTTGGACTTGGGCGGCTCGATACCCAGGGTACGACGGCCATCTTTTACCGTGTGCTCAAAAGGCACATCGCCCAGCACGGCCGCATTGAACTCCTGGACGGTTCTGACGAACGCTTCGGGGTTGACCCCCTCGAGCTTGGTGGCAAGTTCTTCAATCGTGTTGGCCACAACCTTGGTCACGAACTTGATACGGTATTCATTGCGCAACAGGTTCACGACCTTGCGGTCGAACACTTGCCAGGCGAACTGGCCAGTTTGCCTGAGAACCTCGCCGCCATATTTCGCATACGTGAACGAATGAAAATCGAGTCCCTCATCGACAAACCGCTTACCTTCGGCATTAATCAGCAGTCCGAAAATGTAGCTGTGTTTTTGAAACTTGTCGCCAACATTGACGTCGCCAAACTCAGGCGCGTTACGATCCCAGCCGGTTGCATGGCAACCCGACCAGTTTCCGTATGGAGCGGCGCCAATGTCGAGCGCCATTTTCAAGCCATCCCCCTGATTGAAGCGGCTACCGCGAACCTTGGCCAGTTCCCATCCCGGACCAAGATAGCGTGTGCGCATTTCCGGGTTGGCCTCAAAGCCACCACAGGCCAGTACCACTGCACCAGCGGTGTAGTCGACCAATTGTCCGTCTTGCTGGGCGCGCACGCCCGTCACCCGCACGCCGTCGTAAATCAGTGACACCGTGCGCGTCTGGTAGACCACCTCAACGCCGGCACGTTGGGCACACGCATCCAGAAAGGCCACCAGGCCCGCACCGCCGCCAGAAACTTCGATGGGCAGGCGTCCAAAGAAACGCCGCTTGCCATTGACCATGGCGGATTGGCGCCCATAGTTGGGCACGAAACGCACGCCTTTTTCACGCAGCCAGACCATCGTGTCCAGGCTGCGGCGAACCAGTATCTCGGAGAGTTCGGGATCAGTCCTGAATTGCGTCAGGCGAAACAGGTCGTCAAAATATTCGTCCGTGGTGTTGGTGCCAAAGTCCGTATCGGCGATTTCCTGATCGGTCAACTCGGTGACCCGCTTGAGATCGTCGACGGATTCGTAGGCAAAGCGCATCACGCCACCGGCGAAACGGCTGTTGCCCCCCGACTCTTCCTGGGACGCTGCCTCCATAACCAGCACTGTCGCACCCGTATCACGTGCCGCGAGTGCCGCGCAAAGCGCTGCGTTGCCCTTGCCGACAACAATAACGTCGTAGTGATTTTCCATGTCGCCTTCCCGTCCTTATGTTTTTGAAGCTTTCAATAGTTTCGTCAGCGCGCGTACGTCTTCGAGGTGCTCGATGCCTTGAATGGCCGCGTAGGCACGCGCACTGGCATGGGCATCAATGGCGCGCGCGGCACAGAGTTCGAATTTTGTTTTTAATCTTGCTTCAGGCAACGGATTGTCGGAGGTGCGGCCAAGGGGCGCATTCACGCTGGCCGACACGGTTCGCCCGTCCTGCAACGTCACCTCGACTTGGCCGCCAAAATGGTTGGCCGGATCGAATCTGCTGTGGTCGTAAGCGTGCGCAAAAATCCGCGGCAACAGGCTGTTGACCCGTGCGTCTTGCTGCGCGTCGTTTTCAAAATGCTCCAGCGACACGCGTCCGTCAAGCAGCGCCCTGGCCACGACATACTGGACGCTGAACTTGGCGTCCAGGCCCGTCGCGGGGGCGGGTCGGTTGGTATGCTGCAAGCGGCGTGCGTGAATCCAGATATCGACCCGCGCGATATCAGCGGGCAAGATCGAGGTGTTCTGTGCAATCTCGATGGCCGCATCGATCGCCGGATGCGTGCTGCCGCAACAGGGATATTGCTTGATGGCGATTCCAGGCCTGATGATGTCCAGTGGCGCCGCCCAGGACGCCCGACTGCGCGACGCGTCGTAATTACCAGTGCCGTTGTAGACCTCGAAAAATCCTTGCGGATGTTCAAACACATCCTGATCGTTGGCTGTGTAGCCCGCCTGGGCCAGCTTTGCCGCCAGCAACCCTTCGCGCGCGCAACGGCCCACATGCATGGGCTTGGTCATCGTGCCGAAATTTGCCTTGAGCCCGCAAGAGCCGGAAGCAGCAAGCGCGAGCGCAACTGCAGTCTGGGTCGCATTCAGACGCAACAGCTTCGCGCAGGCAGCGGCGGCGCCAAAAACACCCAGCGTCGCGGTTGGATGCCAGCCCTTGGTGTAATGGTGAAAATGCACAGCCATCGCAAGCTTGGTCTCGACTTCGAAACCTGCGACGTAGGCGGTCAAAAAATCCTGGCCACTGGCGCCCGCTTCGTCGGCCAGCGCGAATAAGGCAGGCAGGATCGGAACAGACGGATGCCCACCCATGGTGTTATTGCAGTCGTCGAAATCCAGTGCGTGCGACGCGGTTCCGTTGATCAACGCAGCATCCAGGGCGCTGCAGGCCAGCGCCGTGCCAAACACCACGGCAGGCCCGGCGCTGACACCCAGCGCCTGACTGAGCAGGGTTGCGCAAGGTTCCCTGGCTCCCGCCAGCGTCACACCAACCGTATCAAGAATGCCCACGCGGGCCCAGTGCACTGCCTGGGCAGGAAGGTCCTGATACGCAAGAGCGCACACCTGTTGGGCAAAAAAAGCGGCCAACCCTGCTGGCGGGTGATGGGCCTCGGGACTGATATGCGGCTCACGCACTTGGTGTCCAGTGGTGCCATGGCACGCTGGGTTCATCGTCGTCTCTCCATTAATTGCGGGCCGCATGTCATTCCGACCGTATGCCAAGTTGCTGGATCAGTGTTCGCCACTTGACGACTTCCGCGCGGATGAACGCATCGAAGTCCTGGGGGCTGCTTCCAACCGGTTCGGAACCATCCACGGCAAGCCTTGCGTGCACGTCAGGCTGTTGCAAAATCCTGACGATCGCGTGGTTGAGTTTTTCAATAATCGGCGCAGGGGTTGCTGCTGAGGCCACCACCCCATACCAGCCCGCGACCTCGTAGTCCCTGACCCCGCCTTCTTGCATGGTAGGCAACTCAGGCAGTGACGTTGAGCGTTTGACGGTCGTCACCGCCAGCGGCCTGAGTCGACCCGACGCAATATGCCCGTGCGACTGAAGGAAGGTCGAGAACAGCATGTCGATCTGACCGCTGATCACGTCCGACATCGCCAGTGCCCCACCCTTGTAGGGGATATGCGTGAGATCAATACGCGCGAGCGAGCCAAATAGTGCGCCAGCCAGGTGGCTCAACCCGCCCAGCCCCGAAGACCCGTAGGTGAGTTTTCCAGGATTAGCACGGGCATAGTCCACCAGTTCCTCGATCGAGCGCACGGGCAACTCTGGATTGACCACCAGGACGTATGGCTGGCTGGTCGCCTGCGTGATCGGTGCCAGGTCACGTATCAAGTCATACGGTTGCTTTTTTTGCAACGTGACGTTGACCGAGTGACTCGATGAAATCATGGTGAGCGTATAGCCATCCGGGGCGGCCCGCACAGCAGCTTCGACAGCGATCGTGCCGTTTGCACCAGGACGGTTTTCAACGACGACCGGCTGATTCCACAAGACGGCCAGGTGCTGCGCGATCGCACGTGCGGTGATGTCGACGCCACCGGCAGCGGCAAAAGGACACAACAGGCGAATGGGTCGCGCCGGATACGTATCGACGGACCTGCCTTCTGGTCGTGCATACGTGCTCAGGCCGATCGCACCGAGTGCGCTCAGTTGACCCAGCGCGCCAGCCATCCCTGCCTCGCCCAGTGTGCCAAAAAATTCTCTGCGAGACTTGCTCTTGGGCATGGAACGCTCCATAGTCGGTCAGGCGGCGGGCGCCAAATCTGGCAGTGTGGACATATTGGCAACGTCCTCAACCTGGCTGAGACTGTTGAACCAGGTCGATCGCGCGTGCGTGTCATAGTCGTTGGTCAACCTGTTAAATCGCTGCTCAAGTTGTTGCCTGCTGAGCGGCTGTTCTGGTGAGCCGGCGAACTGGTCTGCTTCGCGCTCGAACACCCTGCCGTCCTTGAGCCTGACTTGGAGTCTGGATGCCCAGGCGGATCGCGGCGCACCCTCCTCAAAAGCGACCAGGCGAATGTCTGCACAGGTCTGCAAAATCTCGGGGTCTGCCACGGCACCCTGATTGAAGACAGAAGGATCAGCCGGATCGGCATGCAGCGCCAGTGCGACGCAGAACGGCACGCTGTATTGCCCCTGCAAAATATCGTGTGGCGTGCGAATATCGTGATGGCTCAGTACCTTGTGCGAGACATGCAAGGTCATGTGGGCAACATCCTGTGGACCAAAGCCGGCCTCGGCCATCAGGCCGCGCAGTGATTCGATGGGCGTGTGTGCGGTCACATGGCAGGGGTAGGCTTTGAGGCAAATCCGTCGCGTTTCCCAGGTTGTTCCCAATTCCTGCGTCAGCAGGGCAGCATCGCTTTGTGCACAGTAGGTTTGCAGAAGACCGAAACGCCCCTCCAGTATCGTCTCGGGTCCGCAAAATCCTTCTTCGGCCAAACGTGCAGCCAGCACGCCCGACTCACAGGCCCGGCCCAGGTGCAGGCGTTTGACCTCGGCACCCTGCGTCGCCGCGGAAAACGCCAGCAATCCGCTGGACAAGGATCCGGCGATACCCAGCGCACTGGTCAGTTGCGCCGGCCCGAGTCCCATGATGACACCGGCTGCGATCGCAGCGCCATAGGGTCCCGTCAAGCCGGGTGCATGAAACCCCAGACGCTCACTTGAATGCAATGTGGCGTTGCCAATACGAAACATGGCCTCGCAGGCCGCCACGAATGCCAGCAGGAAACGCTCCCCGGTTGCTTGGCGTTCTTCGGCAAGCGCAAGCGCCGGCGCAAACAACGCGGCACCGGGGTGAACGCCTGCGCCCGGCTTTCTAAGACTGTCCTGTTCGAAAGCGTGGGCGAACGCACCATTTGCCAGTGCCGCGCAGGGAGCATGCACACGCACACCTGCCATCCCCATCAGTTTGCACGGGCCACCACGACCGTAGGCCATGGCATAACGCGCGACCGCCTGGCTCCAGTCAAAGCGACTCCCAAAGGCTGCCACTGCCGCCGTATCGATCAGGCAGGCACGCGCGACCTGCAGCACATCCTGCGGGACAGCAGACAACGTCAGTCCTGCGCAGAATTCGCCCAGCGTGACTGCCGCTGCCGGACTCAGTGTTGCAAGGTTGACGGGGCGTGTTGTCATGGCTCGCGTGCGTCAGCCTGCCACCATCAAGTCGACAATCCGCGCGGCGTCGCCAAGCTCTTCCATGCCAAGCACTGCGTCGCGCAAGGCGGCCACGCGTGACGGCGACAGGGACTGGGCCGCAAGCGTTTCAAATTTATGCACCACATCGGCCTCGGTGGCAAAGTTATGCTCACTGCCGCGCGGGGACTCGACCGTTGTGGACAGGCGTGTGCCATCCTTGAACCGGACCTCGACGTGCACCATGTGCCTGAACTTCGAACCGCGCGCGGTAATTTCGGCGTCATGCCGAACCTTCACTTTTTCGGCCAATGCCATCCGGGCGGGGTCTGCCACCATGGCCTCGGTAAACTGATCCACGAAGACGTCTCCCTCCAGCAATAGCGTGGCGACGCAATAGGGAAGATTCAGTTGTGCGGCCGTGAGCCCCTCGGGGCTGTAGCGCCACCCAACATGGTCCATGGTCACCTGTGAGCCGCTCACCATGATCTCCTCAATGTCATCGGGACCAAAGTTGCGCTCGGCCTGAAGCTTGCGGATGCCGTCAAGCGTCGTGTGGTTGCTGCCGACACAAGAATAGAATTTGAGTGCGATGCCCATGGTTTGCCAAACTTCGCCAAAACCCGCAGTCAGTTGCTCAAGATCAAAGCGATCCTGTGAACGCGAAAATGTCGAGCAAAAGCCACCATATTCGCTTTCAAGAACGTTCTGGATCCCGGTAAAGCCACGTTCGGCCAGCAGTGCGCCGTACAGGCCGCTTTGCGAAGACCTGCCAGCGTGCAGTCGCTTGACCATTGCGCCGTATTGCGCAGCCATCAGGCCGGCTGCTTGCGTGCCCGCAATACCCAAGGCATGCACGGTGCGGTCCTGATCCAGGCGCAAGCCACGGGCAGCCCCGGCGGCCGCCGAGAACACGCCCAGCGTCGCGCCGGAGTGCCAGCCTTGGGCAATGTGCTCGGGCCCCATGCAAATACCGACGCGCGGTCCGATTTCGTAGCCCGCGACCGCGGCAGTCAGAAATTCCGTTCCACTGAGATTGCGACGATTTTCAGCGACCGCCAGCAGGGCAGGCAACACCACTGCACCCACGTGCAAGACGCCCTGGCGGTGGACATCATCGAGTTCAAAGCCCTGCACCTGGGTACCGTTGACCAGTGCAGCGTGGGGTGCGGACAGGCTTTCACTGGTGCCCCAGACCTTGGCACCGCGGCTGTCATCGACCGACGTGAGGGTTTCGCGCAGAATCCGGCTCCATTCGAGCTTGGCCCCATAAAGCGCGCAGCCCAGCGAATCAAGAATCAGGAGCTTGATACGCGCCTTGACCTCCGGCGGGATCTGCTCAGGCGTCAGCCCGGATACGAAACGGGCAATTTCACTGGTGTACGGGTTTTTTCTCGAGGCATGGCTCATTAGGAATCCTATTGTATGCAAAGGCACACAATATTCGGATAATAATAGGATTCAGACGCCTTGGCGCCCTCTGGTAAACCCTGAACGCACGGGTCGAGTGCGCCCATGCTGGGCGCACATGCAAAATGCCCGATGGGTTGCAACGGGCATCTGGCTGGCAGTGCGATGGAAGTCGGTCGATCCGGTATCCCCGGGGACGCAGCGATACGACCGGCTCACACCCTTTTTTTGGATTCGCGCAACAGTCGTTTTTGCAACGCGCTCTTTGAAAAATAGGCGGTGACGTCTTCGGCGTTCTTGTATTCAAGCTCGCCTTTTGCACCCAGTCCACCTGAAAAAGGCGCTGCAGCCGTCAAGGCCATGTCTTTAAGGGCTTCCCACACGCCGTGATGATCGGCGTCGGCACCGATCTTGGCCCTGGCCTGGGTGATCGCGGCGTCAAGCGTGTAGGTACGCTCTTTGGCCGGCTTGGGCTCAGCTTTGGACAGTATCGGCCAAAGTGTGGTGTCGGCAATCGCGGCTCGCCTGACATCGGCAACCCTGACCAGCAAGCCTGTCTCGTGGGCGCCCGGCTCTGCGGGCACTTTGCCACTTTTTTTCGTGCCCGGGAGTTCCAGGTCAAGAATGAAGCGGTGATTCGACGCAACGTCGCGGCCGAACCGTTCATCGCGTTCCAGACTTTCGCCTGTCTGGATGGTATTGAGTGCGGCCCAGGCCCACGCGATGTCCTTGGGTGTCGAACGGTCTCGGCCCAGGATTTTGGCAGCGAGCACCGCATCGTCATCCGTCAATACTGCCGAGGGAACGACGGTCTTTGTGATGTTCTTTTTCTTGCTGTCGTTCATGGCTGGCATTCCTGTGTACATGGGCAATCTCTGATTGGGATTGTACTCATTCGACTCAGGCATCACACCTGACGAGATCAGGGAGGCCCGGTGCACCTCTTGCGATCATGTGGTTGGCGGTGCGGGCTCAAGCGCGCTGCTATCATGACAGCGTACCTAGGCGGCTCCCGGTTCACCACGCACCAACGATTCAACCACCTGACATGCCCAAGACGAACAACCCTCACGTACTCACCCAACTGTTTGAGCAGAATCGCCAGTGGGCGCAGTCGGTCACCGAAAACGATCCCGAATATTTCACGCGTCTGGTTAACCAGCAGTCCCCGCAATATCTCTGGATCGGTTGCTCGGATTCGCGTGTGCCTGCCAACCAGATCACCGGCCTGGCGCCTGGCGAGGTATTCGTGCACCGCAATATCGCCAACGTTGTCGTGCACACAGACTTGAATGCCCTGTCCGTGATCCAGTTCGCGATTGACCAGTTGAAGGTCAAGCACATCATGGTCGTCGGACACTATGGCTGTTCGGGCGTCAATGCCGCACTGAACAATATCCGGGTTGGCCTGGCCGACAACTGGATCCGGCACGTCAAGGACGTCCACGACAAGCACGGCAGCTACCTTGGCAACATCCTGGGCTCGCGTGAACGGCTCGATCGCCTGTGTGAACTGAACGTGATCGAGCAGGTTGTCAACGTCTGCCACACCACGAGTGTCCAGGACGCCTGGTCCCGGGGTCAGCCGCTCACCATCCATGGCTGGGTCTACAGGCTGGAGGACGGCATGGCGCGCGACATGGGCATCAGCGTGGCCAATGCCGAGGAACTGAACCGGCGCTACAAGACGGTCATCGCCAAAAACTACTAGCCAGCCTTCCTGCTTCGGTCTATAACGCACCAAAGGGAGGGGTGATGATAAAAATCAATCAATGCTGGCGGGTCATATTTTGTCTGTTCATGGCCATGCTGTTGCCGCATGAGAACAGCCTGGCCCAACGTGTGGAAGGACCGGCGGGCGGACCAAAATACGCGGTCGACCCTTACTGGCCCAAGCCGCTTCCCAACAACTGGATTCTCGGACAGGTATCAGGCATTGCCGTTGACCGCGATGATCATATCTGGATCATCCAGCGTCCACTGACGCTGACGGAAGACGAGAAAGGCGCCACCTTGAGCCCAAAGCGCTCTGAGTGCTGCGTCCCCGCCCCACCGGTCATGGAATTCGACCAGGCCGGCAACCTGCTCAAGGCCTGGGGTGGACCTGGCAAAGGCTACGACTGGCCCAAGAACGAACATGGGATTTATGTCGATCCGGTCGGCAATGTCTGGATCGGAGGAAACGACGCAGCCGACCATATGCTGCTGAAGTTCACCGGCGACGGCAAGTTCTTGTTGCAAATCGGCTCGCCTGGCAAGAGCCTGGGTAGCAACGCCACCAACCAGTTGGGCCGCCCTGCTCATATGACGCTGGACCAGCCGACCAACGAGCTCTATGTGGCCGACGGCTATCTGAATAAGCGCGTCATCGTGTTTGATGCCACGACTGGCGCGTACAAGCGTCACTGGGGTGCCTATGGCAACACGCCAGACGACACCAAACTTCCTGTTTTTGATCCCAAGTCCAAGCAGTTCGGCAACCCGGTCCACTGTGTCCGGCTGATGCAGGACAACACCGTCTATGTTTGCGACCGCTCGAACAATCGCATACAGGTCTTTGAGAAAAGCGGAAAATTCCTCCGGGAAATCGTTCTCGACCCAGGCACCAAGGGCTCAGGCTCGGTCTGGGACCTGATCGCCTCGGAAGACCCGGCTCAAAAATACCTGCTGGTGGCCGACGGCACCAACAACAGGGTGAACATCATCGTGCGCGCGACGGGCGAACGACTGGGCTCGTTTGGTCGATCGGGGCGCAATGCGGGCGATTTTCACTGGGTACACAATATTGCCATCGACTCCAAAGGCAATGTCTATACTGCCGAGGTCGACAACGGCAAACGTGCGCAACGCTTCACGCCGGCAAAATAAATATTTCAATCGCACCATAAAACTGAATTCAAGGTGTTTCAGGAAAAAGCCCACTGACAACAGTGGGCTTTTTGCATGGCAGGATTCAAAATAGTGCGAAAAACAGAATTAAAACGGTGCATGCATGCTGGTTGTGCCCTTAAAAAGGGCATAACGAGAAAATAACAAGGAAATTTGTTCTAATACGGCGGTCAAAAGCTGCGAGATAGCAGCCAAACAAAAACAAATACTGAGTAAAACCCAAAGGAACCAGCGTGGAACAACTCAAATCGGGAATGGACTCGCTGTTCATTCTTCTCGGCGCGATCATGATCCTGGCGATGCACGCTGGCTTCGCATTTCTGGAACTGGGCACCGTCAGGCAAAAAAACCAGGTCAATGCGCTGGTCAAGATTCTGGTCGATTTTTCAGTATCGACCATTGCCTACTTTTTCATCGGCTACACCATCGCATACGGAACCAACTTCTGGTCCAGCGCCGACGTGCTGGCGCAGCGAAATGGCTATGAACTTGTCAAGTTTTTCTTCTTACTAACGTTCGCGGCAGCCATTCCTGCGATCATTTCAGGTGGAATTGCCGAGCGTGCCAAGTTCAACCCTCAACTTCTCGCCACCTTCTTGCTGGTGGGTCTGGTGTATCCCCTCTTTGAAGGCATGGCCTGGAATCCCGAACACCCTTTTGGTTTTCAGCCATGGGTCAAAGCACTGACTGGCGAAGAGTTCCATGATTTCGCCGGCTCTGTTGTGGTGCATGCAATGGGCGGGTGGATCGCCTTGCCGGCAGTGCTGCTGCTTGGCGCGCGCCAGGGTCGCTACCGAAAAGACGGACGCATGTCCGCGCACCCACCGTCCAACGTGCCATTCCTTGCGCTGGGTGCATGGATACTGACGGTCGGCTGGTTCGGCTTTAACGTCATGAGCGCACAAACACTGGAAAAAATGAGCGGTCTGGTCGCCATGAACTCCCTGATGGCCATGGTCGGGGGCACACTGGCCGGATGGTTCTTTGGCAAGAACGACGCAGGATTTAGCTACAACGGGCCGCTTGCCGGCCTGGTCGCGGTCTGCGCGGGTTCAGACCTGATGCATCCGCTTGGCGCACTGGTTGTGGGCCTGGTGGCAGGCGCGCTTTTTGTGATCGTATTCACACTGGAGCAAAACCGCTGGAAGATCGACGACGTGCTGGGTGTCTGGCCGTTGCATGGCCTGTGCGGCGTTTGGGGCGGCATCGCGGCAGGTATCTTTGGGCAGAAGGCCCTCGGTGGCATGGGTGGCATCAGCCTGGCTGCCCAGTTGATCGGGACGAGTGCAGGGATCGCCATCGCGCTGGCCGGGGGCGTGATTGTTTATGGCACCGTGCGGGCGCTGATCGGCCTGCGCATGGATCCGGAAGACGAGCACGCGGGCGCCGACCTGAGCATCCACCATGTGTCGGCCACGCCCGATGCCGAGGGTTCCTGGTAGTCAGAAAAACGGGGCGCACACCGCGCCGTTCGGACTGGACATGCCACCTTCCACCGTCAGGAAGATGGACTTTTTTTGACCGCTCCCCCAAGCCTCAGACTGACCTGAGCAAAGCACCGAGCAACTGGATACTGCCCAGCGTCTCGATGCTGAACACCGTGTCAACAACTTGCGCGGACTGTTCTGTGCCCAGTATCGGGACCAGCAAATCTGTTGCCTTGGCAACCACCTCGGCCCGGGTCATCGGGTTGCGGGGCGTGCCACGGACGGCGTCGACACGGTCCGACAGCACCGTCCCATCCTCGAGCGTGACTTCCACCACGGCCACGCGCACTGGCAATAGCTTGGTCAAGGTCTCGTCACTGACCAGTTCAACCTTGGCGCGCTGGCGCAATACGTCCGGATTTTTCATCCTCGACAGGTCATGCGCGGCGCGAAAGGAAACCGTCTTGTCCAGCAGCATGATGGCCATCATGTGCTGCAGGCAAATATCGGGGATGTCGCGGTTATCGACGACACGCGCCGCCGCGCCGCCCAGGCGAACGACCACGCGCTGGACTTGCGCCGCTTCGAAGGGGTGTTTCTTCCTGATGGACTCGACCGCATCCAGTGGCCCCTGGATCGGTGAACCCACTGTCCATTTCTTGATATCCGTGAGCGCGATCTCATAGCGCTCACCCAGTTTGTCAACGAGTTCGGACGGTTTCGCGCCAGGCGCATACGCCATGAAGAAATTTTCGGGGCCTGAAAAAATATCATCGATGCCCGTCCACCCCGACTGGACCAGAAGTGCCGAGGTCACGCCGCTGCGCGCCGGCATGCCACCAAAGACAAAGGCCTTTTCAATATGATCCACATCGCGCCCCCACGCGGCGATGCCAGAGGACTGCTGCGCGGTGTAGTCGAGCACCCAGCGCATCTGCTGGGCATTGAGCCCCGCCGCACAGGCCGCCGCTGCGGCAGCGCCAAACACGCCGGCGATACTGTGCGAACTTTTGTGACTTTCATAACTGAAGGTCGGTCCGCCCATTGCCATGAGTACGCGGGTGCCGACGTCATACCCCAATGTGACGGCGCGCAGGAACTGACTACCGTCGATCCCGAACTCTTCACCTGCCGCGAGTGCGGCCGGTATCACGGCACAACCGGGATGAGACCTGGAACGCCCGTGCGAATCGTCCGTCTCGTCGGCGTGACCCATTACGCCGTTCGCAAGGGCGGCATCGACAGGCCCCGCCGTCAAACCGGATGCGATGACGGTCCGGTCACCCCGACCCGCATGCATGCGCACATACCGGTTGGCCGCCTGGCCAGGTAGCAGGCTCGATCCTGACACGATTGCCGCCAGAGTATCCAGAATATGGAACTTGGCTTGCTCGGCTACGTCCGCAGGCAACGCCCTGCCGGCCGCCGCGCTCATGTAGCCGCTCAGCCGGTCCATTTCAGGGCTGACGGTGGGTTTCTGATCCGCAGCGCGCGCCAGAGGGACGGCGCAGCCCAATCCGGTCAGCACCGACATGCCAAGAAGTTTGCGACGATTCACCTTGCCTCCGACTTGTTTTTTCTGAATAGTCCCACCGACGCGGCCCTGCGGGCAAGCGATTTCTAATGTTTAATAAGTGTTCTCAACCTGTAACCTTTCAGCGCGCGCGGCGACATCGCGTCA
Organism: uncultured beta proteobacterium; assembly: GCA_903821335.1. Taxonomy (GTDB): domain Bacteria; phylum Pseudomonadota; class Gammaproteobacteria; order Burkholderiales; family Burkholderiaceae_B; genus Zwartia. Next base: position 57,674 of record CAIJKV010000135.1, read on the forward strand.
CACGTGCCTGACATTTTTCGAGCCTCCCGCGACATGAGCAACCCCGTCAACATCGATTTTGTTTCCGACATCGCCTGCCCCTGGTGCGCAATCGGCCTTGGTGCGCTCGAGCAGGCACTCGCCCGTCTGGGTGACGACGTCGAAGTCGACATTCATTTCCAGCCCTTTGAGTTGAACCCGCAGATGCCCGTCGGTGGTCAGGAAGTCATTGAACACCTGACACAAAAATACGGGATGCCTGAAGAACAGATCCGGGCCAATCAGAAAAATATCCGCGAACGCGCGGCCGCTGTCGGGTTCCCGTTTCACCCCGACGGTCGCAAGCACGTCTACAACACGTTCAACGCCCATCGCCTGCTGCATTGGGTCAGCGTCGAACATGATGCCGCGGCCCAGCACAGGCTCAAGCGAGAACTACTGGGGACTTACTTCACGCTGGCGGTCAATCTGGACGACCAGGAGAACTTGATCGATGCCGTCAGGCGTGCCGGACTCGAACCCGGCCGTGCCCGGCAAATCCTGTCAACCAACGAGTATGAACAGGCAGTCAGGGAGCGCCAGCGGCATTACACCGACATGGGCATCACCTCCGTACCATCGATCATCCTGAACGGAAAATATCTGCTGCAGGGTGCACAGCCAGCAGAACAATTTGAACGGGCCATCCGGCAGGTGGCCGCCGAGGCCTAAGCAGGCCGTTATCCGCTACAAGTTCAACGTCGTGACCCGGGAGCCCCTACTGTGCACCAATCATTACAAAGCATTGCCAGACTTTCCTTGCTCTTGCTGACGCTGGCGCTGTCTGCGGTGCCATCCCAGGCGGCCTATCCTGACAAACCCATCCGGCTCATCGTCACCTTCGTTCCAGGCGGTGCGGCAGACCTGCTGGGGCGCTATATCGCCAAAGCGTTAACGGCGGAACTGGGTCAGCCCGTGGTGGTCGAGAACCGCACTGGCGCGGGCGGACTGATCGGCATTGAGGCGGGGCGCTCAGCGCCGCCCGATGGCTATACGATCACCTTGATTTCTTCAAGCTACACCGTCAATCCAAGCTTGTATCGGCTTAAATTTGATCCTGTGCACGACGTCACTCCGATCATTCAAATTTCACGTGGTCCGATGCTGATCGTCACCAATCCGAAGTTTCCGGCGACCTCGATTCCAGAACTGGTCGCGTACGCCCGGGCCAATCCCGGCAAGGTCAACTTTGCCTCATCCGGCCAGGGCAGCATCATTCATCTTGCCAACGAACTGTTCAACAAGCGATTCGGACTTCAGATGACCCATGTCCCCTACAAAGGTGGGGGCAACGCGCAGACAGATTTGATGGCCGGACAGGTGGACGTATATTTTGCGTCGACCGCCAGCGCGCTTCCCAACGTCAAGGCCGGAAGGTTGCGCGCGATCGGTGTCACGACACCCGATCGGATCGCGGCTCTGCCCGATGTGCCCACGGTTGCTGAAAGCGGCGCACCGGGCTACGAGGCGACCATGTGGTACGGCCTGATTGGTCCGAAGGACTTACCAGTCGATATCGTCGAGCGACTCAACACAGCGGTGAACAAGATACTGCTGCCGACCGAAGCCAAGGAGAAAATGGAAGTGGAAGGTGCGCAACCCGCAGGCGGCACACCCGCGGTTTTTGGCAAGACAATCGCCGACGAAATCGCGCTGTGGGCGCAGGTGGTCGGCGACCTCGGCATCAAGCCGGAATAGCGAGCGCAGACCGTTGGCCTGTGCCAGACTCGTAGATTGGAACGCCTAAGCCAGCAGCACTTCCTGCCCCATGCGCTCGCGCAATCGATCCAGGAAACCCAGGCACTCCTCGATCTGGCTGATTTCAATAAATTCGTTGGGTTTGTGTGCGACTTCGATGTCGCCGGGCCCAACCACGACACAAGCCATGCCTGCCTGGTGCAGCCAGCCTGCGTCCGTTGCGAAAGACACTCTACCGAGCAAATTATTTCGGGCAAGCGACTTGCCAAGATAGGCAATCGGGGCATCGTCGGCGGTTGCCAGCGGCGCGGCATTGGCCAGCGTTTCGAATGTGATGTCTGACTGTTCAGAAATCTTCAGCATTTCAAGCTTGAGTTTCTCAGCGTGCGCCTTAACCTGATTGATCAGCACGTCTGAATTGCTCTGGGGCAAGGTGCGGCAGTCAAAAATGAATTCGCAGTCCTTGGGTACGATATTGGGGGCGGTGCCACCATGTATCGAACCTGTCTGCAGGGTGGTATGCGGCACCTTGAACAACGGATCAAACGGGCCGTCAGCCCTGAGTGTGCTCGCCAGGCCACGGATATTTTCAATCAGGCGGCCTGCATACTCAATCGCATTGACCGCCTCAGGGGCCATCGAAGAGTGCGCTTCCAGTCCTCGCACCCTGCAACGCGTCACCCGCATGCCCTTGTGTCCCGTCATCACCTGCATGCGCGTCGGTTCACCGACAAAACAGCCAGCCGGATGAATATTGGCAGCCTCAAGGTCACGAATCAGTGTCTGGACACCCACACACCCAATTTCTTCGTCATAGGTGAACGCCAAGTGCAAGGGCTGGCGCATATTGGTTTGCATGAAGGCCGGCAACATCGCCAGTGAGGCGGCGATAAAGCCTTTCATGTCGACCGCACCGCGACCATAGATACGCCCGTCGGCGATACGGGCCACGAACGGGTCGCTATCCCAAGCCTGACCGTCAACCGGTACGACATCCGTGTGGCCGCACAGAACAATCCCGCGTCCAGGCGCATCGCCCACTGTCGCGAAAAGGTTGGCCTTGCGCTTTTCAGCGTCGTAGGACAGACGCGTATCGATGCCCATCCACTTGAGGTGATCACGCACATATTCGATCAGACCCAGATTAGACTCACGGCTGGTCGTATCGAAACTCACCAGGGTTTTAAGAAATTCTATTGTGCGATCAAGTGTGCTTGCATGGGTCATGATGTGCGTGGACTGAATTGGAAGTTGAAAGCCTGAGCGCTACATTACATCATGCAGACTCAAAAGGTTTGCTAAGCTTGCACAACAATAAAGTGATCGCCCGGCTCGGGCGCACAGAAACATATTTTGGGACACATACATGGATCTGCAACTCAATCATCGCGTCGCACTGGTGACAGGCGGCTCACAAGGTATCGGTAAAGCGATCGCCCTCAAACTCGCGCAGGAAGGCGCAAGCGTCGTGATCGCGGCGCGTGGACGCGAACTGCTGGACCAGGTCGCACAGGAGATCCGCGCGGCCGGTGGCACGGTGCATGCCGTCCAGGCGGACGTCAGTCATGACGCGCAATGCAAAATGCTGATCGAGGAGTGCGTCAAGACCTTCGGTCGCCTGGATATCCTGATCAACAACGCCGGCACCTCTGCCACAGGCGAATTTGAATCTGTCACCGACGAGGCATGGCAGGCCGATTTTGACCTGAAACTCTTTGCCGCCATTCGCCTGGCAAGGCTGGCCATCCCGGGCATGAAAGCAAATCGCTGGGGACGCATCATCAATGTGACCAACATTGGCGCCAAACAGCCCCGGGCAAAGTCCATGCCCACGACTGTGACGCGCGCGGCGGGGCTGGCGTTCACGAAGGCCTTGTCCAAAGAGTTCGCCCCCGACAATATCCTCGTGAATACGATCTGTATCGGTCTGATCAAGGCTGGACAGCATGAAAGGAAAGCCGCCAAGGCTGGCATCTCCGTCGAACAGTTGTACGAGACCTTAGGCAAAGACATCCCGCTCGGGCGTGTCGGACGCGCCGAAGAGGTAGCCAACGTCGCAGCCTTCCTGGTGTCAGAGGCCGCCAGCTATGTGACTGGCAGCAGCATCAACCTCGATGGTGGCGCCAGCGCTGTCATGTGATGCCGCAGGTGGCTCGCCCCGCGTACATAACACGTGTACTGCGGGTCTGCGCGACGGTGTGCCGCTCAGCATACGTCCTCTTGAATCGATCCTGAACACTTCCACGCAACTACTGGAGAACGCCGCATGTCAGCACTTACCTCCTCGGTCAAAGCCATGGTCTTCGACACCTTCGGATCCGTTGTCGACTGGCGCGCCAGCATCGTGCGCGACCTGTCCGGATGGGGCGCTGAAAACGGTTGCACCGCAAACTGGGCCGAGCTTGCAGACAAATGGCGCGGCAAGTATCAGCCCCGGATGCAAGAAGTCAGGTCTGGCAAACGCGCATGGACCATCCTTGATGTCCTGCATCGCGAGTCGCTGGACGAGTTGTTGCCGGAATTTGGACTGGAGCATTTGACCACGACGCAACGCGATCACATCAACCGCGTCTGGCATCGCCTGGACGCCTGGCCTGACGCCGTGGCCGGGCTTTCGCGACTCAAGAGTCGCTACATCCTGGGGCCACTGTCTAACGGCAACGTGGCGCTGCTCACTGACATCGCGAAGTATTCGGCTTTGCCCTGGGATGTCATCCTGTCGACCGAACTCTTTCGCTGCTACAAGCCACAACCGCAATCCTATCTGGGTGTGTGCAACATACTTGGCCTGGCACCCGGCGAAGTCATGATGTGCGCGGCACACAATGACGATCTGCGCGCCGCGCGCGCAGTTGGACTGAAGACAGCGTTCTGGCCAAGGCCCCAGGAATATGGTCCGACACAGACGACCAATCTGGTCGCCACCGAGCAATGGGATGTCATCGCCAAGGACATCCGGGACCTGGCCCGACAGATGGGCGTCTAGCGGTCGCCACGCACCGTCATGCCCTGACGATGTGCACGCTGCAGGGTGCTTCCTCGACAATCTTGGTCATCGACGTTCTCCATGGCGTAACCTTGGTCGGAATCTTGTGCGACGCGCCAATCAGGATCAAGGTGGCGTCGTTGTCGCGGGCGAACTCAACGATCCGCGCAGCCGGATCCATGGCTTCGAGCACGTGATACGAAACCCGCTGCGGGGGCAGGTTCAACGTCTTTGCCCACTGCATCAACTGCACCAGGTGGCCGCGCACAATACCGCTGGCGGTCTGCGCCTCATGGCTGCCATCGACCGCAGGTGTGCCCGCGATGGTGCTGACGCAGACCAGGCGACTTTCTGGCGAGGCATGAATCAGCAGTCTGGCAGCCGCCAGCATCGCTTCACGCAATAATTCATCGGTCTGGCGTGTGTCAATGGCAGCCAGAATCAACGGGGCGTCGTCCCGCACGACACTCGGCGACACACAAGGCGACGGCACGTAACCCGCCGCGCGCCACCAGCGCTTGATATTGGTCCACAGGCCAAGCGGCTTCAATCGTTGCGCGCGTTCCGTCAGGGTGACATTTTCGGGTTCACGCAGGCACTGACGCAGTCGCGTCGCACTTTGGTAGCGGTCAGCCGCGCGCGCTTCCAGGCAACGCAAAATGACTTCCTGCAACCAGGGCGGCGTTTCAGGACGAACCATGCGTGGCGGCACGGGTTGCGCCCAGAGCCGCTTGCGCAACCCGCCCATGGACTGCGGATTATCGAACGGCAACTCGCCTGTCAGCAATTCATAGAGAATGGCACCAATGGAAAATATGTCGCTGCGGCTGTCTTCGCGCACACCCATGACCTGCTCGGGTGAAACGTAGGGGGCCGACCCGACTCCCTTGCGCATTTCTTCGGCAAGCAAGTCCGGAAAGTGCGCATGATGGGCAAGCCCAAAGTCAACCAGCGTCAGTTTGCCCGACGCATCGATCAGAATATTTTCAGGCTTCAGGTCCAGGTGAATCGCGTCCTGCGCATGCAGGGACTGCACCGCCTGCGCCAGGTCTTCGCCTATGCGCACAACCTCATCAATGGAGAATATTTTTCCTTCCTTGATACGGTCCTCTAACGGATGCCCTGCCACCCGTTCCATGGCAATGTAAGGTCGGGTTGCCATATTGCCCGCACCCAGGAATTTCGGCACGTAGGGGCTGTTCAGTGAGCGCAGGATCGTGAGTTCGGTTTCAAAGCCAATCAGGCTCTCAACCGGTTGATTGCGGCCCACACGCGGAATCTTGAGCAAAATCGGAAGTTCGATTCCTTCTTTCGTGGCCGACAGCAAGACAGCCATCCCCCCTCGGTGCACTTCGTCCCCGAGCACGAAACCATCAATGACGTTACCTGCCTGGAATACTTCCTCTACGGCTTGTATGTCGTGCATCTGGCTCATATCAGGTTCCGCTAGTTACTGGCCGGTAATCAGGCGATTCGCCAGACTTTCCGGCAGACCGGCGCGACGCACCTTGTCAGAAGCAGTAAAAAAATCATAGGGAACGCGATGAAATGTGGTCGTTTCCGCATCGGGCTCAAACACCGCAAAACAAGCTTCAGGTTTACCATCGCGTGGCTGTCCCAGCGACCCCACCACGCTGACCCAACGCCGCATGCGGGACATCGGGACATCCTTGCCGGCATACGGCGCAAAGCGCCTGAGCTTGCCAATTTCTGTCTGGTAGAACAACATCGGATCGTGCACGTGCCCGACGAAGGTATAGGTCTTTTGGGAATGCTCGGCGCACTGCCAGGCACTGGCATCGTCCGTGACGTAATGCCAGCGTTCAGGCTGGTACGCCGACGCATGCACATAGCATGCCTCATCTTCGTTGCAAATGAGTGGCAGTTGCTTCAGAAAGCCGACCTGCGAGGAGTTGAGTTGCGTGCGCGTCCATTCAATCGCGGCCCAGGCATCAGGCTGCATTTGCTGGCTGTGGTCTTCGTACACGGCCTGGTCATGGTTGCCCAGCACCGCCTGTGCCTGGCCGTTCGCGACCAGTTCACCAATACGATCCACCAGCGCGCCCGGGTCAGCGTTGTACCCGACAATGTCGCCCAGGAAAACCATGCGGGTCACGCCCAACTCCTGGGCACGTTCCATACAGGCCTCGAAAGCTTCAAGGTTGCTATGCAAATCTGCGAAAAGTCCGATGCGCTCATTCATGCCGCAATAATAGGACAGCTTTTGGATAAATCACAAACCCGCAACGCAGCAAATCCGGCTGAAACAGCCCTACAGCCTTGATGTCGCACAAAAGATCAGGGAATACGCTAAGCCGTCGCGGCGTTTTTGCGTTGAGTCACCGTTTGATCCTATACAATTGCGCAAGTTTCCAAATTTTCGGTTATGCCTGTGCGCAGCCGATACCATACTGTGCTCCGTGCGAGCCAAAACTCTCTGCACTACCGGACGGCTTGCAGCCTCAGGGCTGGCGTTGCGTATGCGCCTTTTGCGTTGCAAAACCACGCGTGCGTGCGTCCGGTGTCCAACTACAGATTGACTGACTGTGAACGCCACGACTATTCAGCAAGACGACGACTGGGACGCGGGGGGCATGGGCTGCGGTGAGCTCGTCATCCTGCTTCGTTTCAAGCTCAGGGACATGCCGGGCAAGGTGCTCCGGCTGGTCGCCCACGACCCCGGCGCACCCGCAGACATTCCGGCGTATTGCAGGATGACCGGCCACAAACTACTGCAGGAAGACCTCGTCTCGCACGCGTACTGGATCCGGGCGAAAGACTTGCCGCAGTCGTAAACAAGCATCGCTGCCGATTTTTCTCCCACACAACACCCACATTAAAGGAATCAACATGTCAGGCAAATTTTGCATCAGTCTTACTTGCGGCAAAGACAACACCGACAAAGCCACCGTGGCCTTTGTCGTCGCCAACGCAGCCGTCGCCTCTGACAAGGACACCGTCGTGTTCCTGAATATCGAAGGCGTGTACCTGTCTCAGCAGGGCTATGCCGATTCAATTCACGAAGAAGGCTTTGCCCCCCTGAAGGAACTGATCGAAAACTTCGTCAAGGCTGGCGGAAAAATATTCGTGTGTTCGCCCTGTTTCAAGAAACGCAAGCTCGACGAGACCACGCTCATCGAAGGCGCAGCGATCGTAGGCGGCGCCAAACTCGTTGAATTCATGAGCGACAACTGCCCAAGCCTGAGCTATTAAGCCTGCTGACCACTGACAAGCCCATGATTCCCTACCGCCTGATGATCACCGTCTTTGTTGTTGCCGTCATCGCCTATGTTGGGCTGGGACGCCTCACGTTCACGGTTCCGCTTTCGCTTGAAGCAGCCGAGGCCTGCGGCTTTACGCTTGACGACTTCGCTGCCTCCGGACGGATCGAATACGCGCCCACTCAGGCGTGGTGGTTAAGTTTTGTGCGCAAACAGGAATATTGGGGGGCGCTGTCCGTCGGTTTAGCCTTCGCGTTTGTTGCCTTTGCGTTATCCGCCGTGCGTCAACTGGGCTCGGGCATTGCCTCGGGCGCGGCTGTCGGCGGCGGCCTCCTGGCCCTGGGTGCAATCTGCCTGGGTTGTCTCGCCCCCATCCTTTCTGTTATCGGCATTGGTCTGGGTGGCGCCGCGCTGATCGACATTCCAAAATGGATGATGGCGCTCAACACCTTGCTGCTGACCAGCTGGGGCACGCTGTTTCTTGCGCGCCGTCTTGCCTGCTGTCCCGTCATGCCTTGCGCGACACCGGCCAACCCCGGTTCAGGAACAAAATGACGAAGAAGTATCTACTCTGTGCCGCGCTGTGTGCCGCGATGACCGTCATCGTGCCCGGCAGCACCCAAGCAGCACCCGACTACGAAAAGATACTGACTCCCGCACGCCCGGACTGGCCACTCGCCCATCCGATCGCCACACAGGACATCCCACCGCCTCCCTTTTCGCTCATCGCTGATCGTCCCAAGGATCCCGCCTACGTCGCCGGGTTGCCCGGTCTGCCGCAAGGTCGCATCGTCACGGACGATTATGGCGTCAAGCGACCCAAGTTCGATGGTGTCTTCATTAAAAAAAGTCGCGTTGAAAATGGCCAGATTGTGATTCCGGCCGGCGGGCTGGTCTACCTTGAGGACACCTTTGGCGGCGAAGTTGCGATGCGCGGCGAACCACTTCCTGTGCTGGGAAGAATGCCCACATATGTGGACTACGACATGAGCATTGTGGTTGAAGAAAACGTCACGATCCCAGCGGGCCAAAGCGTCGCAGTGGGTGGCCAGGTCTATCACTACTATGCCACCGTCGGCCATGAACAAATGGCCAGCCACGCCCTGCATGCAAAGACCATTGCCGGGACAGACTGGGACTGGGCGTTTGGCAACCCCATCCTGTCGACGACCGAAACGAACTGGTGGGGCACGCGCTTTGCACAGTTGTACAACCAGGGCAAGGCACGTGAAGTCAACCGCGAGCGCATGGTGTTCGATTGGCTCTCAGGCGTGAGGATGGATCGTATCCTGCTCGCCGAAGACAAAGTGTTCGCAGGCCTGGCCAAGCCCGGCCAGGAATGGAAGGTGGGCAACCGCAGCATTCGCCTGACCGCAGTGGACACTGCAGCCGGAACCGCCCAGATTCAGATACTTGAGGGCAACACAGTCAAGCTGGATCGCAAACTCGGTCCCGTCGACAAGGCGCGTTTGCTTGAGGATACCGCCGCGCGCAAGGCGCTGTTATTTGAATACGACGATATCGTTGGCTTCCTGGTGCCGGGTGCCGATACGTTCAAGGACGGCCAGGCCAACCTGAAGATATATGCCAAGGCCATGAGCCTGCGCTACGGCGAGACGTTCGCACTGGATCCACGCTTTGTCGTTTACCCCGTCGGCTGCCCGACCGGGCACAACTTTGGTTTCATGCTGGTCAACAAGGAAGAAATCCGCCTGGCACCAGGCACGTCGTTTAACGGACCTGAAAATTATTTCAAGGTCACTGTTGATGAGATCAACGGTGACGAGGTCCGCACCTGGCATATCGCTGACCGTGACGGCAATCGCTCGGTCAACCTGGGCGGCGCCGGCGTGACCAATGTCGACCTGGTGCTGGGTCAAGGCCGTGTCGCCGGTCAGGCTATCTTGCAGGATGTGGGTCGCGCCCTGCTGGTGCGCAACTACACCGCGCTTGCGCAAGCGCAAGGCGCGTCCGGCAAGGCACCCGAAACATTTTCCTGGAGCACACTGGCAGGCCTGCTGATCGGCGCCCTGGCGCTTGCCGGTTTTGGTTTTGAACTGGGTCGCCGGCGTCAAAAAAACTGAAAGAAACCGTGAAACACGCACATACCCCTGACACAAGCTTTGACGGCGGCGATCTGGACTGCGGCAACGGCCTGCTGTTGCTGATTCGTCGTCACATCGACCCGTTGCCACGTGGCGGGCTCATGGAAGTCATTTCCACAGAAACGAGCGTCCGTGAAGATCTTCCGGCCTGGTGCCGGATGACCGGCAACGCGCTCATTTCAATGGTTGAAGATGGCAGGCGCCTCAGCTTTCTCGTATGCAAGGGCGCGCTGTCGGAACGCACGCTGGCCACCGCCGTTGGGGGCGCCTCGCCACCGCAGTTTCAGGAGATCAAGGCAATCATCATTCCAGAGCGGCTGCCGCCTCCGGCACCTGCCCCGAACATCGCGCCCCTTTCAGTCATGGGTATCGGCAGCTGGCCGCGTCCTGGCTGGATGCTGCGGGCGATCCACGCGCACATGGAAGGCCGACTTTCGGATGAGGAATTCGATGCCACTGCAGATGACGCTGTGCGCCTGGTGGTCGAATCCCAATTGCGCGCTGGCGTCAATGTCTTGACGGACGGCGAGCAACGTCGCGATAGTTATGCGAGCTTCGTCGGTGGCATTCTCGACAATTGCCAACTGATCCCCCTGACGGACTTGCTGCCCCTGGTCGATGACCCGGTAGAGTTCGAGCGTGAATTACGCGCGCTGGACGTCCCCGCTGCCGATGTTCGGCATCCCGCTGTATTTGGTCCCCTGGGGCGCTCAAAACCGATCGCCCTGCACGAACTGCGGTTTCTGAAGTCGCTGTCGGACAAGCCCGTCAAGATTGCCCTGCCTGGTCCCTATCTGCTGACACGAACGATGTGGATGGAGTGCATTTCGGACCGTGCCTACGCAACCCGCGAAGATCTCGCCAAGGACATTGTGCGCGTGTTGCGCGAAGAGCTTGCCTTCCTGCTTGCAGAGGGCGCTGCGCTGGTTCAATTCGATGAGCCGGTCCTGACCGAAGTCGTGTTTACCGGCGCCAAGACACAACGCTCGTTCATGTGCGGTGCGCTGTCGGAAAAGGGTGACCCCCTGACGGAACTGGCCTTCGCGCGTGACCTGCTCAACGCGGTCGTGGCCGGCTTCCCGAAGGACCGGACCGCCGTCCATATCTGCCGCGGAAACTGGACCTCAGACGAGTCCACCTGTTTGTCCGGCGACTATGCGCCCTTGCTCGAAACCTTGTGCGCACTCAATGTTGGCACCTATTTTCTCGAACTGTGCACCCCCCGCGCGGGCGAAGTCGCACTGCTTAAGGCGTTGCCCGGGGATCGCCGGGTAGGCGTTGGCGTGGTCAACCAGAAGCTTGACCGCGTCGAGTCGGTTGAGGAAATCGTTGATAAGATCGAAGCCGCCGTGGCGGTATTCGGAATCGATCGACTGTTGATCAACCCGGACTGTGGGTTTGCGACCTTTGCCGATAATCCGGTCACCTCTGCCAAAGTAGCCCAGGCCAAGCTGGCCAACATGGTACGGGCCGCGGATATCGTGCGGGCGCGTCATCAGCGATAGCGTGCCGGTCAGAGTCTGACTGCACACGCAGGGCTCGAGCCGTTAGCGCCAGACTTCGGGCTCCAGGGTGACTTCGCCCTGGGCAGTCGAGGCAAAGATTGAGCCGTCTTGTATCGTGACGTGGACGTCCATATTACGCGCGGCCAGCGCTGCGAGCGCCCTGGCCTGTTCAGCCGGCACACTCACCACCTTCAGGTTGCGCGCGCGCTCAAGCTTGTTGCGCACGCCCTCCCACCACACCTTGCTGGCGTGGCCACCGTAGCAATAAATGATGACCTGGTCCGCTCGGCCGCAGGCCTTCAGGATCCGGCGTTCCTCGGGCTGACCAACCTCGATCCAGACCTTGATCGCACCGGTCAGGTCTTTTAGCCAGACATCGGGCTCGTCCACATCGCTGAGTCCCTTGGTGAACGTCAGGTCAACGTGTGCATTGAGGGCAAAAGCGATCAGGCGCACCATCATGCGTTCATCCGTCTCGGACGGATGTCTGGCCAGCGTCAGGGCATGGCTGGCGTAATAGTGACGGTCAGTGTCGGCGACGTTGAGGTCGGCTTTGTGGATGGTTGCGCGAAGGGCCATGAAAGATGTCTGTCAAGAATCCTGAATTTTATGCTATACCGCCACATTGAAGCCTGACTGCCCCAGACGCCGACCTCGCACGCATAGAGACAAGCCGTCCAGACCCACCGTCCGGACGTCTAAAACATCATTCAGAGAGCAGCATATGCGTAATATTTTTTTCAGCATCTTCCTCTTGTTGTTCAGCCTGTGCGGCCCGGTTCAAATGGCGCAGGCGCAAGCTTACCCAGACCGTGCCATCAAATGGATCGTTCCCTGGCCCCCGGGTGGCGGCGCAGACGTCGTGGCGCGCCTGCTGGGCAATCCACTCGCCGAAAAGCTTGGGCAGCCTGTCGTCATTGAAAATCGCGCTGGCGCTGCTGGCAACATCGGCGCCCAGGCCGCTGCCCGCTCCGCACCCGATGGCTACACCATGGTCTTCGCCTATTCAGGCACCCACTCAATCAATCGCCACATCTACAAAGATATGCCCTTTGAAGAAAGTGACTTCGCCCCCGTCATTTTCCTGAGCGCGGTGCCACAACTTCTTGTGGTCAATGCCAACGTTCCTGTGAAGTCCGTGAAAGACCTGGTTGCGCTGGCCAAGGCGAACCCGGGAAAGCTGACCTATGGCTCAAGCGGTAATGGTGCGATCAATCACCTTGCCGGACAGATGTTCAGCTCACTGGCAGGGGTCCAACTGCTCCATGTGCCCTACAAGGGTGGCGCCCCGGCAGCCAGTGCCGTGATGGCCGGTGAAATTGACATGGTGTTCGGCGAGCCTTCCACACTGCTGCCCTTTGTGCAGTCCGGAAAATTGCGTGCCATCGCGACCACAGGTGACAAGCGCTCAGTCAGCATGCCCGACCTGCCAACTATTGCCGAGTCCGGCATCTTGGGGTATGCCGTGACATCATGGAATGGCGTGCTGGTCCCTGCAGGCACCCCTGCCCCGGTGATCGCGCGCCTGAATGCCGATTTCAACAAAGTACTGGCGCAACCGGAGATGCGGGCACGACTCCTGCAGATTGGCTATGAACCCGTGGGCGGTCCCCCCGAGGCATTTTCAAAACATATCCAGGCCGAAACACTTAAATGGGGTCCGGTCATCAAGGCATCCGGACTGCAGGTCAATTAGGCGAAACGGATTAAGCAGATGATCTTCATGAGTCAAAGCGCGTTGACCGATACAACGTCCGAGCCACAATGGGACGCTTGGTACGTTGACCATTTGCGTCTCATGGTGACCGTTCAGGGGATCGGCTCGGCGACGCGGTTCAAGACCAACAACCCGCAATGGCCGCGATCGCTGGCCATGTATTCAATCACCTCGCCCGAAGTATTCAGTGACCCCTATTACCAGAGCATTCGTGGCATGGGCCCGTGGCTGCCACGGATCGACAAGCGGTTTTATCGTCGCAATCTCTTCGAAGGTGCCGACCGTGCTCCGGCGGTAGACAGCGGCGCTGTGCTGCTGGTCACTGATCAGGACCAACCTGACTTGAGACTCGCGGACTGCGCTTTCACCTGGCTACGAACTGTTGGACTTGACCAGTCGACGGCCTATCGTGGCATCAGCGTGGTGCCTGCGCCGCAGGCGGCGGCCTTTGCGCACCGTCCGGACGTGGCTGTCTATGCACCCTGCTGACACGACGGCACCAAGAAAAACGCTTATCGCGGGCGCGACTGGCCAGATCGGCAGCAGCGTGGGCCAGTACCTGTCAGAACAAGGCAACTGGCACCCTGTCGGGCTGTCACGCCGGGCCATTGCCAACGCGCCCTATCCGATGATCGCGGTTGACCTCAACGACCCCAGCGATTGCCAGGCCAAGCTGGGCGGCCTGCACGACATCACGCACCTTGTGTACGCTGCACGATTTAATCACTGGGGCGGCGAACTCGAGTCGGTCGACACTAATCTGGCGATGCTGACCAACTTGCTGGATGCGCTCGAATCCGCCGCCCACAACTTGCAGCACGTCCATCTCGTGCATGGCACCAAGTATTACGGCCATACGGTCAGCAAACGCCCAACACCCTATCGTGAAGACGACCCGTGCGGCAATCCGGGCAGCTTTTACCTCCCGCAGCAACAACTGGTCCAGGCCCGACAGGCAGGCCGCGACTGGTCGTGGAGCCTCTCGCGTCCCCATGCCTTTTGCAACAACAGGACCGACGAACCGCGCAACCTGATTCTGATCGTCGCCATCTACGCGTCACTGCTTAAGGAAATGGGCCTGCCGCTTGTCTACCCGGGCACTGCGCACAGTTATGCCGCTAAAACACAGTTTTCCTGGTTGCCTACCCTGTCGCGCTCGATCGCGTGGATGATGAGTCAGCCGCAGTGCGCCAACCAGGCCTACAACATCGTCAACGGCGATCCAAAAAGCTGGGCAGAGCTATGGCCAGTGATTGCCGACTATTTTGGAATGGCCTTAGGCCCGCCAGATGCTAGCGCGTTCGCCGGCTTTGTTGCGGACAAAAGCCCGCTATGGCATGCCATCACGACCAAGTACAACCTGCGCGCGACCGATTTGTCATCGATTGCACAATGGCCCTACGGTGACTATGTACTGTCCGTCCAATGGGATGTCGTGTCTGATATGGACAAAGCCCTGCGCGACGGTTTTGCCGAGCGGGTAGATTCAGAAAAGATGTGGACAGACGGTTTTGACTATTTTCGGGCGCAACGAATCATCCCGTGACCACCATTGCCATGCCCGGCGTTGCTTTTAATTGAATGGAGACTGTCTTGTCCAGCACAACGCCTTGTGATGTATTAGTGATTGGTGGCGGTGGCGCCGGCCTGGCGGCAGCGCTTGAGGCGGCGAAACTGGGTCGCCACGTGGTCCTGCTTGAAAAAAATCCGATGACTGGGGGGTCCACCTCCTGGTCTGTCGGATCCGTCACGGCGACGGGGACGCCGCATCAACGCAAAGCGGGCATCCAGGACAGCGCCGACGCACACTTCGAAGACATGGAAAAACATGCCGGCGCACTGGCACCCCGGGACAACCTGGCGCTGCGTCGCATTCTGGTGGACAACACCACCGATATGCTGGACTGGCTGATGCACCTGGGCGTGGTGTTCGTCGGCCCTGAAGAAGAGCCGCCGCACCGTGTCGCGCGCATGCACAACGTTGTCCCGAATTCAAAGTCCTTCGCCTATCACCTGACACGTCACTGTCGCGCGGCGGGGGTCGACATTCGTCTGAATACGGCATCGCGACAGATACTGGTCGAGGACAATCGCGCCGTCGGTGTGCTGGCTACCCTGCCCGACGGGTCGTCACATACTTTCCGGGCACGACTGGGCATCGTCCTGGCCAGTGGCGACTACAGCGCGGCACCTGACCTCAAGGCCAGCCTGGCGAGCGCTGACGTTGCAACGGTCGACGCTGTCAACAACACCGCGACAGGAGACGGGCACAGGATGGCGCTCGCGCTGGGCGCGACCGTGATCAATGGCGACATTGTCCGTGGCCCTATCATGCGGTTTATCGCGCCCACCAGACCGAGTCTGATCCAGAAACTTCCACCCGTACGCTGGATCGCAAGCCTGATCGCTCTCTCGGTTAATTTTTTGCCACAGCGCATCTTGCGTCCATTCCTGATGAGCTTCCTGACAACCGCCGTCGGCCCGTCGCCCGAACTGTATCGGGAGGGCAGCGTACTCATCAATACGAACGGGCAACGGTTCACCAACGAACTCGACCAGCCAAACAAAGACATGGCCAAGCAGCCTGAGCGGATCGGTTGGATTGTTTTTGACAGTGTGATCGCCGAAAAATTTTCGGCGTGGCCCTACTTTATCTCGACCGCCCCCGGGGTGGCCTACGCGTACCTGGCCGACTATCGGCGCAACCGTCCGGATATCTTTCACCAAGCCGACTCTGTCGTCGCACTCGCCGCCAGCATCGGCGTGCCCGCCTCGGCGCTCACCCACACACTGACGCAATACAACAGCGGCGACCGCGGCATGCGTCCAGCCCTGACGCGTGCGCCTTTCTACGCACTGGGACCGGTTAAAAGCTACGTTGTCTTTACCGACGGTGGGCTGAAAGTCACCGACGATCTTGAAGTGGTCAAGTCCGATGGCAGTGTGATTTCCGGACTGTACGCGGCGGGGTCTGCGGGCCAGGGGGGGTTACTTCTTGAGGGGCATGGCCACCACCTCGGCTGGGCATTTATTTCCGGGCGTATCGCCGGTCGCAATGCCGCAAACCACCACGCGGTCGGTTCACCTCCGAACGGGCACGATCCGGAGCAAGCTGACCCGCACGCTATTGTTCCGGCTTGAGATTGGCGGACTTGACCACCTTGGCCCATTTAGCCATGTCGGTCTTGACGAACGCGGCGAAGTCTTCCTGCGTCGTGATGGTCGGCACGAACCCCTGCTTGGCCAGGTTCACGATCATTTCGGGCTGACCCAGGACTTCAACCGCAGCGTTGTGCAGTGTGTTGCGCACCGCAACGGGCGTGCCGATGGGCGCCATCAGGCCATACCAGTAATCCATCTCGTAGCCAGCGATGCCCGACTCGATGAAGGTTGGCGTATCGGGCAAGGCTGATACGCGCTGCTTGCTGGCCACAGCGATCGCCCGGAGTTGCCCGGCACGCACAAAACTTGCAATCGACGGCAGCGGTGTGAACAACACCATGTCTTTTTGAGAGCCGATCAAATCCGTCACTGCGGCCCCGGTTCCCTTGTAGGGAATATGGGTCAACTTGATTTTCGTGTCATAGATAAAAAGTTCGGCAGCCATGTGTGCACCACTTCCCATCCCAGCAGAGCCGAAATTAATTTTGCCAGGGCTGGCCCGCGCCATCGTGACCAGGTCCCTGGCTGTTTGAATAGGCGAAGAAGGGTGCACGACAAGCACCATGGGTGCAGCGGCCAGGGCCGTGACGGCGACGAAGTCGCGATCGACGTCATAAGGAAGCTTTGGATACAGGCTGGGGTTGACACCGATTTCCGAAATCGAGCCCACCATCAGCGTGCGCCCGTCAGGCGCCGCCCGCGCCGTGTACTGTGCGGCAATGGCACCGGCAGCCCCTGGCTTATTCTCGACCACAATCACCGTGCCCAGTTTTTCGGCGATCTTCGGCATGATCATGCGGGCAAGGACATCAGTGCCCCCGCCTGGACTGAAGGGCACGATCATCGTCACAGGCTTGTCAGGAGAAAACTGAGCATGCGCCACACTTGTCAGGCCAAGATTCCAACAGCCCGCCAATGTCAGGCATAGCGCCACGATTCTTGATTTCATTTTTTCCTCCGAACACCCGTCAGACTGCCCACTAATTCGTCGCCAGATGTTTTTCCAAAAGCGCGCCATAGCCAGACACACACTTGTGTCCGCCCATGATCCTGAGCGCAGCCCAGATCGCACAGTTGTTCGTCGTCAACACGGGCTTGCCCGATTCGCGCTCAAGCCGATGGACAATGTCGGCGGTCAGCCAGTTGCCACACGCCAGGAATATCGCGTCAGCGTTGGCATCGTCGACCTGGCGTCCCAGATCATAGGCCGTCTGTGAATCGAGCAGGCCCACTTCGCTATTGCGCACATGGCCCAGCGCTGCCTGCCGGATCACCGACACATTGCTCGCCTCGATGAACCTCGCCACCATCGCGTTGGTGGCTTCGCTCCAGGGAGCCGCCATCACAATGCGTTGGATGTCGAGCACCTCGAAGGCTTGCAGCATGGCTGTCGCCGCAGTCGTCGCGGGCTTGCCGGCGGCCTGTTCAATCCGGTCACAGACCTCTTTGTCGTAACCTTTCCCCATGCGCGTGGACGGCGCAGTCGCTGACAGAACGACTACATCGACATCGGCGTCGGCCAGTTTGCGAGCCTCCGTCTCGAGTTCGGCCATGATGCTCACGGTCGAGTCCGGGTCAATGTTGCTAAGCGTCAGCCTCGCGCCATGCAGCGACACAGACGCAGGCAGCATCTGCGCGAACTCTGGTTCCTGCGTGGTGTTCGACGAGGGCAACAACAAGCCAAAACGCTGTGTTTTTTTGATCAACTGCATGTGTCTGCTCCGGTTCTATTCAGGATGGCCTGAACCTGTCCTCGGTTCCCATGTTCCCCGGGATACCAGCCGAACTGATCGACGACTCAAAGGCCGGCGTCAATCTCCGCTAGTTTCTTATACAGATAAGACCGCGAGATGCCAAGATATTCTGCGACCCGTTTTTTATTTCCACCCAGTGCCTGCATCGCCTGGACGATCAGACCGTGCTCGACCCGGGACTTGGCCGTCGCGATGTCGGCGCGGGGACGTGGCGCGCAGGCGGGTTCACGCGAGGTGTCCCACGGTGTTTCCCTTGACGCAGACGGTGGGTTGAGCGGGTCGTAGGACGTGTCGGTGTTCGGGTCAATGTCCGTGATCTGTATGGCGTCGCCGTCGGAAAATATTGCCGCGCGATCCACCACGTGTTGCAGTTGCCGGACATTGCCTGGCCAGGGCAACGACTGCAGGTAGGCAATGACTTCGGCGGTAACCGTCTTGGGACGCGTGCCATGCCTGGCCGCAAAGCGTTCAAGTTGCGTCTGCACAAGCAGGGTCATGTCCTCGAGCCGTTCACGCAAAGCCGGCAGACGCAGCGTGACCGCACTGATGCGATAGAACAGGTCGATCCGGAACGCCCCAGTCGCCAGCATCGCCTTGAAGTCGCGGTTGCTGGCGGCAATCAGTCGAAAATCAGATTTCTTGGCCGCATCGCCACCGATGCGATGAAAGCTGCCATCCTGCAACGTTCGCAACAGCTTGACTTGCACTTCCAGCGGCATGTCGCCAATTTCGTCGAGAAACAACGTGCCCTGATCGGCTTGCTCGAATTTGCCGCGCCGCCCCTTGCGTTCGGCACCCGTAAAAGCGCCACCCTCGTAGCCGAACAGTTCGCTTTCGACCAGTGTTGATGGCAGCGCGGCCGCATTGATCACCACCATCGGAGCCTTCGATCGCGGACTCAGCATGTGGATGGCATGCGCGACCAGATCCTTGCCGACACCACTTTCGCCAAGCAACAACACCGGCACATCAAGCGGGGCCACTTTCAGAATCTGTTCCTTGAGTTTGGTGATCGCCTGACTGGTGCCAAGGATCTCATCAAGCCCGCGGGTCTGATGTTGCGCCGCAGAAAACTCCCGTCGATAAAAATCGACTTCCTTGCGCAGACGACCAATCTCGGCGCTCATTTCATTGAGGGCATCCGGGCTCTTGAACATGACCTGTCCGATGGCGCCAACCGTGCGTCCCGTCACATCGAAGATCGGCGTCCTGCTGACCACCCGCGTGGTACCGCGCATTTCCTGAGTCTGCCCAATTTCGGCGCGTCCGGTACGCAGCACAACATCGAGTCGCGTATTTTCAATCACATCGCGCGCGGGCAACCCGACCCCCGTGCCGTGACGCATATTGAAGAAACGCTCATGCACGGGACTGATGTATCGGATCACGCCCTCGCTGTCGACGACCGTCATCGCCTCGTAGGGATTGGTGATGAAATGGCGCAGGATGTCTGCAGCGAAGGGCACGCTAGCCGCGAATTCAAGCAGCGCATCGCCCCGATCGGATCGCTGGACGATCAGCAAAGTCGCCTCGCGCGACTCATAGGCCATGACGACCAGGGGTTGGTCCATGTTCTCGAGCGTCATCAGCGCCGGCAAGGGTCTGCCCGCGAAGCCGCGTAACTGACGGATCAACAAGTCCTGCAGGGTCAGATCCTGCGCGATGCCACTTGCCCAGCGCACAGTTCGATCGGCATCGACTACGGCGAATCCACGGATGTCGTCTTCCAAAACATTGTCTCCAGACATTTTTGTGCCCTGCAGTGGGTGTTGTGTTTGTGTTTGCCGGACACTGGAGTGTACTTGCCGAATACACAAATATGTATTCAAAGTGCATTCAAAGTGTATTCCTGCCCACCCACTCCCACGCGATCACTGGCGTCATCACCTTGGCATGGAACTTGCTCGGAGTGCGAGAGCAAACAATAACAAGATCTGTCAAAAGGATGTGGAGATGCTTCCGTACCAACAACTGCCCAAGGTCGCGCAGTCCTCGGGGTTTTCCCTGCTGGAAGGTGTGCGCGTGCTGGATCTGAGCACGTCGGTGGCCGGTCCCTATGCCAGTCAGTTACTGGCAGACTTTGGCGCGACCGTACTTAAAATTGAGAAAACCGGAGGTGGTGACGATGCGCGCCAGTGGGGTCCGCCGTTCCTGAACGGCGCCTCGCTGTGGTTCTTAAGCGTCAATCGAAACAAGCACAGCATGGCGCTCGATGTCAGCAAGCCCGAAGGGCTGGAGGTGCTGCTTTCCTTGCTGGAAACCACCGACGTGCTGGTACTCAACATGACGCCACGCGTGCAACAGAAACTGGGACTGGACTACGCGACGCTCAACAAGCGCTTTGCGCGACTGATACACGCGTCATTGACCGGCTTTGGGCTTGCGGGCCGTCGCAGCGATCATCCCTGCTATGACCTGATCGCCGAAGGCTATTCCGGCATCATGGACCTGACAGGCGAAGTCGACTCCGAACCCCAGAAAGTCGGCACACCTGCGGCCGACATGCTCGCAGGACAGGACCTTGCGATGGCTGTCCTGGCAGCACTCCATGCGCGGCACCGCAGCGGGCAAGGCACGTCGATCGATGTGTCGATGCACGCCAGCATGTCGCGCTTCACCTCACCCCGCATCGTGGCTTACCTGGGTTCCGGCGAACTGCCCCGTCGTTCTGGCGGCAAAGACTCCGTCATCGCGATCTACCAGGTATTCAACACTGCCGATGGCCAGTTATCACTCGGTCTGGGCAACGATGGGATCTGGCATCGATTCTGGGATGCCGTGGGCGACCCGGCGTTCGGACAGCGCGCGCACTACGCGACCAACGCGGGACGCCGCGACCACAGGCTGGAAATCGTGGCGCATATCAGCGACATCCTGGCCAGGCAACCCCGCGACGCGTGGCTTGCGCTATTTGCGCAACACCGGATCCCCGCCGGCCCGATCAACCGCGTCGACGAGGTCGTCGCTGATCAGGATTTGCTCGACAAGGAATTTTTCTACAACAGCGAATCCGCCTACGGCGTGATCCCGCAGGTCGGACTAGGGATTACCATTGGCGGCAAACACCAGGTGCATCGCAAGTCACCCCCCACGCTCGGCGAGGACACGCAGACCGTGCTCACCGAGTGGCTGGGCATGACGCCTGAACAGATCGGCCAGTTGCGGGAATCTGGCATTATCTGACTCAAATAATCAATCTGGAGTGGACATGCAATGCGAAGAAATTACTCATGATGCTCACCCTGCATGATCCGCAGAAGGCACGCGATAACTATCTGCTTGGTGCCTGGCAGCAAGACACCCTGTTCACGCTGCTGCGTGAACATGCCCGCTGTCGTCCCACCTCCGTAGCCTTGCGCGATCCGCACGCCCGCCTGGTGTGGAGCGAAGTGCTTGAGGCCGTCGAATGCGTCGCCGAAACGCTACACCGCACGGGTCTGCGCAAGGGCGACCGCGTGGCCATCTGGTTGCCCAGCCGCGTCGAAAGCATCATCATTTTCCTTGCTTGCTCACGCAATGGCTACGTTTGCTGCCCGTCGCTGCATCAGAGCTATACGCCCTCGGAAATCATCGACCTGCTCAAGCGTATTCGCTGCAAAGCGCTTTTTGCGACACCTGGCTATGGCGCTGGCTCTGAACAGCCCTCAATTTTTGAACGACTGGCCGAGATTGCGGACCTGAAATGCACCTACGTGCTAGGACCACGGCATGCGGCACAGGCGCCCACCATGGCAGGCACCCATCCTTATCCGGATGGTTCGGCCAAACAGTCCGTCACCTCGTCACCGGATCTCAATCCGGACAAGATCACCTACCTGGCCTTTACCTCCGGGACAACCGGCTTGCCCAAAGGCGTGATGCACAGCGACAACACGTTGCTGGCCAACGGCCGCACCATGGTCAAGGACTGGCACCATCACGACAAGACGATTCTGTTGACGCTCAGTCCGCTCAGCCATCACATCGGCACGGTCGCCATGGAGCAGTGGCTGGTCGCGGGCATGGAACTGGTGATTCACAATCCTGCCTCGGGCAAGGTTGCGCTCGACTGGATCGTGGAATCGGGCGCATCCTATGTCATGGGCGTGCCGACGCACGCGATGGATATTCTGGACGAATTTCGCAAACGCGGCTTGACCCGCCTTGGCCAGGTACGCTCGTTCTACATGGCAGGTTCTCCCATCCCTCGCGAGGTGGCCGAACAATTCCTGCGCATCGGGATCACACCCCAGAACGTCTATGGCATGACCGAGAACGGCTCGCACCAGTACACGCATCCGACAGACCCCACCGACACGATCGTCTCGACTTGCGGGCGCCCTGGACTGGGTTACGAAGTCCGTATTTTCGATGCCGAATTTCCTGACACTGAAGTTGACGTCGGACAGGTGGGCGAAATAGGCAGTCGTGGCGGACTGCTGATGCTCGGTTACTTCGACGACCAGACCGCGACCGAGAACGCATTCAACCGATCAGGCTGGTTCATGAGCGGCGATTTGGGCGTACTGGACGCGCAAGGTTGCCTGCAAATCGTGGGTCGAAAAAAGGACCTGATCATCCGGGGCGGACACAACATTCATCCCGCGCGCATTGAAGATCTGGCCCATCGGCATCCGGGCATCGCCAAGGCCGCCGCATTTCCGATTATGGATGACAGACTGGGCGAAAAAGTTTGCCTGGCGATCATACAGCGACCCGCTCACACCCTGAATGCCGCCGAGGTCCTGCAGCACCTTCACGACGCCGGACTGTCGCGCTATGACATGCCGGAATTTTTTATCACCATGGAATCGTTTCCGTTGACTGCCAGCGGCAAGGTACTTAAACGTGAATTGAAAGACATGGCGCAACGCGGCGACATCACGCCGGAACCGGTACGTTTCATTGCGACCGCAACATCCGACAACATCCAGAGAGCACAATCATGACAGTAGAGTTTTCAATCGACGGTGGGTATGCCCTGATTCGACTGAATCGTCCGCAAGCACTCAATGCACTGAGCTTCACGATCCTGACTGAAATCGATGCCGCCACCACTCAAATCGAACAGCAGATCACCGCTGGCAAGGTACGCGGACTGATCATCACTGGCGCAGGCGAAAAAGCGTTTTGTGCAGGTGCTGACATTACCGAACTGACAGGCAGGTCGATGGCCCATGAGCACGAGGGCGCACGCGTCGGCCAGGCTGTGTTCACCCGTATTGCCAACCTGCGCATTCCTTCCGTGGCGGTCATCCACGGCTATGCGTTCGGCGGTGGCCTCGAACTCGCGCTGTCCTGCACATTCCGCGTGGCGACCTCGCGGGCAAAAATGGGTTTGCCTGAAGTCAAGCTCGGCCTGATCCCCGGTTACGGTGGCACGCAACGACTCCCCCGCTTGATTGGCGAGGGGCGCGCCCTGGACATCATCCTGTCTGGCCGCACCGTCGAAGCGGTAGAGGCTGAACGGATCGGACTGGTCAACCGCCTGGTCGACTCGGGTGACCCGGTCGAAATTGGCAAGGACTTCCTGGCACCCTATCTCAAGCATGGCCTGGTTGCGATGGATTTTGCGCGGCAAGCCATCTCGCGCGGACTCGAGACCACGCTGACCGAAGGCCTGCGCATCGAACGCGACCTGTCCACACTGTCCTTCCGGACCGCAGATGCCGCAGAAGGCATGCGTGCCTTCGTAGAGAAACGTCCCGCCCAGTTCAAGGACCAATAAGATGGACAACGGTTGCATCATCGTCACGGGCGCCAGTCGCGGGATAGGCGCGGCCATCGCGTATGAACTCGCGCTGGCGGGCTTCGAAGTGGGCTGCCTGTCGCGCTCGGGGGACCTTCCGGCGCTTGAGGGCGTCGCGCCCGAAATCGCCAATCGCTGGCACGCCGTGAAATGCGACGTCAGCCAGGCTGAACAACTCGAGCAGGCCTTTGACGTTGTCGCGCGCCGGGCCGGCAAGCCGCTGGTTGGCTTGGTCAACAACGCCGGCATTCATTCGCAAGGCCCCATCGAACAAGTCTCCGCGGACGAGTTCCGTCGCGTCATGGATACCAACGCCTTGTCGGTGCTGATGGCGAGTCAGACACTCTACCCTCACCTGCTTCGCAACGGCGCAGGCATGATCGTCAACATCGGGTCGTTCTACGACAAGCTCGGCATCAAACACCATCTGGCATATTGCGCAGCCAAGGCAGCCGTGGGCGCCATGACACGGTGCATGGCTGTCGAATGGGCCAAAAAAGGCATTCGCGTTCACAACGTCGCGCCCGGCTACATCATGACGGACTTCAACCGCGATGCCATGCAGACCGGGCCGCTGGCCGCGTACCTCGCTAAGCGGATACCTGCGGGCTTGCCCGGGCAAGCTGAGGACGTGGCCCGCTTGGTCACCTCGTTATTCAAACTCGATTCACCCTTCATGACTGGCGAAACCATCTATATCGATGGTGCGCACGGCATGCTTGGCTAAGGACACATCACTATGCAAGTATTACGAAGGCTGGACGCTGATCAGAAATGGACCGAAGAGGAATCCATGCTGCTCGACTCAGTGCGCCTGCTGGCGACAAGAAAAATTGCTCCGCGCGCCGCTGAGTACGACAAGACGGCCGAATTCCCCTGGCAGAATATTCACGACATCAACGCGCTGGGCTTGAACGCCATGTTCATCCCTGAGGCCTATGGTGGCGCGCCGCTGTCCTACGCCTGCTATCTCGCGTGTGTGCGTGAAATCAGCCAGGCCTGCGCCTCGACGGGAATCATCTGGGCTACCAACTTTCACGCCATCAAGCCCTTGATGGAGTTTGGCAACGAAGAACAAAAGCATCGTCTGCTTCCCCGCATCGCCGAAGGCGGCCTGGCCGCACTGGTGATTACAGAGTCCTCGGCCGGCTCAGACGCGACAGGAATGAAAACCTCGTTCACTGAGGATGGTGACGCCATCATCATCAACGGCGCCAAAATCTTCATCTCCAACGGTGACGTCGCCGATCTCTACGTTCTCTTTGGAAAATGGGCAGGCATCGAAGGCGCAAAAGAGGCGATCACGACGGTCATTCTCGAAAAGGGAACGCCAGGCTTGAGCGTGACCAGGATCGAAGACAAAATGGGCACCCGCGCGTCAGGCACCGCCTCCCTCTCGTTCGACAACTGCCGCATCCCGCGCGCCAACCTCCTGCAAGGCCCCGGGGATGGCCTGAAAATCCTGCTCGGCTCGCTCAACAAGTCACGCCCCAGCGTGGCGGCCCATGCCCTGGGAATCGCCCGCGCCGCCTTCGAAGATGCGGTGGCCTACATGAACGATCGCAGGCAGTTTCGCAAACGCCTGCTTGAATTCCAGGGCCTGCAGTTCAATATCGCCGACCTCGCAAGCGAACTGGTACTGGTCGAGTCCTGGTTGTGGCGCGTCGCGAAAATGGTTGATGAACATGCCAGCGACATTGGTATCGAGGCCTCCATCCTGAAGTTGCGTGCAACCGATCTCGCCATGCGGATGGCGACCGACGCCGTGCAGTTCCTGGGCGGCTACGGATACTGCAAGGACTACCGCGCCGAACGATTGATGCGTGACGCAAAAATTACACAAATCTGGGAAGGAACCAATCAGATCCATCGTCAGCTGATTGGCCGCAGTTTTCTGAACAAGGAATCTTGATGAGCGATATCAACACAATCGGAATCGTCGGTTGCGGCACCATGGGCACCGGCATCGCCATCGTCGCGGCGCGCGCGGGCTTCAAGACACGCGTCTACGATACCCGCGCAGAAATGCTGGCTCAGGCACACAAGCAGACTGCAAGCTTTCTCAAAAAGTCGGTTGAACGTGGCAAGCTCGCCGCCGGGCAGGACCAAGTCATCCTGGCGCGTCTCGTGACCACCACTCGCCTGGAAGACTTTACCGATTGCGACCTCGTGATCGAAGCCGTCTTCGAGGACCTGAACGTCAAGCACGATATCTTCGGCAAGCTCAATACCATTTGTCCTGAACACGCAATATTCGCCTCCAACACCTCGACGATTTCAATTACCGAGATCGCCGGGGGAAGCGGGCGCCCCGACCGCTTTGTCGGCATGCATTTCTGTCTGCCAGCACAGTTGATGAAGCTGGTCGAAATGTCGCCAGGCATCAACACGTCGGACGAAACTTTTGACAAGGCGTGGCAGCTTTGCCTGACACTGGGCCAGCACCCTGTGCGCACACGCGACACACCGGGTTTTATCCTGAACTACTTCCTGGTGCCCTGGCACAACGATGTCATCAACATGGTGGATCAGGGCGTAGCCGAGCCCGCTGACATTGACCTGGCCATCAAGACGGCGCTGGGCTATCCGCTCGGCCCCCTTGAGTTGCTGGACATGGTGGGAATGGATACGCAGAAATTGCTGTGTGAAGCGCTGCACGGCGTCACCAACGAACCGCGCGCGGCTTGCCCGCCACTGGTCAAGCGCATGATCGGTGCGGGTCGCCTGGGCCGCAAGTCAGGTCGGGGCTTTCACACCTACGACAGCAACAAGATTTTTGGAGCGTGACGATCATGACCTATCAATTGATCCACAGTGGCGACAGTAATTCGTTTCCCGACCCACACGCCTTCCTTGACGGCGCCATTGTCACGGGCGTGAACAGGGTATTTCTCGGTGCCGACACGGGTCAAGCCTATCAGGCCGCCGCACAGCTTGCACCACCCGCGACCTGGGGTGCAACGTTCGTGGCACTTGAATTAGGTCACGAATGCCTGGCGGTACATCTTGGCGATGACCAGGGGCCCGACAACGTTGTCGGCTTTGCCCGCTTTCGTCTCGGGCAGGCCGACCCCACGAATCTGGTCGAACTGGTACGCATGCCCTACACCACGGCGCAAGCACTCACAGCGGCCCGGCTCGCCTTTGAAACCTCGGGACTCAAAGTCGCCGTCTGCAACGACTTCCCCGGCCGCATCATCAACCGTCTGGTACGCCCCTATTACAACGCGGCACTGCGTCGCCTGGATGAAGGGCTGGCTACCGCAGCTGACATGGACACAACGCTCAGGTTGGGGCTGGGCTATCCGGAAGGCCCGATCGCCCTGCTCAACAGGACCGGCCTGCCGGCTCACTTCGAAGTGACGCGCGACCTGTTTGAACAGTTGGGCCAGGAGCCCTATGCTCCCGCACGCCGGGCACGCAACGCATGGCTGCGCGCGCAACAACCAGGGACCGACCATGCAACCGCTTGAAGGCGTGAAAGTCCTGGATTTCAGCACGCTGCTGCCCGGCCCGATGTGCACGCTGATGCTGGCCGATGCTGGCGCGGACGTGATCAAGATCGAGAAGAGCGCAGGCGATGAGATGCGTTCCTATTTGCCGAAATTTGGCTCCGACAGCGTTAATTTCGCCCTGCTTAACCGTGGCAAAAAATCGATCGTGGCAGACCTGAAATCGCCAGACATCCGGCGGCAACTTGAAGCCTTGATCCTCGAGGCGGATGTGCTGGTCGAGCAGTTTCGTCCGGGTGTCATGGACCGACTGGGCCTGGGCTATACGGACGTGTCCAGAATCAACCCCGCCATCGTGTATTGCTCAATTACCGGCTTCGGGCAGACGGGACCATACTCGTTGGTCGCAGCACATGACATGAACTACCAGGCGCAAGCTGGCATGATGAGTCTGGGCGGTGACGCCCAGGGCAGGCCTGGCGTCCCCCCCGTGTTGACGGCCGACCTGGCAGGCGGTGCCTACCCAGCGATGATGAACATCTTGCTCGGGCTGCGCAAACGCGATCTGGACGGTCTGGGCTGCTATCTCGACATTTCGATGGCGGACAATCTTTTCCCGCTGATGTACTGGGGACTGGGCAACGGCTGGAGTGACAACCAGTGGCCGCGTCCGGGCAACGAACTCGTCACCGGGGGCAGCCCGCGCTATCAGGTCTATCAGACGTCAGACGGGCGCTATCTCGCGGCCGCGCCACTGGAAGATAAGTTCTGGACCAATTTCCTTGCCTTGATCGGCGCACCGGAATTGGAACCAAACGAGAATCTTGCCTTGGTGCGCGCAAGCATTGCAAAAATCATCGCCGGTCATCCCGCGGCCTACTGGACTGCCAAATTCGCAGGACACGACACCTGCGTGTCTGAAGTCATCGGTTTGGACAAGGCTGTCGTTGATCCTCATTTTCAGCAGCGCGGTGTATTTAGCCGAAGTGTGTCGCAGGGTGGACAGACCATCACCGCCCTGCCCACACCGATCAACCAGGTTTTTTTAGCCCACGAGAAGTCGAGTGCCAGCCCCGAACTGGGGCAGCACACTTCAGACTTCCTGAAATAGGCATTCCACACCTTTCAACACCCACGTTATTACCAGGCACTATGGAGAAGACAATGAAACTCAAAATTACAACATTCGCCGCGATCATGGGCGCAGCCCTGCTCACCTCGCAGTCCTACGCGCAAGCGCCCAAGCCGTTTCGGATCGGTGCACTGGTGGACATGTCTGGCGTGTATTCGGCGCACGGCGGACCCGGCATGGTCACGGCAGTGCAAATGGCCGCGGAAGACTTTGGCGGCAAGGTCCTGGATCGTCCGATTGAAATCCTGTCGGCTAACTATCAGAACAAAGTAGACATCGCAGCCGCGCGCGCGCGCGAGTGGTATGACCGCGACGACGTCAACATGATCATCGAATCAACCGACTCGGCGGCTTCACTGGCACTGCAGAAACTCGGCGTGGATAAAAAGAAAATCACGATTTTCGCGGGCTCCGCCACCTCGGCGCTGACCAATGCCGAATGTTCGCCGTATGGCATCCATTATGTCTACGACACGTATGCGCTCTCGCACGGCACAGGCCTGGCGATCACCAAGGCTGGGGGTGACAGCTGGTTCTTCATCACGGCCGACTATGCGTTCGGCCATGCTCTTGAAAAGGACACCGCCGAGGTCGTCACACAAAATGGCGGCAAGGTTCTTGGCGGCGTGCGCGCACCGCTCAATACCCCTGACTTCTCGTCATTCTTGTTGCAAGCTCAGGCCTCCAAGGCCAAGGTGGTGGGCCTGGCCAACGCTGGAACCGACACGCAGAATTCAGTACGTCAAGCCGCCGAGTTCGGCATTACACAAGGTGGCCAACAGCTCGCCACGCTGCTCGTGTTCTTGCATGATATCAAGGGCATGGGTCTGCAGGTCGCGCAAGGGCTTCAGTTTACAGATGGCTTTTACTGGGATCGGGACGACGAGAGCCGCGCCTTTGCACAAAAGTTCTACGCACGCCACAAAGGCATGCCTTCCATGGTCCAGGCGGGTGCGTACTCTGCCACCATGCACTACCTGAAAGCCGTGGCGGCTGCAGGCTCGGACAATGCTGATGCGGTCGCGGCCAAGATGAAGGAAATGCCGATCAACGACTTCTTTGCAAAAAACGGCAAGATCCGCGTCGATGGCCGCATGGTCCATGACATGTACCTGGCCGAGGCCAAGAAGCCTTCCGAATCGAAAGGCGACTGGGACCTCCTCAAGATCAACGCCGTCATTCCTGGCGACCAGGCCTATCGCCCCCTGTCCGAAAGTGTGTGCCCACTGGTCAAGAAGCCTGTCTGACCGGATGTTTGCGGGTCAACGCCTGGTTCAGAGGTTGGCCCGCGATACAAAAAATGCCTTGCGGCGACCCGGCAACAGTGCCGGTCGCGCAACCAGATTGAGACGTCGCACGAATAAAAGTCTACAAACAATAATCGGCAAAGACACCATGAAAAAAGTCACCACCACACTGCTGCTGCTCGGCGCACTGGCCATTCCCGGCCTGGCTGTCAGCGCAGACCCCTGGCCGAGCAAACCCATTCGCATCGTCGTCACCTTCGCCCCCGGCGGGACATCGGACGTTCTGTCGCGCGCCATGGCCCCGGAGTTGTCCAAGGTGCTCGGCCAACCGGTGGTGGTGGTCAACAAACCCGGTGCCAACAGCATCATCGGCACACAGGAGGTCGCCAGGTCCGCCCCCGATGGCTACACAATTGGACTGTTCGTCAGTGCCCATTCCGTGAATCCTCATATTGCCAAGTCTTTGCCCTACGACACGCAGAAGGACTTCATTCCGCTGGCCATGCTGGCACTGATGCCGGGCTTACTGACCGTGAACCCGGGCGTACCTGCCAACACGGTTCAGGAACTTCTCACGCTCGCCCGGGAAAAACCGGGAACACTGTCCTATGGCACACCCGGTGGCCTGACGTCTGGACAACTGTCGATGCAGTATCTGATCAAGCTGGCGAATGTCGATATCACCGAGATTTCCTACAAGGGGGGTGGCCCCGCCCTGGCAGACTTGCTCGCCGGGCACATCCAAATGTTGATCAACAGCCCAACTTCGACCTTGCCACACGTGAAGGAAGGCAAACTCAGGGCGCTGGCGACCACAGGCGCCAAACGCCCGGCTGTGCTGGCCGACGTTCCGACGCTGGCGGAGTCGGGCTTCCCGGGCTTCGAACTTTATGAGTGGTACGCGCTGTTTTTCCCGGCCAACACACCCAAGGACATTGTCGACCGCATGCATGCGGCAGTCATGCAGGTCATGGCGACGCCCGACATGGTCAAGCGCATCGCAAGCATTGGGGCCGAGAGCAGCACAGACACACCCGAGCAGTTCGCCAAGTTCGTGGCCAGCGAAGACAAACGCTGGGGCGAGCTGGTCAAGCAGATCGGCATCAAGCGCGAATAGCGTGGCTGGGCCTTCAGGGGCGAAAACGTGACCCGGCATCCACCGATATCACGTCGCCGCTGATATAGCGCGCCGCATCAGAAGCGAAGAAGACCGCCAGACTGGCCACCTCGTCTGGGGTTCCCATCCGGCCATAGGGCAGATTTGCAACCAGCTTGCCGTAGGCCTGGCGGTCGACATCATTTTTCGGATGAAGCAGGTTGTCCGTCCTGCCGGTGTGGATCAGGCCCGGATTGATGCCAACCACGCGCACACCGTGATCCACACTTTCCGCGCCCAGCGCCTTGGTAAAGGCGATCAACGCCGCGTTGGCAACCGATGTACCAATGGAATTCGGATTGAGCTTTTCACCGGCGATACCGATGATGTTGATGATCACACCCGACTTGCGCTGAATCATGTGTGGGTAGACCGCGCGGGTGAGCATGATCGTAGACATGACTTTGCCTTCAAAGCCCTCACGAAAGCCTTTCGGATCGATATTGAGCAGACTTCCACGGCTGATCGCGCCAGCGGAATTCACCAGAATATCGGTTTCAGGAAATGCCGCGCCCAGCAGTTCTGCGCTGTCGGGGTCCGACAGATTCACGGATTCGACCAACACTTCCACCGGGAACTCGCCCTGGATTTGCTGGCGGGCGGCGTGCAGCGAGTCAATGTCACGCGCCACCAGGCGCAAGGCGCATCCCTGTGCAGCCAGTGCGCGGGCAATGGCAAAGCCGATCCCTTTGGATCCGCCAGTCACCAGCGCGACTTTCCCGTTCAGACTGTTAACCATGTTTGAGCTCCTTATTGTTTGTGACTGAGCGGGAATTTTACCGTTTGAAATCTGTGCGGCGGGGTTTACTTCCAGCTCGACCACCCTCGATAATGCGGTGGCTCCGAATCGCCCGCTCCGTCGCGGCGCATCGTATGAACCTGAGTGATTACAACGGAATACCCATGAAGCTCACGATATTTCTGCGTTACGCCTTAGTCGCAATGATCGCGACGACCGTGGTGGCAACCTGCGCGATCGCGCAAGGCACGCAGGCGTATCCGAGCCAGCCCATCAAAATCGTCGTGCCATTCCCCCCCGGCGGAGCAACCGACATCATTGCGCGGGTCATTGCTCAAAAGTTGACCGAGCAAATGGGCGTCAGTGTCATTGTCGAGACCAAGGCCGGCGCCAACGGCAACATCGCGAGCGAATATGTTGCCAGGGCGACGCCGGATGGCTATACCCTGCTCTACAACACCTCTTCGATCGCGCTCAGCCCTGCGCTGTACAAGAACCTGGGGTACAACGTCCGCAGGGATTTCGCGCCCGTTGCCCTGACGTCAGTGGTTCCCATGTTGCTCGCGGTCCATCCCTCTGTTCCGGCCAACAACCTCATGGAGCTGGCTGCGTTGATCAAGGCAAATCCGACCGGCTTTTCCTACGGCTCTGCGGGCGTTGGCAACATCACGCATCTGGCACCCACCCTGATGCTGGAACGGCTGGGGCTCAGCGCAAACCATGTCCCCTACAAGGGTAGCGCGCCTTCAGTAATTGCCTTGGTCGGAGGGGAAATCCAGTTCAACATGGAGCCCATGGCTGTCGGACTCAGTTTCGTCAACGACAAGCGGATCAAGCCGATTGCGGTATCGACACTCGAACGGGCCTCTGTGCTGCCGAATGTCCCGACGCTGAGCGAAAGCGGACTGCCCGGATTCGAAGTCGGTGCCTGGCAAGGCATTCTGGCCCCGGCCAGGACACCGCCGGCGATTATCAACCGTCTCAATGCAGAAGTGATGAAAGCGTTGGCCCAACCGGACGTGAAGGAAAAACTGCAGGCACAGGGTGCCCAATTGCTGACCTCGACGCCCGAGCAGTATGCGGCCTACCTGGACACGGAACTTGACCGCTGGGACGAGGTTGTAAAAAGTAGTGGCATTCAATTCGAGTGATTTGACTGATTCAATATCGGAGGCACCATGGAATCGGAACGTTTCAAGCAAGGCCTGGCTTTGCGCAAGGAAGTCCTGGGCGACGCCTATGTCGATGCAGCGCTCAAACGCGCCACGGCATTGACACAACCATTTCAGGAACTGATCACCGAAGCGGTTTGGGGCCATGTCTGGTCCAGGCCGGGTCTGGATCATCGCACCCGAAACCTGATCAACGTGGCACTCATGGTTTCCCTGAACCGTCCCAATGAATTGCGGCTCTATATCAAGGCCCGTCGTCAGACCGGCGCCACGCTAGAAGAAATCTCCGAAGTCATCCTGCATGCGACCGTGTATTGTGGTGTACCGGCAGGACTTGAGGCTTTCAAGGAATTTGAACGTGTACTGGCCGAGGAAAAAGAAGGAGACACGGCTCCCTGAACCTGATTTTTGTGTATCGTTCGACTCATGATCCATATTACCGAACTACGACTGCCCGTTGACCACAGTCCGCAAGCACTCGACGCCGCAATATTGACGCGGCTAGGCGTGCCTGCCACGGCCCTGCATGGCTTTACCATTTTTAAAAGAAGCTACGACGCCAGGAAGAACAGTGCGCTCTCGTTCATCTATACGGTCGATGCCGAGGTCGCGGACGAAGAGCGTGTTTTAGCGCGCTTCGCCGGTGACCAGCATGTGCGACCAACCGCGGACACCAGCTACCATTTCGTCGCCAAGGCGCCGGAGCACCTTTCTCATCGGCCTGTCATTGTCGGTTTTGGTCCCTGCGGTATTTTTGCCGCCTTGCTACTCGCGCAGATGGGGTTCAAGCCCATCATCCTCGAGCGTGGCAAGGCAGTGCGCGAGCGCACACTAGACACCTGGGGTTTGTGGCGGAAAAATATCCTGAACCCGGAATCCAACGTCCAGTTTGGCGAAGGGGGCGCGGGCACGTTTTCGGACGGCAAGCTCTACAGCCAGATCAAGGATCCGAAATTCTATGGAAGGAAAGTCCTCCATGAGTTCATCTTGGCAGGGGCGCCTGAAGAAATCCTGTATGTTGCAAAACCCCATATCGGCACCTTCCGCCTGGTGGGCATGGTCGAAAAAATGCGACAAGCAATCATCGAACTCGGAGGTGAAATCCGCTTTTCGCAAAAAGTGACCGGTTTCGACATCCAGAATAATCAGATCAAAGCTGTTCATCTCGAACACGGCGAGGTGATCGCCTGTGACCACGTTGTATTGGCGCTGGGGCACAGCGCGCGCGACACGTTTGAGGTGTTGCATGAAGCTGGCGTCTTCATGGAAGCCAAGCCGTTTTCCATCGGCTTTCGCATTGAACACCCCCAGTCCCTGATCGACAGCGCGCGACTCGGTCCGCACGCCGGCAACAAGCTCATCGGCGCGGCCGACTACAAGCTCGTCCATCACGCAAAAAATGGACGCGCCGTCTACAGTTTCTGCATGTGTCCGGGCGGCACCGTGGTGGCTGCCACGTCCGAGCCGAATCGTGTCGTCACCAACGGCATGAGCCAGTATTCGCGTAACGAACACAACGCCAACGCCGGCATCGTGGTGGGCGTGACGCCTGAAGACTATCCCGGCGGACCGCTGGCAGGGATCGCGTTCCAGAGAGAGCTCGAATCGCGTGCCTTTGTACTCGGGGGGGGAACCTATGAGGCACCCGGACAACGGGTTGGCGACTTCCTGGCCGGCTGTCCCTCTACCGAACTTGGAAAAGTGATTCCGTCCTACAAACCGGGCGTGCACCTGACCGATCTGAGCTCCTGCCTGCCCTCCTATGCAATCGAAGCCATCCGCGAAGCCATACCTGCCTTTGAAAAACAGATCAAAGGTTTTTCAATGGATGACGCCATGCTCACTGGCGTTGAAACCAGAACCTCATCGCCGCTGCGCATCACGCGCGGCCCAGATTGCCAGAGTCTGAACATCAAGGGGCTGTACCCAGCTGGCGAGGGCGCTGGCTATGCCGGGGGTATTCTCTCGGCGGGGGTCGATGGGATCAAAGTTGCTGAGGCCGTCGCGCTGGACTACCTGGCTTCGTAACACGTACTGGGCGATGTTGCCCCGCCGCAAGGCTACGTCATGATTTAAAAAAAGCGGATTTGCAGGCGACTGCAAATCCGCATCCTTGCTATGCGACCGCGCGCTTGATCAGGTACCTGGGCCTACCAGCGTGATCTCGATACGACGGTTCTGTGACCGTCCCTCGGGAGTGTTGTTGGGTGCCACGGGATTGGCCTCGCCAAAACCCTGGGCTGACACCAGCGTCGAAGCCACACCTTTCTTCAGCAGGTAGTCGACAACATTGTCAGCACGCTTGGAAGACAGGTCAAGATTGGTCGTAATGCCTTGCTGACGCAACCCCGGGCCGATCGGCACATTGTCGGTGTAGCCATTGACGATAATTTTCGTCTGTTTGAAACCGGACAGCGTCGGGACCATTTTTGCAAGAACAGCCTCGGATGAGGAAGACAGACGGAAACCGCCTTCAGGGAAGAGGATCTTGTCTTTGATCGTGACTTTTAGCTGACCTTCAAGCTGTGTGATTTCAACTTCATCTGTTTGGTAGGCTGCCTTGAGTTGTGTGTAGGCCTGATTCAGT
Organism: uncultured beta proteobacterium; assembly: GCA_903821335.1. Classification (GTDB taxonomy): domain Bacteria; phylum Pseudomonadota; class Gammaproteobacteria; order Burkholderiales; family Burkholderiaceae_B; genus Zwartia. The sequence goes on from CAIJKV010000135.1 coordinate 93,053, forward strand.
TGATTGTATTTTTGCTGCGACACGCACCCGACCAGCAGAACCGAAGCCGCCATGGTGGCTAACAAAATTCGGCGTTTAAGTTGAATTGCCATAACAACCTCACTAAAGATGACTATCGGCACCATGCATCAGCCTGCCTCTCAACAATCCGATCGCATGCGTTCGCCTATCAAGGCAATTTAGTCTACCACGCCAAAAACACCGGCGCATTGCAGATTCAACACTCAATATTCTCAATGACTCAGCACTTGAATTTGCACCGATCAGGCATGCGCCGCAGGGGATGCACTACTATCACGCAGAGCGATAATTTGATTCGCATTGTCTATAACTGACTTGGCCAGCCTGACCGTCGGCCCGGAAACAGCCACCCACTCAAGCCGACTGCCTGCCAAAAATTGCTATGGATACCACGCTATTCGTTGGATGCGGTCTGGGCTTCGTGGTGGGGTTCTTGTTGTCACTGACGGGCGCGGGTGGCGCCATCCTTTCAGTGCCATTGCTTGGGTTCGGCTTGCATCTAACCGTGGCGCAAGCCGGCCCCATCGGTTTGCTGGCGGTGTGCCTGTCTTCCGGGGTCGGTGCGCTGCTCGCACTCAGGGCCGGCATCCTGCGCTACCGTGCTGCGTCATTCATGGCGCTCTTCGGCTTGATCCTTTCACCCTTCGGACTTTGGCTGGCAACACGCGTGCCCAACCGGCCACTTACCATTATCTTTTCGCTGGTTCTGTTTTTCGTGGCCAGCAGATTGCTCTATCAGGCCTACAGGGAACTGAAGGGCATTCCGGATGACGCAAGGCGGCCACCCCCATGCCTGCTTAATCAGTCCATCGGCAGACTGATCTGGACCGTCCCGTGCGCCAGGTCGCTGGCTTTGGCGGGTGCGGTCGCCGGATTTTTTTCGGGACTGCTGGGCGTTGGAGGCGGGTTCATCATTGTCCCGTCTCTCAAGAGAGTCACCGACCTGCCGATTCAATCCATCGTCGCCACATCGCTAGGTGTGCTGACGATCGTGTCCTTTGGCAGCGTGGTGCTCGCCAGCGTGTCGGGCACCATGATCTGGAATGTCGCGATTCCGTTCGCGTCTGGCGCGCTGTTGGGTATGCTGACAGGACGACGGTTTTCCCAGAAAATTTCCGGGCCGCGACTACAACAGTTCTTTGCGGTCTTTGCCCTCGCCATTGCCCTCATCATGCTCGTGCAGGCACTGCCCTGATTTATTCAGCCAGTGACTGCACCGCACGGTGCAATCCATGCGCCCCAACCGACACACCGCAGCGGTTCAGCGCGGCTTCTACCCCAGCCAGGCACCCAAGGATCATCGCAGGATTCAGGTCACCCAGGTGACCAATACGGAAAACGCGTCCTGCAAAAGGACCCAGCCCGCCGGCGATCGACACCTGAAATTGCTCCCTGGCTACCGTGCGAACCTTCTCCGGGTCGACGCCGGGTGCGACCAGTACCGTGGTGACGGAGACCGAACGCGCTTCGGGCACCTGACACAAAAACCCAAGACTCCCTTCTTGCGACCAATCTTCGACAGCGGCATGTACGGCGTTGGCCAGGCGACGGTGTCGCGCAAGCACGTGTTCGACACCTTCTTCAAAGATCAGGCCTAAGGCAGCCTGCAGACCCATCAACATGTTCTGGGGCGGCGTGCCGCAAAACTTGCGATAAGAAAAATCACTCTTGCGAAGCTGCCAGTCCCAGTAAAACCGATGCGCCGGGTTATGTTTTCCAACTTCCATGGCGCGCGCATCGACTGCGCAGAACGCCAGGCCAGGAGGCGTCATCAAGCCTTTTTGCGAGGCGCCCATGACCACGTTGATCCCCCATGCATCCATCGAAAATTCCGCGGCACCCAGCGACGCCACGACGTCGACCACAAACAGTGCCGGATGACCCACAGCGTCCAGTGCCGCGCGCAAGGCAGGAATATCATTGGTGGTGCTGCTGGCCGTATCGGTATGCACGGCAAATAACGCAACGATTTCGCGGTCGACATCTTCGCGCAAGACTTGCTCGACGACATTGGCATCGATGGGAAAACCTTCACAGTACGGTGTACGCACCACCACGGCACCCATCGCTTGGGCCATCAGAGCCCATGAATCCGAAAAGTGCCCCGTCCCGGCGATCAATACTTTCTGACCGGGTGCGATCAGGTTGACGACCACGGCTTCCCAGGCGCCATGACCGTTCGCGCCGTACAGGAACACATCCGCCGATTCAGTTTGCAGCAACCGGCGCAATCCCTGCTCACAACCCCTGATCACCCCGTCCAGACGCGGGTCGCCCATATCCATGGGCTGGTTGCTCATCGCGTCGCGCACGGCTTTGGGGACGTGCGTCGGACCAGGGGAATGCAGGAAACGATTGCCAGGAATGTAGGGGTAGGCGGGCGCGGACGACACGATGATGAATTTCCTTGGAGTTGAAGCGCTATCTTAACCCTGCGTGCGCCAACTTGCTTTCGGGTTGGCGTATCAACGTCGCGGCTTTCTCGGCGATCATCATGGTCGCTGCGCAAGTATTGGCGGAAACAATGTCGGGCATGACCGAGGCGTCAACGACACGCAGGCCTTGCATGCCGTGCACGCGCAACTGTGCATCCACAACATTGGTCGGATCTGACGCCGGGCCCATCCGGGCCGTCCCGTTCAGGTGGTAGGACGACACGGCATATCGGCGCACGTAGTCCATCAGCTCATCGTCGCGTTCAACCTGCACACCCGGCATCGACTCACCGCCCGACACCGCGGACAGTGCCGGCGTCTGCAACAGGCGACGGGCCAGACGGGTGCCGTCCAGCAACACGCGTCGGTCGTTTTCATGCTCAAGATAGTTCGGCTGGATTTCGGGTGCCTCGAACGGATCGGCAGAGCGTGCGCGAACATAACCCTCGCTCTGTGGCCGATGTTGCCACACCCCGCACGTCATGCCCGGATAGTTGTCCAGCATGCCAACGTAGCCCTCGCGATAGCTGGCCGGTGAAAAAACCCCCTGTAAGTCGGGCCGCGACAAGCCCTCTCGCGATTGCCAGAAAAAATGCACCAGCGATGGACTCAAGGCCAGGATACTGGGCTTTTTCAAAACCCAGCGCGCGATCTGCCCCCACAAGCGCGGCGCGCGCGCCAGTTCATTGATCGTCGTCATACCCTTGACGCGCGCCACGACGCGTATCGAATAGTGATCTTTCAGATGGCTGCCAACGCCTGGCATGGCACGCACGACCGGCACACCCAGTTTCTGCAAGAGCGCACCGGGGCCCACACCTGACAGCTGCAACAGCTTGGGCGTATTCAACGCGCCCGCGCACAGGATCACTTCTCGCCGGGCGCGAACTTCGCGGGCCTGGCCACGCGGCCCGCCCTGCATGTAACACACGCCCACGGCGCGCAGGCCGTCGAACCGCACACGCGTAGCCTGGGCATGTGTGCGAACCGTCAGGTTGGCCCGAACCCGTGCCGGACGCAAAAAAGTACCGGCCGTACTCATCCTGAAACCGCGATCAATCGTGCGCTGGAAATATCCAACGCCAGCCTGGCTCGCGCCGTTGTAGTCAGGGTTACGCGGGATGCCAAGTTGCTGGGCACCTGCGATAAAGGCCTCGCTGATCGGATGTATCCAGTCGATGTTGGACACGGGCAGCGGTCCATCGCGTCCGCGATACGCATCGTCGCCTTCTCCAAGCCGACGTTCGGTGCGTTTGAAATAGGGCAACACGTCCGCATAGCTCCAGCCGGGGTTTCCCGCCGCCGCCCAGCCATCAAAGTCTTCGGCCTGGCCGCGGTTATAGACCAGGCCGTTAATCGAAGTCGACCCACCCAGCGTACGACCCTGAGGCACAGGAATACGACGTCCAGACGTGTGTATCGTGGGCTCAGTACTGAAGGGCCAGGTCACCGAAGGGTCGAACACTTTCTTGATGTATCCAGCCGGGATGTGCAAAAAGGGATGCCAGTCGGCGGGGCCAGACTCCAGCAGGCATACCGTCACATCAGAGTCCTCAGTCAGACGACTGGCAAGGATCGACCCGGCGGCACCACTACCCACGATCACATAGTCAAAAAAATCTGCATCAACGGCAGGTCCCATTTTCATCAAAGCTCCCCTAGGTAGGCTGCACGCACTTTGGGGTCGCGGCGCAGTTCCTGTCCTTTGCCCTCCATGGTGATACGACCGGTTTCCAGTACATAGGCACGATCCGCGACACCCAGTGCCTGGTTGGCCATCTGCTCGACCAGAAGGATCGTCACGCCCGCGGCTTTTAACTGACGGATGACGCCGAATATTTCCTTGACGATCAGCGGTGCGAGTCCGAGCGAAGGCTCGTCCATCAACAACAGTTTCGGACGCGACATCAAGGCCCGGGCGATTGCAAGCATCTGCTGCTCGCCCCCCGACATCGTGCCGGCCATCTGGTCCTGGCGCTCACGCAATCTCGGAAAAGTTTCGAACTGTGCCTCAATATCAGCCGTGATGGCCGCCTGACCGTCGTTGCGATGGTACGCACCCAGCATCAGATTGTCCCGCACAGTCTGGTCCGGGAAAACCTGCCTGCCCTCAGGAGACTGGGCGATGCCCAGCGCAACCCGCAAGTGTCCAGGCATTGTCGTGATGTCTTGCCCCGCGAACAGCATGCGCCCGGCAGCAGCCGGCTCGAGTCCGGAAATCGTTTTCATCAACGTGCTCTTGCCTGCGCCATTGCCGCCGATAATGGTCACAACCTCTCCGGCATTGACATGCAACGACACGCCCCTGATTGCATCAATGGCACCGTAACGCACTTCCAGCCCCTCGATCCGCAGCAATGATGCCTCACCCATGATGGCCCCCTGTGGCGTCGTCCCTCGAGGCCTCGTCGGATTCGTCGGATTCGTCGGATTCGTCGGATTCGTCAACATCTTCGCCCAGATAGGCCGCGATCACGCGGGGATTGGACTGCACAGCCAGGGGTACGCCTTCAGCAATTTTTTCGCCATAGTCCAGCACGATCACATGATCGGAAATTGCCATCACCAGATCCATGTGGTGCTCGATCAGCAGAACTGTGATGCCCAGCTGACGGATATTCGCGATCACCGCAATCAGGTCGCGCGTCTCGTGTGGATTCAGGCCAGCCGCAGGCTCATCGAGCAACAGCAGACGCGGATGGGTGGCGAGTGCCCGCGCCAGTTCCAGCCGCCTCTGCAGGCCGTAGGGCAGGCTGCCCGCCAATTCGTTGGCCTTGCCGCGCAGCCCCAGGAATTCAAGAATCTGCAACGCCTCGCGACTCGCCGCGTGTTCCTCGCGCAGTGCGCTGGGAAGACCCCAAAGACAGCTCGTGAAGCCGACACGCATCCGTGTGTGCAAACCGACTTTGACGTTGTCGAGCACCGTCATGTCTGTGAACAACTTCAGATTCTGGAACGTGCGCGCCAGTCCCAGGCTGCAAATCTGGTGCGCGGCCATGCCGCCAATGTCGCGACCATTGAAATGGATGACGCCACGATCCGGCGGCACGATGCCCGACAGAATATTGAGCAACGTCGTCTTTCCTGCTCCATTCGGACCAATCAGTGAGTGGATATGTCCCGTCTTGAGCTCGATGCTGACATCATTGGTCGGCACCACGCCACCGTACGCCTTGAACAACCCCTGTGCCTTGAGCAAGGGGCGCTCGGGCTCAAGTACTTCATCGCGCTGCAGCTTCCAGGGTGCCGCAGTCTCGGTCATCCGTGCCACGCGCTTGAGGCCAGGCCAGATCCTGCGCGCGGCGGCCCTGATCGCTCCGGACAAGCCGTCCGGCATCACATACAGCGCGAACAGCAACAACGCACCATAAGAGAAATGCTGCAGGTGTGGCCAGCGTGCCAGAAAGGCATCGAGCAAGGTGAGCACAATCGCGCCCAGAATGGGGCCGTAGATCGAACTGCCTCCAAACAGCACCATCAGCAAGAAAAATATCGACAAGCCGAAGGTGATGAAGTCCGAGCTGATGTACTGGTTCTGTTGTGCGATCAGGGCCCCTGCCAGGCCGCACGTCACCGCGCTGATCACGAAGGCCAGTACCTTGAACCGATAGACACTTACGCCCACGCTTTCAGCCGCGACTTCGGCTGCATTGACGGCTTTGAAGGCACGACCATACTTCCCGTTGAGCAACGCGCGAATCATCAGATGCGTGACCACCCCCAGGAAACCGACGAACCAGACCCAATCTTTAGGACCGAAGGGCACGCCGCCAAGCGAAGGGGGCACCACGCCATATATACCTTGTTGTCCCGCAAACACGTCTTGCCATTCCGAAACGATTTTCTCGACGACGATGCCAAATGCGATCGTCACCATCGCCAGGGCCGGTCCCTTGACACGCAGCGCCGGCAAGGCGATCACGATGCCAAACACGCCGGCGACCAGACCGCTGGCCGCGAAGGCCAGCCAGGGGTTCCAGCCAGCCTTGGTGGTCAATAAGGCCACGGTGTAGGCACCCACGGCAAATAGCCCGGCATGGCCAAGCGACTTTTGCCCGGTGTAGCCCACCAGCACGTTGAGCCCGGCTGCGGCCAGGTAATTCACGCCGATCAGGAACAGGACCTTCAGGTAAAAACCGTTCGTGGTCGACAACGGCAGGATCACAATAATGGCGATCACCGCAAGCAGTCCGATCCGGTGCGTTTTCTTTTGCATCACACCTTCTCCACGTGGCGCCGACCCAGCAACCCTTCAGGTTTAAGCACCAGCACCAGGATGATTACCATGAACACACTGATCTCACGCAGCTCGGCATGCCACAGGCCGACAAGCGCCTCCATTAACCCGAGCAAGAATCCGCCCAGCATGCAACCGCGCGGGTTATTTAACCCGCCCACGATTGCTGCGGAAAAAGCCTTGAGCGCGATCGTCAGGCCCATGAAGACCGAGGCCGTGGTGATGGGCACCACCAACATGCCAGCCAGGCCTGCCAACCCGGAGCTCACGACAAAGGCCAACACGACGATTGCCGACACGTTGATGCCCATCAGTGTGGCAGCGGTGCGGCTGTGCGCCACAGCCCGCACCGCCTTGCCGATCTTTGTCTTGCTTAAGACAAGATCCAGGCAAACCATGACGAAAATACTGGAGACCAGCACCAGAATTTCCTGAGGAAGCACACCGGCTCCTCCGATGCGAATCACGTCGTCGCCCACAGGGGAAGCCATGACAATGGGAGTGGGCCCCCATATTGCCAGGGCAGTATTTTGAATGATGATGCCGAACCCGATCGTGCTCATGACCCAGGCCAACCCACCGAGACCAACAAACGGACGCACTGCCGTGAAGTAAAGCAGTACACCAAAGATCCCAAGCACGACAACGCTGGCGATCAGCCCCAGCGCGTAGCGACTCAGCGTCACGTCAGCCGGTTGCAAGGCACCCGTGATGTCCTGGCCCGACAACAGCAACACGGCCGACACGCCGATCAGGGTGCCAACGGCCAGGAATTCACCTTGGCCAAAATTGAACGTTTTGGTGGTGGTATGCGTAATGCTGAAGCCTAACGCTACCAGGCCGTATATTCCTCCCAGCGCGAGGCCGCTAAACACTGCCTGAAGAATCGCGACCATATATACCCTTCTTGCGCTGACATCACGACCGAGCGCCCTAGCGCCTGCCAGAATTAAGCTGGCAGGCGCTAGGGCGCCTCAGTCGACTTACTTTTTCAGGTCGGCTGGCTTGAGTGACTTGGTAATTTCATCCTCGAAGCGCACCACCGTGCCGTCCTGCTTCCACTTCGCAAGATAGAAGTCCTCGACAGCCAGGCCTTCATGCTTGTCCTTGGTGAAGGGTGTGTTGTAGGTCTTGATCACGCCCTCGACGCCGGTGACTTTCTCAAGCGCAGCGGCAACTTTCTCGCCATCAGTCGAGCCGGCCAGCTTGATCGCGGCGGCAAGCAGGATGGTCGAGTCATAGCTTTGCGCGGCACACGCGAAGGTGGTCATCGTCGGGAAGTTCTTGCGTACGCGTTGACCGAGCTCCTTGGCACGCGCATTACTGTCTTCCGTGGTCGAGGCGGCCATGATGATGTGTTCGGACAACTTCGGACCCGTCATCCGATAGAAAAGGGAACTCAGGTTGCCCCAGGTGCCCAGAGTGGTCGGCAGGTAGTTGATCTTTTCCATGCTCTTGACCACGTTCGCCGCGCCATCGGCAATCGCGTAGATGATCACGGTATCAGCCCCGGCAGCCTTGATCTTGGTCAACTGCGACGTGATGTCTGTGTCCTTGGGACCAAATTTCTCGACCGCGACAGGCTTGATATTGTGCAGCGCCAGCACTTCTGTTGCGTCCTTGATACCAGCCTGGCCGTAGCCGGTCGAATCAGCAATGATCGCGATCTTCTGATTTTTCGACGCTTTTACGGCATAGGCCCCGAGCAGGGCCATTTGCTCACGATCAACCATCGAAACACGGAACAGGTAGTTCTGTGGCTCCTTGACATAGCGGGTGGTAATGTCGGTCGCCGTCGCAATGGGCACCACGACAGGGATCTTGCGTTGCTGCGGAATATGCAGCCAGGCCAGTGCGTTGCCAGAATTTGCCGGGCCGATGACGCCCACTACTTTCTCATTGTCGATGAGTTCAGTCATGTTCTGGATCGACTTGGGTGGTGTGCCCAGGTCATCGCGTATCACGCCGACCACTTTGCGACCCAGCAAACCACCGGCTCTGTTGATGTCCTCGATGGCGGCTTCAAAACCCCAGCGGCCCGCAATGCCAAGTTCGGCGACACCCGTACCGGACTGATCGGCGTTATAGCCGATCACAATGTCCTGCGCCTGCACGGTTCCAGCCAACAGCGCTGCGCCCAGTGTCAGTGCCCCCGCAATTCGATGCGCTAATTTCATTCCTGTCTCCTGTTGTCTGGCCTGGTGAACCCCTGCAAACATGTGGGTGGTCACTGGCGCAATTAAATTATTTTTGTTTGAAGCATCATACCGATTCCATGCGCGTTGCGACAGCCATAAAGAACTGGCACATTCTTTATGGATATTCAGCAGTCAGCGCAGGTCGCCCCCGGATCATATCTGCTGCTTTTTCCGCGATCATCATGGTCGGCGCACCCGTGTTGCCCGACGGCATGGACGGCATGACCGAGGCATCGACCACACGCAAGCCTTGTAAGCCGATCACCCGCAACTGATCATCGACCACCGCTGCCGCATCGGTTGGCGAGCCCATCCTGCAGGTGCCCGCGAAGTGCCAGGCGGTACCGCCGCGCTGGCGGGCGCACTCCAGCAGTTCCTCATCCGTATTGGCCGACGCGGGCGGAAAGTCGTCGGCCCCACAGAATGGCATCAAGGGTGCGCTGTGCAACAACTGTCTGGCGAGTCGCAGACCATCGACTACCGTGCGCTGGTCCTCGGGGTGCGTCAGATAATTGGGCTGAATGCGAGGCAATTCAAACGGATCCGGCGACTTGATCGCTACGAATCCCGTACTCTTGGGCCGCAGGTGATAGAAGCCGAGCGTCATCCCAGCAAAACTGTCGAGCTTGCCGGCAATTCCACTTGCATAGCTGCCAGGCGAAAAATGGAACTGCAAATCCGTCGACACAATATCCGGTCGTGACTGCGTGAACGCGTAGGCCACCGATGGGCTGATCGCCAGCAAGCTCGGACGTCTCAGGGACCATTTCCAAATTTCTCGCAGCAATCGCCAGCCACGCGCCGTACTGTTAAGCGTTTCGGTGCCACGCACGCGTACGACTGACCGAACCATGTAGTGATCCTGAAAATTTTCGCCTACGCCCCCCAACGCATGGAACACAGGCATACCCATCCCGGCAAGCAACTCAGGAGATCCAATCCCAGAAAGCTGCAGTAATTTCGGCGAGTTTGCTGCGCCCGCGCTCAGGATCACCTCACGTGCGGCCAGTACCTTGTGCGCAGGGCGGTTGGGTGTCGCCTGGTATTGAACCCCGATCGCGCGCTTGCCCTCGAACAGGATGGACGTGGCCTGCGCTCGCGTGCGTATGGTCAGATTCGGTCGCGACATCGCAGGGCGCAGAAAGGCGGTGGCCGCACTCATCCGTCGTCCCTTGTCAATCCAGCGCTGGTAATACCCTGCCCCTTTCTGGCTCGCGGCGTTGTAGTCCACATGCGAAGGCATGCCAAAACCCTCTGCGCCGGCAATAAAGGCGTCACACAGTGGATGGCGCCAGTCGCAATTTGTAATCGGCAGCAGTCCGTCAGTGCCCCGGTAGCGTGGATCTGCGTCGTCAATACGCTGCTCAGTTCGCTTGAAATATGGCAAGACGTCGGCGTAGGACCAGCCCACATTGCCCTGAAGTGCCCACTGGTCATAGTCACGGGGCAAGCCCCGTGTGTAATTAAAGCCGTTGATGGAACTCGATCCACCCAGCGTGCGCCCCATGCGGGTCGTAATACTGCGTCCGCCTATTGCCTGACCCGGTTCTGTCTGGAAGTCCCAGGTGTAGCGCGGATCATGTCCGACCTTGATAAAGCCTGCGGGGATATGAATGAAGGGATGATGATCCGGCGGGCCCGCCTCAAGCAGGCAGACGGTGTACCGCCCATCCTCAGTCAAGCGGTGCGCAAGCAGACAGCCGGCAGCACCCGCACCGACGATGACGTAATCGAATGTGTCCACCGGTTCAGTCAGCCTGAAGGGGTCAGCTGGTCTGGACCTCGGGTCCCCAGGGGGCGGCGAGCATCAGCTTGTTTTCCTGAGATATCAGCATCGGGCGCAGCACCTTGGCAAAAGCCATGAACTCAGGATCGCCAAACACCCCGGCCCAAAATGCACGGCGATCAGCGTCGTCGTCGAATTTCCACAGATGTACGAGCTGGTTGATCGCGCCCACATCACCCGTAAAGTAGCCAGCCAGTTTTTTGGGATGTTTCGATAGTGCAGGCCAACCCGCACTTTTATAAAGTTCGACCACATCATTCATTTTGCCGACCACGACGGTGTAGGTCCGCAGTTCGAAAATTGCCATGTCTTGTCCCCAGATATGTGATTTTTTTTAAGTGTACAGATTTTCTCCTGGTGGCGGCAGGAACAACACCACCATCACCTCCTTAGCTGATCAAATGCGAGATCAACTGATCAAATTTTTCTGCGTCAAATTCGCTGTGATCAAACCGCGTCAGATCCGGATGAACGGGGGGTTCAACCCGGCGCGTGATATAGCTGTCCCAATTCGCGAGTTTCCAGTTGTCGCGCGGGTCAGCCCGCTTTTCCATTCTGCTTCTGGCTTCGTTGCTGTCCAGATCAATCCATGCCACGCGGGTGTGCGTGTGCGACGGCAGGTCAAGCCGCGTCAGATCAAATATTTTTCCACTTTTGAGCTCGCGTGAAAATGGGCCCACCAGAATCACGTTGACCGACAACGCAAGATTTTCACGGACGATGTCGATCAATCCTGAATATTCCCAGTCACGCAGATTGTCCAGGTAAAAGGGGCTGTCCCTGTCCTCGGGATTGCCCGTGGTCAGTTGCATCACGTGTGAACTATATTGTCCGTAGACAGTGTCCTTGTCGAGAAAGGCAAAACTTTCGCCTGTACGCTCGACGATGATCGGCAGCGCCCGTTTGGCCAGGGTGGTCTTGCCAGCACCGGCATGGCCCGAAAAAAGAATCAATCGCGGCGTCACTTCAGGTTTTTTCATCACCAGAATATAGCCCACCGGCAAGCGCCCAACCGCGCGGCATGCGAGCACGGTGCACGCATGCGCACGTTCTCGCGCCCTTTAGACCGACTGGATATGGTTCCTGACCACGGGGTAGATCTGCGATTCCCATTTCTTTCCGTTGAACACGCCGTAATGGCCCACGCCGGCCTGCAGGTGATGACTCTTTTTCCAGCCTGGCAGGCCCGAGCACAAATCCTGCGCAGCCAGTGTCTGGCCAATTCCACAAATGTCGTCGCGCTCTCCTTCGACCGTCAGTAGAAAGGGCTTCCTGATTGCGGCCAGGTTGATCGGGCACCCCTTGTAGGTCATCAGTCCCCTTGGCAGGTCATATTCCTGGAATACTTTCTTGATGGTTTCCAGATAAAAGTCTGCCGACAAATCCATGATCGCGAAATACTCTTCATAGAAATCACGGATCACGTCCGCGCGTGCGTCCTGACCACTCACGCGATACGCGTACATATTCTTGAACGATTCAGCATGACGCTTCGTGTTCATGCTCATAAAGGCCGTCAGTTGCAGAAAGCCGGGATAGACGCGCCGACCGCCTCCGGCAAAATGCTGCGGTACCGTGCTGATCAGTTTTTTCTCAAACCATTCAAAGGGCTTTTCAGTTGCCAGTTCATTGACCTTGGTTGGATTGATCCTGGCATCGACCGGCCCGGCCATCAAGGTCAGGCTCAGTGGCTGGCAAGGATCCTTGTCCTCGGCCATCACGGCTGCAGCCACCAGGCACGCCACGGTTGGCTGGCATACACCCATCAAATGCGCGCCAGGCCCGATCCAGCGCATGAATTCCACGATGTGCGTTGCATACGCGTCCAGGTCGAAGGTGCCGCACTCGGGCGCCACGTCGCGGATGTTGAACCAGTCCGTCAGGTACACCTCGTGATCTTGCAACAGCGTGCGCACGGTACCCGCCAACAGCGTGGCAAAGTGCCCTGACATGGGTGCGACCAGCAGGATCTTTGGCTCGCCCTCAACCCCGCGTTTTTTAAAATGCTGCAAACCGCAAAAAGCACTGGCGTGTACCCGACGTTCAATCACCTCGTGCTCAACACCGCTTGCATCGGTCGCAACGTTGATCTTGAAGTCAGGTCTGGTGTGTGAAAAGCGCAAGAAAGTCAGTTGCTCATAATGCGCATCCAGATGGGGAATCGACTTCACGCCCGTCTGGTCCAGCCATGATCGTGAATACTTTTGAGTCACATCGGAGAATTGTCGCACTGAGTCCACCCAGTTCGTGTATCGCTGATAGCTTTGATAGATCATCTGGAATTCTCCCGTCGGCGCCAGGGCCACGGTTTAACCCTAGCAAAAGGCATGCCAGCTCTGGCATGGTTTTTGCATGCATGTTGTGCAACACCAACCGGCTGGAGTACCTTGACATGGCAAAGACCACCACCTTGACCATCAGTAGCAAGAACTACTCATCCTGGTCGCTCAGAGGCTGGCTGATGCTCAAGCTGTCTGGCCTGCCCTTTAAGGAAATAGTCGTCGAGCAAGACAACGCGGACGCCCGCGCTGAGCTCTTGCTGCTGTCGCCCTCTATCCTTGTCCCCTGCCTGATTCACGCAAACTGCAAAATCTGGGACACGCTCGCCATTGGCGAGTACCTCAATGAAGTTGCACCAAAAGCGTCACTTTTGCCGTCCAACTCGGTGCAGCGCGCACATTGCAGGTCCATCTGCGGAGAAATGCATTCCGGTTTTACGGCCCTGCGTGCGTCGCTTCCCATGAACATCAAGGCCAAAATCAAAAATTTCAAGGTCTGGTCCAAAGCGCAACTCGACATTGACCGAATCCTGACGATCTGGCGTGAGTGCCTCGACACTTACCATGGCCCCTATCTGTTTGGCAAAAAGCCCACCATTGCCGATGCAATGTTCGCCCCGGTCGTCATGCGTTTTATGACCTATGGCATTGCGCTGGATTCCGCCTGTCAACAATATTGCGACACGATGATGGCCATGCCGGCCATGCAGGAATGGGTCACCGCCGCGCTGGTCGAACCGGAAGACATTGAAGAACTCGAAGTCGAGTTTTAGCCCGAAGTGTTTTTGCACGAAGTTTTTTTGCCGCGGATGTCAACCACGCGTTTGACCCGCGTTTGTGAACCTTAGTCGTTGACCGACCCAAACGTTGACCAGGAGCATGCGTCATCATGAACAAGCTTGTCGAATTCGATCGTGGCACCCAGTTTTCGCATGTCAAACCCACCGACACCCAGTATCTGCCAGGCGGTTTGCGTGACTTCTTTCTATACCGCGATCTTGGCATTGCCAGCGCGACCAATGGGCGCGTCATCGCCCACCTCGTCCGGGCCAACCTCGCGCCGACCACCGGGACAGGCTGGCATTATCATGTTGCCGAGTTCCAGATTGTGATCATGATGAAGGGTTGGGCCCGCTTCATGTACGAAGATCAAGTCACGCTGGTCTCTGCAGGCGACGTCGTACACCAGCGACCAGGAATCGTGCACTACCTGTTCGACTATTCGCCGGACATGGAATATATGGAAATCGTCGGGCCTGCTGACTTTCAGTCGGTTTCGGTTGAGGGGCCCTGTGCGATCCCACCGGTTACGCCATGGCCGGACATATCATCGGCCACCTAATCCCGGCTGTTGAAGAACTTCAGTACCGCCGCGTGATAGCGTTCAGGTGCCTCAAGATGCGGCGCGTGGCCCGCCTCTGACACTTCAAGTCACTGAGCCTGGGGGAGGGTCTGCCTGGCGGACCTGGAACCAGCCAGATTTTCTGGTGTGTTGCCTCCCAATTCCCCTGTGTCCAAGCAGCGCGCCGTCAAGTACTATCGGGCGGTCAGGGTGGTGCGAACCACCAGACGAAACGAGCGCAAGCGCGCAGACGCCGAGCCGTTTTAAAAAGAATATACAAACAGCGCAGGAGACAACAATGAACAAAAAAATAGGTGCTGGCTTGCTCGTGGCCGCCGCATTGCTACCGCTTGGCACCCGCGCCGAGGTCAGTGAGTTGCGCGTCCCGCTCGGGGCAGGTGGTTTCGGATTTTTGCCCCTTCATGTCATGAAGAAACATCACCTGATTGAAAAACAGGCTGAAAAACTTGGGCAAACTGTAAAAGTGAACTGGTCCAATATTGGCGGGCCGTCCGGCATGATCGATGCCCTGCTTTCAGGTTCAGCCGACTTCATCTCGGCAGGCCCGCCATCCTTCCTGATCCTGTGGGACAAGACCAAAGGCAACGCGGGCGTCAAAGGCGCCGCGGCGATGAGTTCGATGCCCATGCGCCTCAATACACGCGCTGTACATCTGAAATCAATCGATGACCTCAAACCGGGTGACAAAATTGCTGTCACTTCGATAAAGTCTTCGATTCCGTCGATTGTGATGCAAATGTATGCTCTGAAAAAATACGGCAAGAGTGAAGTGTTCCGCTTTGATCCCTATACGGTCAGCATGAACCATGCGGACGCTGCGGCGGCACTGCTGTCGGGTAGCACGAGTGTGACGTCGCACTTTGCCTCGGCTCCGCTTGATGAAATCGAGCGAAAGGATCCGGCCATTCAGACCATCCTGAATTCCGATGATGTGATGGGAGGATCAACGACCTTCACCATGATTTCCACCACGCAAAAATTCCACGACCAGAATCCCAAGGTTTATACCGCGTTCATCAGCGCTTTGGCCGAGGCACAAGAAATGATTCGCAACGACAAGCGCGGCGCGGCTGAAGTGTTGATTGAATCTCTTGGCGGCGGCACCAGGTGGTCTGTCGATGAAATGGTGGCAATCCTCAACAATCCATCAACTGTCTACACCACGAAACCCGAAAACGTCCTGAAATACGCAATCTTTATGAACGAGATCGGTTCGCTTAAAAACCGGCCTGCAACGATTGAAGATTTGTTCTTCAAGGGTGCTGACATCGCCTCGGGAAATTGACAAGCACCCGACGCGCATTGGCATTCCTGTTGCCAAGCACCCCTCTCATTTTTTCGGAGTCGTTCTTAGATGGCTGAGTCACCCGCGCCGCTGTTGTCCGTGCAAGGCGTCACACTTCGATACCGCACCAAGGACCACTTGGTCACCGCCACCTATCGCGTGAGCTTCAGTGTTTTCCAGTCGGACCGCTTCGTCATCCTGGGGCCTTCCGGATGCGGCAAGTCGACACTACTCAAGGCGGTCGGCGGATTTCTGAATCCTGTCGAAGGACACATCAAACTGAACGGCGTGGAAATCGTCAAGCCTGGTCCTGATCGCGTGATGGTGTTCCAGGAGTTCGACCAGTTACTGCCGTGGAAGACGGTCAAGGACAACGTAGTATTTGCCTTGACCGCGAGCGGCAAGCTCAAGGGGCGCGAAGCCGTCGACCGGGCGATGCACTACATCGACAAAGTCAACCTGTCTGCCTTCGCCAACAATCTGCCACACACACTATCTGGCGGAATGAAGCAGCGTGTGGCCATCGCGCGGGGCATGGCGATGGAACCCGACATTTTGCTGATGGATGAACCATTCGCCGCCCTCGATTCCCTGACCCGCGGAAAAATGCAGGAAGAATTGCTGCAACTTTGGGAAGACACGCGTTTCACCGTCATGTTCGTCACACACTCCATTCCTGAGGCGGTCCGGATCGGCAGTCGCATTCTGCTGCTCAGCCCACATCCTGGACAAGTGCGGGCAGAACTTAATTGCAATGGCATGCATTCGACCGGCCCGCAAGGCGAGCCGCTCGTGACATACATTGAGGAATTGCTTTTCCACGAAAACGTTAAAAATGGCAGGATGGCTCATGTTTGATCAGACACATCCGCTTGAAATTCGTCCCGATATCGTCAATGCGATTGAAACGACTGGACTCGGCATCATCGAGAAGCCCCTGAGCCTGCCGCAGCGAATTGCCGATCATGGTGGCGTGCGCAAGAGTCTGTTGCTGGTGGTGCTGGCAATCATCTGGGAATGCTATGCCCGCTGGCTGGACAATCCGCTCTTGTTTCCGACCTTCGGCGCAACGGTCGAGGCCTGGACTGCAGGGGTCATGTCTGGCCAGATACTCGTGGCCACCTGGATGTCCGTTTCAGTTTTGCTGCAGGGATATTTTGCCGGTCTGGCAATCGCCGCCATACTCACTGCCTTCGCGACCACCACCCGTGTTGGATCGGACCTGCTGGAAACGCTGACTTCGATGTTCAATCCACTACCGTCGATTGCCCTGCTGCCACTGGCGATGATTTGGTTTGGTCTGGGCGAGGGCAGCATCATTTTTGTTTTGGTGCACGCGGTATTGTGGGCGGTGGCACTCAACACCCATTCCGGCTTTCGGTCAGTCAGCACCACTTGGCGCATGGTGGGGAAAAACTACGGCCTGTCCAGCATCCGCTATGTGACACAAATCCTGATACCAGGCGCCTTCCCAAGCATTCTGACGGGTATGAAAATCGGCTGGGCTTTCGCGTGGCGTACACTCATCGCAGCAGAACTGGTGTTTGGTGCCAGTTCTGGATCCGGCGGGCTGGGCTGGTACATTTTCCAGAACAAAAACATGCTTGACATCCCAAACGTCTTTGCCGGTCTGTTAACCGTGATCTTGTTTGGGTTGCTCGTCGAAAATCTGATTTTCCGAAATCTTGAACGCCGGACAATCCACCGTTGGGGAATGCAGAGCTGAGCCAAGCATGCGTTCCTGGCCGCATTATTTCTCCTGGAACTGACATGCTTTCTCCAAAACGTGGCAATACTCCGAGTTGTTTACGACGTCTTGTCGGGTTGTTCAGCCTGTGCGCGCTACTCGTGGCCTTACCTGCGAGCCAGGCCACTGCCCAGCAAACTATTCCGAGTTACCGCGAATACGACGGGTCTTTCTTCTTGCCCTTCGGTCCGCGCAGTGGCTTCGAGTCCGAACTCACGGTACGGGTACGCATCAACGGGGGCCCGATCACCAGACTGCAGCTTGATACAGGATCGACGGGTGTCGTGCTCGGGCAAGAACTCGTCAGATCGGTCGACAAGAGCGGGCAGCCCGACGAGTTCGTTTATTCCAGCAGCGGTCAGGTTCACCACGGCTACTGGAACGATGTCAGGATCGAATTTATTGACGGTCACGGCCTGGGCCCGATGCGCGGCATGGCTTCGGTGGTCACCATTCCTGCACTCATCGTCACCAACATCACGTGCCGTCCTGCGATATTTCCCAATGCTTGCCATGCCGGTCCGGTTAAAAAACGTCCGGCAATGCTGGGCATCGGCTTGGGATCCATTGCTCGCAATGCCCTGCTCAACTTTGCCCCCATGAACAATGGTCAGATGCGTCGCGGCTTCATCATCGAACCGCGGGGTGTACGCGTCGGGCTGACCGCGACAGATGTCCCCCCCGGTTTTTCCTTCGTCAAGCTTGAGCAGCCCGCCCATCCCGACGCGTGGCGCCTCTGGACACTTCCAACCTCAGATATCCGTGTCACGCTTGCAGACGGGACGCACTACGAGGGCCGGGGACGCACGCTGATGGACACTGGGATCGGTGGGATGTTTCTCGCCCTGCCTGGCGCGCCAACCAGCGGGCTCATCGAGCCGGGCGCTGCGGTCAGCGTCACGCCGGCATGGATAGGCGGCCGTGGCCCACAGATGTCGTTCAGGCTAGATGACGGCCGTCGCGACACGCCCAGCGCCCGGGCTGCACGCTGGGTCAAAATGGGCAAAGATCCGGGTACCAGTCACCCAATACCCTTCGTCAATACCGGCCTGCACCCCCTTGCGCCGTACCGCTACCTGTATGACGCAGACGGTGGGTACTGGGGACTGATGGCTGAACAGCCTCGTCGTTGAACGCTCTGCGCGTTCGACGACATTTAACCGACCTTCGCGGGATGCATCCTGCGGTGGCGCAGCGTCTGCGTGGCAAGCACCAGGCCAAAACCGACGAAGCCCACCGCATCCGCCACGTTTGACGGGTAGGCCAGTGCAACACCGGCACCAACCATGATGATGCGTTCGAGCACCCTGGTCTTTTCAATAAACCAGCCTTGCAAGCCACCTGCCAGGCAGATGATCCCGATGATTGCGGTGAACGTGATCCAGGCAATCTGCCACCAGTCGGCCTGGGCCAGCGCCTTCATCGACCCCATGAGCAGCAAGCTTGTCCCGGACTGATCAAGCGTGAACATGAACGGGACAAGAATCGCGGGCGCCACGTATTTCCATGTCTGCATGGTGGTCTTGTAGGGATCGCCTTTGCAAATCGCGGCAGCAGCGAACGGAGACAAGGCCGTGGGTGGAGACACCTCGGACAACACCGCGTAATAAAAGATGAACATGTGTGCGGCATAGGCTGGCACGCCCAGGTTAATCAAGGCCGGGGCCGCGATCACGGCGCAGATAATGTAGGAGGCTGTCACAGGTACCGCCAGGCCCACGACCCAGACAACCAGCGCCGTAAAAATCGTGGTTAGCAACAATGAGCCACCGGCGTATTCAATCACGATGGAACTGAATTTCAGGCCCAGACCAGTCAGAGTCACCGTACCGACTATCAGTCCAGCCCCGGCGCAAGTCACTGCGATCGCCAGCACCCCGGTTGACCCGGCTGCCAGCGACTTGGTCAGGTTGGAGTGAAACAGACCCGACAACAAGGGCTGTTTCCCCATGAACCATTCCCAGGGAATGATCGCGGTGTCCCGGCGCAACATGCTGCTCGCCGCGGACACCACGGTCGCCCAGAACACCGACATGCCAGGTGAAAAACCATAGAGCATAAACACGACAATTGAAATCAGCGAGAAGAAATGGAACCAGTATTTCTTCGTCAGGGACCAGGCGCTTTCGATAGACTCGAAATGAATATTTTTCATGCCGTATTTGCGCACATCGATTTCGACCATGACGAACAAACCCAGGTAGAAAAGGATGGTCGGGATGCACGCCATCAGAAGCACGTCGAGATACGAGATTTTTAGAAAATCGGCGATCAGGAAGGCTGCCGCACCCAGTACTGGCGGCGAAATAATGGCACCCAGTCCTCCTGCTGCCAGAAGCCCGCCCGCTGCGTTCCTGTCGTAGCCAACCTTTTCGAGCATCGGCGCTGCGACCGAACCCACCGTCACGGTCGTGGCCACGCCAGAGCCTGACGGACCACCGAGCAGGAACGACGACAACACGATTGTGCGACCGACTCCCGAAGATTTTCCCCCCATCGCCGCGAACGAAAAATCGATGAAAAACTTGCCCGCCCCGGTAAACTGCAGGAACGCGCCAAAGATCGTGAACAGGATGATGAGGGTGGACGACACATCTACTGCTGTGCCGAAGATGCCTTCGAGAGTCATGTACATGTAGCCCACGAATCGATCGATTCCATAGCCCTTGTGCGTCCAGGGCGCCGGCAGATAATTGCCGAACAGGGCGTAGCAGATGAACATCAGCGTCACGAACAACAGGATCAGTCCATTGGTTCGTCTGACGGCCTCCAGGATCAGCAATATGAAAACGATGCCGACAAAGACATCCATGGTGTCCGGTGCGGTGTTGCGGTCGGAAAAATCATCACCACCGGCAAGAATGTAATAGGCAATCAGTACTGCGCAGACCGCAAAAATGACATCCCACCACATCAACCGGTTCTTGAATTTCGCGGCTGTTGGAAAGCTCAGGTAAACCAGGAACAGCACAATACCCACATGGATCGTGCGCAGATATTGCGTTGGCACGATTGAATAGGCCGCATACAGGTGAAACAGGGACATGCCGACCGCGACCAGCGTGATAAATACCGCAAGCTTGCCCTTGTAGTCGTTGGCGTCGCCCTCCTCTTGCTTGATGAATGCCTCGAGTTGTTCTTGTGTCGCACTATCAATTGAAGACTGGCTCATGCACTTTCCTCCACCATGATTGACCGCTGTTGACGCTGTCTTCAGTCGACCTTGATGCCCTTCTCGTTGAAGTACTTCAATGCCCCGGGATGGAAAGGCAAAGGCGTGGCGGCTGTTTTCTGATTGTCCAGCGCCAGGCTCGCATATTCCTGATGCGTGCGAACCAGTTCAGGCATATTGTCAAAGATGGCCTTTACGATTTTGTAGGCTTCCACGTCAGACATCTTCGCACTCACCACCAGGATGTTTGAAACCGATGAAATCTTGTTGTCGGCCGTCATGCCGCTGTACATTTCCTTGGGAATCATGTCGGTGAAATACAGGTTTCCATATTTTTTATTCATTGCCGCGACTTCGTCGGCGTTGTCGATCATCACGATACGCATGCCCGGACTATTCGCCAGATCCGTCACGGCGGCGGTTGGCAAGCCACCTACCCAGAAAAAGGCATCGATCTTGCGATCCTTGATCGCATTCACCGACTCAGACACGCCCAGTCGTTCGCGCTTGACGTCCTTATCCTTATCCATGCCGGCCGCTTCGAGCAAACGAAAGGCCATCACCTCGGTGGCACTGCCTGGGCTGCCAGTGCTCAGACGCTTGCCCTTGAGGTCCTTCATCGTCTTGATGCCTGTCGCGTCTACCGTCACGACGTGCATGCGGTTCGGATAGAGCACCAACAAAGTACTCAGGTCCATTTTCTTATTCTTGAACTTCCCTTCCCCGATCTGGGCATCCTTGGCCGCGTCAGCCATCGTGAAACCAATGTATGGTTTGCCAGAACCAATGAGATTCAAGTTGTCGACCGAGCCGCCCGTTACCTCTGCGGTGGCCGACATGCCCGGCACATGTTTGGATAACACCGCTGCGAGTCCCCCGCCCATGGGGTAATAGACCCCACCCGTGCCACCTGTGGCGATGGATATGTTTTGAGCATGGGCCGAGCCAAAAGCAAATGCCAGCACAACGGCCAGCGATTTAAGGAAATTCATGACTTGTCTCCGGTCAAGGCTGTTTTTTTATTTATTTATTTTGTAGGTTTTATTTGTCGACTTCGGGTTCAATATCCACCACGACATGCCGAGCCTACATCAAAACCCAGTTCCACTCAACGTGTTTAGCCGTCACGCGTTTGAACAAGCGGTGTCTGGCATAGTTATTGCTTGGTAACTTGCCTGAACTCCATCAGAACGTCTCCACGCAACGCCAGGGAAAGACTGTGAATCAACTTCTCAAAAAATCAACAACCATCATGATCGCCTTAGCACTTGCAGGCGGTTTGAACGCTTCGGCGCAACCCCGCAACGACTATCCGAACAAATCAATCAAGGTGGTGGTCCCATTTCCGGCCGGGGGTGCCACCGATATCCTGACGCGTTCGATCACCGAAAAACTGAGTCAGCAACTGGGCCAGCCCGTCGTGGTGGAAAACAAACCAGGCGGCGGTGCGAACATCGGCGCTGCCGCAGTCGCCAAGGCGCCAGCGGATGGCTACACCCTGCTCATGGGATCAATCGGTTCCCATTCCATCGCAGTCAGCTACTACAAGAATGCCGGATACGATATCCGCCAGGACCTGTCACCGATCTCGACCACCGGGACGCTGGGCAACGCTGTCTTCGTCGGCAACGAGACACAGGCTGAAAATCTGGCCGAACTCGTCACGCTCGCGCGGGCACACCCGGGTGCCTACACCTGCGGTTCGTCGGGGACGGGCGGTCTGATTCACCTGACCTGTGAAATGTTCAAGGGGGCCGCAGGCATTGATGTGCTGCACATCCCCTACAAAGGGACATCATTACTGATCCCGGACCTGGTGTCGGGGCGCGTGACCATGACCCTGGACACCATTCCGCCCTATTTGCCACTGCTCAAAAGCGGCAAGCTCAAGGTGCTGGCAGTGACCACAGCGAGCCGGTCGCCCCTGCTGCCGAACGTACCCACGGTTGCGGAATCCGGATATCCGGGTTTTGAATCCATCGCCCGCTATGGGCTATTCGCACCGGCCGGAACGCCAGATGCGATCATTGAAAAACTGAACCGCGAGGTCAATATCGCGCTCAAGGATCCTGGCCTGAAAGACAAGCTGATGGAACAGGGCATCGAGGTTCAGGGCAGCACGCCCCAGGAACTGAAAGCAGTGGTGACGCAAGAGGTGGCGAAGTGGGCCGAGGTCATCAAGGCCGGCAACATCCAGCCCGAATAGAACCAGCAGCCCGTTAGCCCCAGTTTCGGACCCGACCGGTATCGACGTGCACGAACTGGTCGTGCGGGTAGTAGCCCACCCCGCCAAGTTTTAGCGAACGGGCCGCGTCACGCAGATCGACCAGCGCAACACCTGACAAGCGGATGTCAATCGCCCGTCCGTCCATGTGCAGGCTGCGCTTGGCAACCCCGCCCGAACTCTTGCTACGCAATCGTTCGTTGGTGATGGGGCTGCGATAGCCAGAGATCACCTGGAAGCTGCGGTCGACACCAAGGGCTGCCTGGATTTGATACAACAAGTCGAACAGGGCTGGATCAATGACGCCAATGTCACCCGAATAGTGATCGCGCAAGAACAGGTTGAGTCTGGCGAGCGCGGGGTCCACATATTGATCGCCCACGGCGTACACCAGCCCAATCCGTTCACGCGTGTGCGTATGATCGAACGCGAGACTGCGGGCGTTCGACCTGGGAGCCGCCAGCACTCTGGACACCATGGGAAAACCGACTCCCGCCAGGGCAAACTGACCCGGCAGTCGTAGTAACTTACGGCGTTTGGGTTGCATCGAATGAATAGTCATACCAACCAGGAAACGGTGGACACTCTCTCATTGTCCCCCTGCTGCGGTCAAGGCGCAATCAGCACTGGCCGTTTTCGTTGACTGAGCGCAGTCGCCAGCAACTTATCATGACTATAAATGTCATCATAAAAATATACTTGGCCATTACGCGTCATGACAGTGCTGTACGCGATCAATACCGGCAGCGGTGCCTTCAGGCGTATGGTGCGTGACTCGCCTTTTTCCATCGCGTCGCGGATGCGCGACGTGGTCCATTCCGGCTC
>CAIJKV010000136.1 GCA_903821335.1 uncultured beta proteobacterium
CCATTGATCATGTTGATGAAAAAGGCATTGAAGGCGGAAAGCGTCAGGAACGCCCCCGCCACGCCCATCAGTGCAGAACCCGCCACGATGGCAATCGTGCGTGTCAGGCCGACCGACACGCCCTGGCCTTGCGCGGCATGGGGATTTTCGCCGACCATGCGGATCGCCAGGCCGATCGGAGTTCGGTAGAGCACCCAGATCATGCACGGCACGAGCAGCAACGCCAGCAGCGTCAGGGGACTTTGCTGATTGAGGATCGGAATGCCAAGCTGGGACATTTCCGGGAAGGTCGTGATGGTCGGGGGTGTGGTGATTTTCGGAAAAGAAACCCGATACCCGAAATAGCTGAGTGACGTGGCGAGCATGGTGATGCCCAGTCCCGAAACATGCTGGGACAACGCCATGACAACAGTCAGGAAAGCATGCAACAAGCCAAACGCCCCGCCCACGAGCGCAGCCACCAGCACCCCTGTCCAGAGCGACGCGCCCAGGTATACGACCAGCCAGCCCGTGAACGCCCCGGCCACCATGATCCCCTCGATCCCCAGGTTCAGCACGCCAGCGCGTTCACATAACAGCACGCCCAACACACCGAATATCAGCGGGGTCGCCATGCGCAGTACCGCCACCCAGAAGGTCGCCGTGCCCAGCATGTCAAGCAGGTCCATCATTTCCACCTCAGGCGGTATTGGGTCATGGAGTGCGCCATCAGCACCGCGATCAGCGAAGTGGCCACCATCACGTCCGACAGATACGTCGGTACACCCACTGCGCGACTCATGCTGTCGGCGCCCACCAGGACTCCTGCGACCATGACACTGACTGCCACCACGCCCAGCGGGTGCAACCCCGCAAGCATCGCAATGACGATCCCGGCATACCCGTATCCCGGCGACATATCCAGTGTCACATAACCAGTGCGCCCGGCAACTTCGATCGCGCCGCCGACGCCGGCCAGCGCGCCCGACAACATCGCGACGCACACGATCGTGCGAGTGACTGGCACGCCTGAAAACGACGCCGCGCGGGCATTTGCACCCGTTGCGCGAATGTCGAAGCCCAACACACTGTATTTGAAAATCACCCAGATCACCATCGCCGCGCCGATCCCCCAGAGCAACCCTGTATGCAGTCGCGTCTGCGGGATCAGCCTGGACAGTTCCAGTTCGCTTTGCAGACCGACGCTTTGAGGCCAACCCATCGCCATCGGGTCTTTCATCGGGCCATCCAGCAGCAACGAGACGGCCAGCAACACAATGAAATTCAGCAACAACGTCGTGACGACCTCGTCCACACCCAGTCGCGTCTTAAGCAAGGCTGGCCCCAACAGCAGTGCGGCCCCCGCCAGCGCGGCAGCCAGCAGCATCAGCACAAACAGCACGGGATGGGGCAACGGCAAGCCTGTCGCGCCATGCATGCCACCGACTGCCACGGCGGCCAGCGCACCGGCGTATAGCTGCCCTTCGGCGCCAATATTAAACAGCCGCGCCTTGAACGCGACCGCCACGGACAGACCAGTAAAAATAAGCGGAACCGCACGCGTCAGGGTTTCGGTCCAGGCAAAAACAGAACCGAACGCGCCCTGCACCAGCAGCACATAGGTTTGCGCGACGGGAGCGCCGGCCCACAGTACCAACAGGGTACTCACCAGCAACACAAACGCGACGGCCAGCACGGCGGCGGCCACCACCACACGCGGCGTCGTGGCGTTGCGTTTTTCCAGTCTCATGCGGCCTGCCCCTGGACGGCGCCAGACTGCTCCAGGCCCAGCCCCGCCATCGCCATGCCAATCGACTGACGATCCCAGTCGCTGGCCGGCCGTGCC
>CAIJKV010000137.1 GCA_903821335.1 uncultured beta proteobacterium
GCCGCTGGCCAGTGGCAGGTTGGCTGTCCCCTGTGCCAGGGACTGGCGCATGAGCGCAGGACCCGGCAAGATCAGCCCGCCTTCGAAGACGTTGTCCTGACTGAGCGTGTCGATGGTCGTTGCCGTACCGAACGTGGCCAGTACCAGCGGCGGATGGGCGCTGGTGAAATGCCCTGCCAGCCCAAGCAGCGCGGCCCAGCGGTCTGCGCCGAGTTGCCCGGGCAGGTCATACGCATTGCGCACGCCCAGCAGGGTGTCGGCAGGTAATGTCCACTGGATTGCGCACCCGGCCTGGCGCAGGGCGGTTTCAAGGCGCTCGGCCACGACCGGGCCCGCAACGTTTACGCCGCAGGCAGCCGTTGGCTGCATGGGCAGGGCGACAAGCCACCTCTGCAAGAGCTCGGGCAGCTGGCCGAGTGGACTCAAGGCGATCGCGTGCACGGTGGGCTCTCGTCCCATTGTGGGGTGGTGCCAGCCGAGTTTGACGCGACTGTTTCCAACATCAAGCAAGACGATCATGAGGACTCTGTAGTCGAATGTGTTATTGACGTCACACCAGACGTTATAGCCCGGTTGCGTGCGCGGTGCGCATCCGGACCGAGACATCGCCCACCAGGATGGGAGAATGTCCGTGGTCTGTGGCCAGCAGCAGACGACCCGTCGAGTCGGTGCCCTGGGCGATGCCAGTTTGAAGGAGCTGGCCCTGATCGGTCACGCTGACTGCCTGGCCCGCCAGGGCATCGACCCGGTCGAACCGTGACTGGAAGCCGGCGTAACCCTGTCCTGAATAGTCTTTGAGCGCCTGTTGCCAGGCAAGTGCCACGCAGGCGACCAACTGGCCGGCTGTTTGCCGGATATCGTCGGTGTCGTCTGCGCCCTGCGATAGCCTGCTGCCCTGGCAAACCCGGGCCCAGTCCGCGATCGGACGCGCCAGTTGCTCGGTCAGCGCCGCGGCGCCTGTCAGATTCAAACCCATGCCGACGATGACGACCGGACCCCGTGCGCCTGGTTGCCGGGCTGTTTCGACCAGGATGCCTGCCAGCTTGGCGTCGCCCCACTGCAGGTCGTTTGGCCATTTCACGCCAAGGCGCCTTGCCCTGTCGTCGTTGATACCAGGGCATTGCGCGCGCAAGGCCTCACAGGCCGCCACGCCTAACGCGGGTGACAACCCCGGCAGTTGCGCCATCGGAATCGATGTATCGAACGCACAGGAAAACATCAGGGCGGCCGCTTCAATGCTCTGCCAGGAGCGGCCGGCGCGTCCTTTTCCGGCGGTTTGCCGATGCGCGCCCAGCAGCCATGGCATGGCCGATGGGCGGCTCGCCTGCAAGCGCGCGCGCTGCATCAGGTCGGCATTGGTGGAACCGGTCGCGCCGACCCAGTCGATCATTCCGAACCCAGGTAACACGTCACGCAACCACAGCGCCAGGGTGCCCGGCGCGGGAAGGGTGATCAGGCTTGAATGTTCGGTTGGCGGTTGCGGCATATTGCGCGATTTTACGTCTCCGGGCGGCTCCTCGGGCTGATTGCAGATTTGATCGCCGCAGTGCTTTATGATTGGCAATGCGCCGATACCTTGTCGGCGACGAAATTGATGTCTTGTAGCTGCCG
The DNA here is from genome assembly GCA_903821335.1 of uncultured beta proteobacterium. Lineage (GTDB taxonomy): Bacteria > Pseudomonadota > Gammaproteobacteria > Burkholderiales > Burkholderiaceae_B > Zwartia. The sequence continues at coordinate 1,612 of CAIJKV010000137.1, forward strand.
CTGAACATGGCTTTGCCCGCTTCGTCCGCTGTGTCGTCCTTGTCGGTGTCCTGCGCCGATGGGGTCTGTCGCTTGCTTGGCGACTGGAATGTGCAGGCGTTGTCGGCACGCAAGGTCGTGTTGGGCCGTCGCAGCGAACTCGGGGCCGTCAAGCCCGGCAATGTCTGGAACCTGCTGGACATCGGGCACCTTGATGCTGTGGGTGCACAGTTGCTGTGGCAGTTCTGGGACCAGAAGATCCCTGCCGACACGCAACTCAATGATGGCCAGAAAGCACTTTTTGATGTCCTGGCCGAGCACCCCATCGCCGCGCCACTGCCGGCGCCCTCCCGTGACTGGCTGGGCTGGCCGCGATCGGTCGGGTTCGGATTGTTCGTGGCGATGGAACATGCCCGGGATTTGTTGATACTGCTCGGCGGCTTGTTGTTCAATTTTGCGCAGATGGTCGCGCGCCCGTTACGCGGGCCCTGGCGCGAGATCTCCGCGCAGATTTTCCGTACCGGTGCGCAGGCGCTGGGCATCACTGCCCTGGTCGGTTTCCTGATTGGTATCGTGCTGTCATATCTGTCTGCCCAGCAGCTGGCTGTATTTGGCGCCGGGCAGTTCATCGTCAAACTCCTGGGCGTAGCGATCGTGCGCGAGCTCGGTCCGGTGCTGGCCGCCATCCTGGTGGCGGGACGATCTGGTTCGTCCATTACCGCGCAGATCGGCGTCATGCGTGTGACACAGGAACTCGACGCCATGGAAGTCATGGGTATTTCACAGGGACAGCGGTTGATCCTGCCGCGTGTGATCGCGCTGTCCTTGACAATGCCACTGCTGGTCCTGTGGACAGACGCGGCGGCCTTGCTGGGCGGCATGCTGGCCGCGAAGTTTCAGCTCGGCCTGACGGTTGAGTGGTTCGCTGGCCGTCTTCCTGATGCGATCGGGATTACGAATTTCTGGATTGGCATGGTCAAGGGCGTCACCTTTGGTATCTGGGTGGGTCTGGTGGCCTGTCTGTTTGGCTTGCGCATCGAACCCAACACAGAAAGCCTTGGGCGCGGCACCACGGAGTCGGTGGTGACGGCTATTACCGGCGTGATGTTGATCGACGCTGTCTATGCGGTGGTTTTTAACCAGATGGGTATCTGATGAACGCGACGACTGTCACCTCGCCGCCGGCAGAGCCTGTGGCCCCCATTGTCGATGTCGAGGACCTGACCACGGCTTTTGGCACCCACGTCGTGCATGAGCACCTCAATATGGAAGTGCGCCCACACGAGATTCTCGCCCTGGTGGGCGGGTCGGGTTCGGGCAAGACCACCTTGTTGCGTCAGATCCTGGGGCTGGACACACCAAAATCCGGAGTCGTGAAAGTATTTGGCCGCCCGGTGCATGACTACACGGGTGCCGCGCGGGTGGCGTTGACGCATCGCTGGGGCATGTTGTTCCAGGGTGGCGCGCTGTTCTCGGCCTTGCCGGTCTTTGACAACGTGGCCTTGCCGCTGCGTGAAATGCGGCACCTGCCCGACGACCTGATTCGAGATGTCGTGCTGATGCGCCTGAGCTGGATGGGGCTGAACTCGCGCGACGCGGCGCTCATGCCTTCGGATCTGTCGGGCGGCATGATCAAGCGCGTCGCGCTGGCGCGCGCGCTGGCGCTTGATCCCGAACTGCTGTTCCTGGACGAGCCCACCGCCGGACTCGATCCGCAGCGCTCGGATGAGTTTGTTGAACTGATCAAGACGCTGCACAACGAGTTGAAGTTCACGGTCGTGATGGTGACGCATGACCTGGACACGATCCGCGATCTCGCGACCCGCGTGGCTGTGTTAGCCGACAAGAAGGTGCTGGTCGAAGGCACGATTGAGCAGGTCATGCAAACCAAGCATCCATTTATCGAAGCATTTTTTCACGGCGAGCGCGGTGAGCGCGCGCTGGGGCAGTACGACGCCAAGGAAGCCAATAATGGAAAACCGTAGCCATGCCTTGATGGCGGGGCTGTTTGTGGTCTTGCTGTCGATTGCCGCCGCAGCGGCTGCAATCTGGATCAGCAAGAAAAACATCCCGCTGATCCCCTACGAACTCGTCTCGATCTCTCCGGTGACCGGGCTGTCGGTGCAGTCTCAGGTGCGCTATCAGGGCGTACCCGTTGGCCGTGTCGATTCCTTGCGCTTCATTCAGGATAAGCCGGGTCAGGTTCGCATCATGATTGGCGTGGACCCCAACACCCCGATCACCGACGGAACCTGGGGTGAAATCGCCACCGCCGGCGTGACCGGTATTTCCAATATTGAATTGCGCGATAACGGCAGTTCCAGCACGCGGGTCATCTCCTCGGCCCAGAATATTCAGGAAATCCCCATGCGGCCGGGCTTCTGGGAAAGGTTGCAGCAGCAGGGCGGTGGCATGCTTGGGACGCTCGAGCGCATTATGGAACAGGTTGAAAAGTTTACAACCGCTGAAAATGCCGATTCGCTCAAGAGTGCGCTGGCAAATTCCGCCAAGCTCACTGCCGAGCTGAACAAGGCGGCCGCGACGATCGAGCCTGCGCTGAAAAAACTTCCTGCGATGATGGATACGTTTTCAACCACAGCGCGTAAGGTGGATGTGGCGGCGCAACAGATTGCGATGCTGGCCAGCTCTGCGCAAGAGACGGTCAAGATGTTGAACGCGCCCTATGGCCCCATGCAAATGGCCTCGCACAGCCTGCAAAGTATCCAGCAGATGGCCGCGCAAGTGCGAACCTCGACCTTGCCTGACTTGTCGATGCTGTCAGACAGCATGACCGACGCCGCGCGCAGCGTGACGTACACGACGCGCGTACTGGGCCAGTCGCCACAGTCCCTGATATTCGGGCCCCCACAGGTGATGGCCGGCCCGGGTGAACCCGGCTTCGCCGGCTTTGGCGCACGGTCTCGCTAACTGGAGAAGACGGACATCATGCAGAAAATGACAACATATCGGTCGAGCACTGCGAGAACAATTGCCACGCTCTTTCTGGCGACGGTCTTGTTCGGTGCGCTTTCGGGCTGTGGGGTGGGTCGATCCACGGTATCGCCCAAACAACTGGATCTGGGTGCGGGCGCGTTCGCGCCAGCCGGATCCTTGCCGGCCAACCCACCAATTGTCGTGCCGGCGGCCACTACCGCAGCCTTGCTCAATGAGACCATGGTGGTCTGGCGGGTGGGCAATACTGGCCAGCCTCAGGCGTATGCAACCTACCAGTGGGTCGCGCCGCCTGCGCGACTGGTGACCCAGCGCATCATAGACCGACTGTCTTTGCAGGGCGCGGTACTCCAGCAAAGTATCGGTGGCGACCTGCCGCAGTTGCGCCTGAGTTTGCAGCGTTTTGAACAGACCTTCTCTGAGGACGGCGCGACCAGCCAGGGGCGTTTGACCCTACAGGTGGTGCTGGTCAAGAACACGGTGGTCGTGGATCAGGTTTTAATTGACCTCAGTGTGCCCGCTGGTAGTCAGGACGCAGCGGGCGGTGCCGTCGCCTTGCGCCAGGCCACCGACCAGGCAACTGAACAAGTGGCACAATGGCTGGCTGCCCAGATCAGGCGCTAATTTCCCCATGCACCCTATTGACTGACTGAAACATTGACATGCCTGCTCATACTGAAATGATCACTTTCGACGGTCTGGCCGGTGTGATCGACTGCGCGCTCGACTGGCCCAGTAGCACCCCGACTGGCTGGGCCCTGATTCTGCATCCGAACCCGTCCCAGGGCGGCACACGCGACAATAAGGTGGTCACCACCATTTCGCGTGCTTGCGTACAGCACGGACTGCTGGCGATCCGTCCCAATTTTCGTGGCATCGGCCTGTCGGCAGGGGCCTTCGACCATGGCAAAGGCGAACTGCTTGATATCGCGGCCTTGGTCGAGCAGTTTCGTGCCCGTTATCCCGATGTCGCCGCACATCCCTGGGTGTTGGGCGGGTTCTCCTTTGGCACCTCAATTGCCGTCCAGCTGTATTCGCAGTGGTCCGACGCAAAAAAGCGATTGCCAGACCTGGTCATCCTTGCAGGGTCTGCTGCCCTGCGTTTCCGTCATGGGCAGGCCAGGGCACCGGAAGATTCGCTGGTGATTCATGGGGAAAATGACGAGGTCGTGCCGTTGTCCGAGGTGATGGACTGGGCGCGTACCATTGGGTTGCCGGTGGTCGTGGTACCCGAAGCCGGCCATTTCTTTCACGGCAAATTGCTGCTCTTGCGTCACTTGGTACAGACTCGACTCAAGTCGCTTTAGACGCTAGCTTGCCTATAA
>CAIJKV010000138.1 GCA_903821335.1 uncultured beta proteobacterium
GCGCAACGCACGTGAAGACTCTGAAAGTTCAGCGCGCAACTGGCGCTGTCCTTCAGCCTGCTCGGCGCGCAGGGTGCGTTCCAGGCGTTCCTGACCGGCCAGTAACTGGTCCAGACGCGGGTCCCCTGCCGGCGCTTGGCCAGCACGCCGCCACGACAGGAGCGCAAAGAGCGCAGCAACCAGGGCCGCCCCGGCGGCAACCACCAGCGCGACATCGGTCAACGTCATCTCATTCAAACAGCCCCCAGCTTTTCGGCATAACGTTTTTCATTGAACCCCACGGTCACACCGTGATCCGGATAGATTGTGACAGGACGACGGATGAGCGCCGGATATTGGGCGATCAACGCCAACCACTGCGCCCCAGAGGTGGGGTTTTTGCATGCGGCATCCAGATTGCGCCAGGTCATCGAAGCGCGATTGACGAGTTTTTCCCAACCACCCAGGACCTCGGCCCAGTGTCTGAGCACGTCTGGCGCCACGGGCACGGCCCGGTAATCCTGGAAATGATAGGCCACGCCATGTTCATCGAGCCAGACGCGCGCCTTGACGCAAGTGCTGCATTGGGCGAGCCCATAAAGTTTGACTGTCATGATGGTTCCCCTGATCGGGAAATCATAAAGCTTTTTCGCTGTCGTGCCAGCGCGCGTGATAGGCCTTGTTCAGGCTAGCCCAGCAACTGGATTCCAGTTCAGGCACCACCTTGCGCACCGAGCGCAACAGGCGCGATAGATTGTCGGCGCGCTGGGCGTCGGTCAGGTGCCCGAGATGACCCCGGTCGAAATCAATCAGCCAGACCTGCGCCTGGTCGTCAATCAGGATGTTGAAGACATTGAGGTCAGCATGCCACGCGCCCAGCCTGTGCATCTCAGCGATGACCCGCCCCGCATTCGACCAGATCTCAGGGCGATTGGCCTGCGACAGTGGAGTCGCGCCGGCAATGCGGGCCGTCAGGATCGCGGCGCGATAGGTGAACCGGCCGCGCCAGACCGCCGCCGCCAGCGGACGCGGCACCGGCAGGCCCGCCAGCCACAGTGTGCGCATCAGGTCGAACTCGGCAAACGAACGTGCGCGCGACAGGCCCTGCCAGACGTAGCGGTCGCGCACGACACGCGCGACCAGGCCGCCGCGGCGGTAGCGCCGCAACACCGCGGCGACCGCGTGTATCGAGACATACCAGGCGGCTGCGCGCCCCCCGGCCGAGACTGGCTGGGCACCCAGAGCCGCGTTGGCTGGATCAAACCACTGCGGCGACGGGCCGGCCAGTACTGTCTGGTCATACACCATCTCGCCGCCCGGCCATGCGTGACGGGCACTCGCCGAGCGATGCCCGTCCTGGATGGCTTGAGTGTCTAAATCAGCCATTGCGCAAAATCGTCAGAGGCGGCGTTTGCAACACCCCCCGCAGCGCCTGCGCACCCGCCAGCCACGCGCCCAGCATGCAGACCGTCACACCAAGCAGCCAGGGCCACAGCGAGAAGGTCATGTCAAATTCAAAGACCCACGTCGACAGCGCCCAGGCAGCCAGCGTCGCGCCACCGGCCGCGAGCAAACCCGCCAGGGCCCCAACCGACAGCAACTCGATGCGTTGCGCCCGCGCCAGTTGACGCCGGGTGGCGCCCAACGCGCGCAACAGGGCCGCTTCACGTACGCGTTCGTCACGGGTGGCCGAGAGTGCCGCCGCCAGGACAATGGCGCCCGCCAGCACTGAAAACACAAACAGCCCCTGCACCGCCACGGCGACTTTATCGAGAATCGTCTGCAGTTGTGCAAGGATGGCACCCACATCGAACACGGTGAGATTCGGGAACGTGCTGACCAGCCCTTGCAGGACGCCAACCTGATCGGGCTTGACGTGGAAAGCGGTCATCCAGGTCTGGGGCTGGTCTTCAAGCGCCCTCGTAGTCATGATCGCGAAGAAATTGGCGCGCATCGAATCCCAGTCCACACGACGCAAACTGGTCACACGGACTTTCACGGGTTGGCCCGCCACGTCAAATTCAAGTAAGTCACCGAGTTGCAGGCGTAAAGACTTGGCCAAACCGGTTTCAAGTGACACCTCTAAGGCAGCAGGATCCAGGTCGCGGCCGGCGATGACCTGCCCCGTTTGCGGCAAATGGTCTGCGTAGGACAGATTGAATTCGCGTTCAATCAGGCGCTGCGCGCGTGCGTCGTCATAGTCGGCCGAACCAATGGCCTGGTCGTTACGCGCCACCAGCCGACCACGCACCATGGGGGACATCGCGCCGACCTTCAGCCCGGCGCGCTCGAGCGCCTGCTCGACGGGCTGGCGCTGGTCTGTCTGAACATTGATCAGAAAACGGTTGGGCGCATCGGGCGGCAAGGTGCGTTGCCAGCCCGCCAACAAATCGGTCCGTACGATTGTCAACAGCAAAATGGCCATCATCCCAACCGCCAGCGCACTGATCTGGGCGATCGTCGCGCCGCGGCGCCGCACGACGCCCGCCAGGGCAAAGCGAAGCACAGGGTAATGGGTCAGGGTCGATCGCAGGCGCGCCAACCCCCAGAGCCCCAGAGCGCTGACCCCGGCAAAGAGCAAGGCCGCCGCCAGGAAACCCACGGCCAGGCCTGCACCCAGTTTGAGGTCATGCGCCACCCACCACATCAGGATCGCAAAACCGACCAGCGCGATCAGGTAGCCCAGCAAACTTTGCATCGGAAACCTGGTCTCTTCGGACCGCAAAATCTGTGACGGCGCCACGCGACGCAAGGCCTGCAGAGGCGGCAGGGCAAAAGCGAACAGCAACCACAGGCCTGCGAACACACCTTGCAGGGCGGGTGCCGCGCCCGGTGCCGGCAGGTCGGTGCCAAGAAAACTGCCCAGGGCAAGCACCATCAGGGCATGCCCCGCCCAGCCCAGCAGGGTGCCTACCAGTGCCGATGAGAGCCCCACGAGGAGGAACTCACCCATGAGAATGCGGGTGATTGCCGACTGCGTCGCCCCCAGGCAACGCATGACGGCCACACTCAGCCTGTGCCTTTGCCCGAACCGGCGCGCCGCCAGCGCCACCGCGACCGCCGCGATCAATACGGCCAGCATGGCCACGAGCGCCAGGAACTGTTGCGCACGGTCGAGGGACCGTCTGATCTCGGGCCGGCCAGACTCAACGGTGACTATTTTCTGACCGGGTTTCATGACCAGCTCGAGCCAGGTGCGGAACGCCTCGACCTCGGTTTGCGGGCCTGCGACCAGCATCGCATAACTGATGCGGCTACCTGGTGCGATCAACCCGGTCTGGTCCAGATCATGGGCGTGCAACATGACACGCGGCGCCAGGTTCACAAACTGCGCACCACGATCAGGTTCGTAGGTGATGACGCGCGCGATGTTCAAATGCGCCTCGCCGACCTTGAGTGTGTCGCCCACTGCCAGACCCGTGAGTGCCAGCACCTGCGGGTCCAGCCAGACCTGGCCAGGCTGTGGCCCACCCTCGGTGAGCGCGTCTGGCGTATTGACTGCCAACGTCGTGCGCAGCCCACCGCGCAGCGGATACCCTTGTTCAACCGCCTTGATCGAAGCCAACTGCAAGGCCGTGCCAGACCCGACCATCGACGGGAATTGCCAGGTACGGGCGACCTGGAGTCCCGCCCCGCGGGCGCGATCCAAATAGGCCTGCGCGATGGGCGCGTCGGTTTCGAGAACCAGATCGGCACCGAGCATCTGGGCCGCGTCGCGTTCCAGCGCCCGGCTAACCCGATCGGCCAGAAAACCGACGCTGGTCACCGCAGCGACGGCCACCACCAAGGCAAGCGCGAGCAGGCGCAAGTCTCCGGCACGGGCGTCGCGCCAGGCCTGCTTACAGGCGAGTTTCCAGTTTTTCACGCGAATTGACAGCCCGTTAAATGGTGCATATTCAAGGATGGTAAAGCAGCAAGGGCACAGTCAGGAACAACAACGCCGCAAATGCCAGACGCAAGTTGCGTTCAGGCAACTGGTAAGCAAGCCGTACGCCCATCGGGACGCACGTCAGGCTGCCAGCCGCCAGCAAGGCACCCACCGTCCAGTCGGCCTGCCCCGCTACCGTATACGTAATCAGTGCGACGATGGCACCCGGGATGATCATCGTGAGCGCAAGACCCTGCGCCACGGTCTGGGACAGACCGAACACGACGGTCATGACCGGCACGGCCATGATGGCGCCACCCACGCCGAAAAAACCACCCAGCGTTCCCGCAATAATGCCCAGCGTAAACGCCTGCGGACGCCCAAAGGCAAAGCGCGGTGGCTGGCGCACCCCGACGCGGCGAAAAGTCTGCCAGACATAAAAAAAGGCAATTGCCAGCAGAAACACTGCAAAGCTGCGGCGCACGAGGCCGGAATCGAGCCCAAGCGCCAGCTGCGCCCCGACCCAGGTAAAGCCCACAGCACTCAGGGCGCCAGCCGTTGCCACGCCACGATCAATGGGTGCCTGCTGGTGGTACTTGCGCAGGGACATCAGCACCGTGGGCAGCACCAGGATCAGTGCGGTGCCCTGTGCCATCTGCTGGCTCATGCCCAGCAGCAGCCCCAGGGACGGTATCGCGATCAGGCCACCGCCGATCCCAAGCAACCCGCCCAGAAAACCGATGGCAGCGCCTGCTAACACGCCACCCGACGCCATCAACCAACCCATCAACTCGCTCACCTCAAACGATCCAGCGCATCCTGCAGGCGGTCCACTGCCCAGACCTCAAGTCCTTCAATCGGTTGGCGCGGCGCATTGGCCTTGGGAATGATCGCAATCGAAAAGCCAAGTTTGGCGGCTTCACGCAAGCGCTCCTGGCCGCGCGGCGCGGGACGCACTTCACCCGCCAGCCCCACTTCGCCGAAAGCGACCAGACCGGGCGGCAAGGGGCGATCGCGCAGCGACGAGATGATCGCGAGCAGCACGGCCAGATCGGCGGCCGGCTCGGTAATACGCACGCCGCCCACTGCATTGACAAACACATCCTGATCATGTGTCGAGACCCCCGCGTGCCGGTTGAGCACGGCCAGCAACATCGCCAGGCGGTTGCCCTCAAGACCGACAGACAGGCGTCGCGGATTGGGCACATGAGCGGTGTCGACCAGCGCCTGGATTTCAACCAGCAAAGGGCGCGTGCCTTCCTGGGTCGCCATCACGCAGGAACCCGCTACCTGCGTGGCATGCTGTGACAAAAAGAGCGCCGACGGATTGGACACGCCGCGCAGGCCGCGATCGGTCATGGCAAAGACGCCCAACTCGTTGACTGCGCCAAACCGGTTTTTAAAGGCGCGCACGAGCCGGAACGAGGAGTGTGTGTCGCCTTCGAAGTACAACACGGTGTCGACAATGTGTTCGAGCACACGGGGCCCTGCCAGTGAGCCATCCTTGGTGACGTGACCGATCATGACAATCGGAATCCCGGCCTGCTTGGCCAGCCGGGTGAGCTGCGCGGCGCACTCCTTGACCTGCGACACGGAGCCTGGGGCAGAGGTCAGCTCACTGGAGTAAACAGTCTGGATAGAATCAATGACAGCCACCGCAGGTTTTTGCGCAAGCAGCGCAGCCTGGATGGCCTCAAGGCGGATCTCGGCGAACAGGTCAACCGAGCCGCCCGACAAGCCCAGCCGCCGCGCACGCAGTGCCACCTGTTCGGCCGACTCTTCGCCTGTCACATACAGCACGCGTTCAGCGCCCGACATGGCGACCAGTGCCTGTAGCAGCAAGGTTGACTTGCCAATTCCCGGGTCACCACCAATGAGCACCACGGCACCAGCCACCAGCCCCCCGCCAAGTACGCGGTCAAACTCGGCAATGCCTGTGGAAATTCGTGGCAACTCAAGGGCCTCGACGTCAGACAGGCTGCGCAGTGCGCTGGAGGCCGTCAGGGGCGCGTAGCGATGCTCTGCGTGTGCCGGGGTTGCCGACTCGCGCTGCTCTTCAAGCGTATTCCAGGCGTTGCAGTGCGAGCACTGCCCTTGCCATTTCGGGCTGATTCCGCCGCATTCAGAACACGCAAACAGTGTTTTAATTTTTGCCATGCAGCAGTGTAACGAAGGCAGGGATCGAATCGTGCCAACCCGGCACGCGCCCGGTCATGACACCCGGCTGCCCAGGCTGCCCCCGCCGTCAATGCCGATGACCTGACCGGTAATAAAACCGGCCTCGGGCGACAACAGGAAGCCAATCAGGGCGGCGACTTCGTTGGCGGTCCCCAACCGGCCCATGGGTACCAGGCTGGCGAGTTGTGCCGACGTATCCCCGGCTGCACTGGCCTGCATGAACTGGTCGGTTTCAATTGCGCCTGGCGCCACGGCATTGACCGTGATGCCAAACTCGGCCAGTTCCACGGCCCAGGTGCGCGTCACGCCGATGATGGCGCTTTTTGCAGCCGCGTAGCTGGTTGCATCGCGCGCGCCACGCACCGACAGGCTGCACAGGTTGACGATGCGACCCGCGCGCTGCACCTTCATCGACTCGACAAAGGCCTGCGTGACTTGCACAGCCGTGCGCACATTCAGGTCAAAGGTCTCGAACAGCGCGGATAACTCGACGCCACCCAAAGGTTGTGACACCGCAGCACCCACGTTGTTGACGACTGCATCGACGGGAAACTTCTCGCGGATGACGCGCAGGACATCCTCAGTCTGGCCGGCATCGGACAGATCGCATTCGTACAGGTAGCCCGGAAAATCAATTTCGGCAGTATTGCGGGCGATACCCACTACGTGACAGCCCTGGTCGGCCAGGCGTCGGCTGAGTGCCCAACCAATGCCCTTGGTCGCGCCGGTAATCAATACACAGGTATCTTTCAACCCACCCCCCCGTTCGGCGATGCAATCATGCCGGTAATGCTAGTCTAACGCAGCAGAACAGCCGCAAGATGTAACCTTGCGGCGTCGACCATTAAATATTATGGCTCGATCCGCTGAACCGGACGATGGATTCGTTCTTTTTTAAGACTATTTTTGCCATGCCTGTCGATCATTACGAGAATTTTCCGGTTGCGTCGGTGTTGCTGCCCAGCCGCCTGCGCCGGGCGGTCATCGATATTTATCGGTTTGCGCGCAAGGCCGACGACATTGCCGACGAAGGTCACGCC
>CAIJKV010000139.1 GCA_903821335.1 uncultured beta proteobacterium
ACCAACGCCGACAAGATTCTGAACTGGGCAAAGACCGGTTCGATGTGGCCGATGACATTTGGCCTGGCCTGTTGTGCGGTGGAAATGATGCATGCAGGCGCTTCGCGCTATGACCTGGATCAGTTCGGTATCGTGTTTCGGCCCAGTCCCCGCCAGTCCGATTTGATGATTGTGGCCGGCACCCTTTGCAACAAGATGGGTCCTGCCTTGCGCAAGGTTTATGACCAGATGCCAGAGCCACGCTGGGTGGTCTCGATGGGGTCATGCGCCAACGGCGGTGGCTATTATCACTATTCCTATTCAGTTGTGCGAGGATGTGACCGGATTGTTCCGGTCGATATCTATGTACCTGGATGTCCGCCCACCGCAGAGGCACTGATTTACGGCCTGTTGCAAATGCAGAATAAGATTCGCCTCACCAACACGATTGCTCGCTAATTAATAGATACGGCTGTGGCAGATCGATCAGGTCGGTGCCCGCCGGTTTACCAGGCTAAAAGACAATGTCCAGGTTAGAAATCCTGCATCAACAACTGGTGGCACTGCTCGGCGAGCAGGCACATATCACCGTTGCAACGAGTGAAATTACGCTCGAAGTCCCTGCGGATCAGTGGGAATCTACCTGTTTGCGCTTGCGCGACGAGGTCACGCTGCGCCTTGAGTCTTGCATGGATCTGTGCGGCGTCGACTATTCAACGTACGGCGTCGGCACGCCTGGCGCACCTTCGCAAGCAGCGCTGGTTCCTGCCGCGCGCTTCGCCGTGGTCGCACAGCTGTTGTCCTTGACCCATAACTGGCGCTTGCGGGTGCGCACCTTCGCGACCAATGACGACTTTCCCGTCATTGATTCCCTCGTCAAGGTCTGGCCCAGCGTCGGCTGGTACGAGCGCGAGGCGTTCGACCTGTTCGGTATCGTGTTCGAAGGTCACCCCGATTTGCGTCGCATTCTGACTGACTATGGTTTTATTGGACATCCGTTCCGCAAGGACTTCCCCGTGTACGGAAACGTTGAAATGCGCTACGACCCCGAGCAAGGCCGTGTGATTTACGAACCCGTCACAATCGATCCCCGCGAAAATATTCCGCGCGTGATTCGCGAAGACGGTTACGGGGTGGGGCGCTAAATCATGGCTGAAATCAAGAACTACACGATTAATTTTGGTCCTCAGCATCCGGCCGCACACGGTGTGTTGCGCCTGGTACTTGAACTGGATGGCGAGGTCATCCAGCGCGCCGATCCGCATATTGGCCTGTTGCACCGCGCGACTGAAAAGCTCGCCGAGCACCGCACCTATTTGCAAGCCTTGCCTTACATGGATCGACTCGATTACGTGTCGATGATGTGTAACGAGCATGCCTATGTGATGGCCATTGAAAACCTGATGGGTGTGACGCCGCCGATTCGTGCGCAATACATCCGTGTGCTGTTCGACGAAATTACCCGCCTGCTGAACCACCTGATGTCCCTGGGCTCACACGGGCTGGACGTCGGTGCGATGGGCGTGTTTCTCTACACCTTCCGCGAACGTGAAGACCTGCTGGACTGCTACGAGGCCGTTTCAGGCGCACGCATGCACGCAGCCTATTACCGTCCGGGCGGCGTGTATCGTGACCTGCCCGATACGATGCCCAAATATGGCAAATCCAGCGAGTACCGCAGTGCCAAGGAATTGGCCGCCATGAACGACGCGCGTTCTGGCACCTTGCTGGACTTTATCGAAGACTTCACCAATCGTTTTCCCGCTCTGGTCGACGAATACGAAACACTGTTGACGGACAACCGTATCTGGAAGCAACGTCTGGTCGGTATCGGTGTCGTTGATCCCGAGCGCGCGAAAGCGTTGGGCTTTTCCGGCCCCATGTTGCGTGGGTCGGGTGTGGTCTGGGATTTACGCAAGAATCAACCCTACGAGGTTTACGACCGCATGCAGTTCGATGTGGCCGTTGGCGTCAATGGCGACTCTTACGACCGCTACCTGGTGCGTGTCGCTGAAATGCGCGAAAGCAATCGCATCGTCCGCCAGTGTGTTGAGTGGCTGCGCAATAATCCCGGCCCGGTCATGGTCGACAACCACAAGGTGTCACCGCCCAGCCGCACCGGCATGAAAACCAACATGGAAGAGCTGATTCATCACTTCAAGCTCTTTACTGAAGGTTTCAGCGTGCCGGCAGGTGAAGCCTACGCTGCGGTTGAACACCCGAAGGGCGAGTTCGGCATCTACATGGTTTCGGACGGCGCCAACAAACCTTACCGCCTGAAGATTCGTGCTCCGGGCTTTGCACATTTGCAGTCACTCGACGAAATGGCGCGTGGCCACATGATTGCCGACGCCGTCACCATCATCGGCACCCAGGATATCGTTTTCGGCGAGATCGACCGCTAATCGATTCATACTCGCTCAACCCGGATTTACATCATGCTGCTTTCTGAACAGGCCTACAAAAAGATCGACCGCGAGATCGCCAAATACCCGGCTGATCAAAAGCAGTCAGCCATCATGGCATCGTTGACCATTGCTCAGCAGGAAAAGGGCTGGGTCTCGCCCGAAGTCATTCAGGATATTGCTGACTACCTTGGCTATCCTCCTATTCTGGTCGAAGAAAACGCCACGTTCTACAACATGTATGACGTGCGTCCAGTTGGAAAATTCAAGATCTCTGTTTGTACCAACCTGCCTTGCGCCTTGCGCGACGGTGAAAAAACTGCTGACTATCTCAAAGAAAAACTCGGTATCGGTTTTCGCGAAACGACTGCTGACGGCACGTTCACACTTGTCGAGGGTGAGTGCATGGGTGCCTGTGGTGATTCGCCTGTGCTGCTGGTCAACAATACACACATGTGCGTGCGCATGGCGCGCGAAAAAATTGACGCGATGATCAGTGAGCTGTCCGCCGCTGCCAAAGGAGCCGCAGCATGAGCGCCGGGATTCTCGAAAAATATTCACAAGGTCTGATCGCCGCTCCAGGTAATGACCTGGCCAATTCCATGGCGTTGCATGGCCGTCACCTCAACCCCCAGATCATGGCGGGTCTCGACGGGGCCAACTGGGGTCTGGACGATTACGTCAAGCGTGGCGGCTACGAAGCCCTGCGCAAGATCCTGACACAGGGCATGAGCCAGGAAGACGTGATCGCAGAGGTCAAGTCCTCAGGTTTGCGCGGTCGGGGCGGTGCAGGCTTTCCGACCGGACTGAAATGGAGCTTCATGCCCCGTACGTTTCCAGGGGCAAAATACCTGGTCTGCAATTCGGACGAAGGCGAGCCCGGCACCTTCAAAGACCGCGATATCCTGCGTCTGAACCCCCATATCGTCATCGAAGGCATGGCCATTGCCGCCTACGCGATGGGAACCCAGGTTGGTTACAACTACATCCATGGCGAAATCTTCGAGGTCTACACACGCTTCGAACAAGCGCTCGAAGAGGCCCGCAAGGCAGGCTTCCTTGGAGACAACATTCTGGGTTCGCAGTTCAACTTTCAGTTGCATGCCTTCCATGGTTTTGGTGCCTATATCTGTGGCGAAGAAACTGCGTTGCTTGAATCCCTGGAAGGCAAGAAAGGCCAGCCACGTTTCAAACCACCGTTTCCAGCAAGTTTTGGCCTGTATGGCAAGCCGACCACGATCAACAATACCGAGACCTTTGCCGCCGTTCCCTGGATCATCCGCCATGGTGGCTCGGCCTACCTTGAGGTGGGCAAGCCCAATAACGGTGGCACCAAGCTGTTCTCGATTACGGGTGACGTTGAACGCCCCGGTAACTATGAAATTCCGATGGGTACGCCGTTTTCCACTCTGCTTGAACTCGCGGGTGGTATGCGCAACGGCGCAACAATCAAGGCTGTGATTCCCGGTGGCTCAAGCGCGCCAGTGATTCCAGGCAATATCATGATGGACACCACAATGGACTATGACTCCATTGCCAAGGCAGGTTCAATGCTTGGCTCGGGCGCGGTCATTGTGATGGACGAGTCGCGTTGTATGGTCAAGTCGCTATTGCGCCTGTCCTACTTTTATTTTGAAGAAAGCTGCGGTCAGTGCACACCTTGCCGTGAGGGCACGGGTTGGCTCTACCGTATGGTCAATCGTATCGAACACGGCCAGGGTCGTCCTGAAGACCTTGACATGCTTGATTCGGTTGCGGGCAACATCATGGGCCGCACGATCTGCGCCCTCGGTGACGCTGCCGCCATGCCTGTGCGTGGCTTCCTGAAACATTACCGCGACGAATTCGCATACCACATAGAGCATAAGCGCTGTGTGGTCGCACCCTACATCTAAGGTCTGGACAAGGTTATGGTTGAACTAACCATCGACGGCAAGAAAGTCGAAGTGCAAGAGGGCAGCATGGTCATGCATGCCGCTCAAAAGCTCGGCGTCTATGTGCCGCATTTCTGTTACCACAAGAAACTGTCCATCGCGGCCAATTGCCGTATGTGTCTGGTCGAGGTCGAAAAAGCCCCCAAGGCGATGCCGGCTTGCGCGACGCCTGCGACCAATGGCATGGTGGTGCACACCTGCTCTGAACGCGCGGTTGCCGCGCAAAAGAGTGTGATGGAATTCTTGCTGATCAACCACCCGCTTGACTGCCCGATTTGTGACCAGGGTGGCGAGTGCCAGCTGCAGGATCTGGCTGTCGGCTATGGTTCTTCGTCGTCGCGCTACGACGAAGAAAAACGCGTGGTGTTCCACAAGGATATCGGTCCGCTGGTGTCGGCCGAAGAGATGTCGCGCTGTATCCACTGTACGCGTTGCGTGCGCTTTGGCCAGGAAATTGCCGGCGTGATGGAATTAGGCATGATCGGTCGTGGCGAACATTCCGAGATCACCACCTTTGTGGGTCGCTCGGTTGAGTCCGAACTGTCGGGCAACATGATCGACTTGTGCCCAGTGGGCGCGCTGACCTCCAAACCATTCCGTTACAGCGCACGTACCTGGGAACTGGCGCGTCGCCGTTCCGTGTCGCCGCATGACAGCCTGGGTGCCAATCTCGTCATCCAGGTCAAGGGTGACCAGGTCAAGCGCGTCGTACCGTTCGAAAATGAAGACATCAACGAGTGCTGGATCAGCGATCGTGATCGTTTCTCTTACGAAGGGTTGAACGCAGAAGACCGCCTGAAGTGTCCGATGGTCAAGGGTGATGATGGCGTTTGGCGCGAAGCCTCATGGGTGGATGCGTTGCAGGTTGTTGCGCACGCCTTGTCGCACGCGCGCCAGGACCATGGCGCCGATCAGATCGGTGCGTTGGCAAGTGAATACGCCACGCTCGAAGAGTTGGCCATGTTGGGCCGCCTCGTGCGCGCCCTGGGCTCTGAAAATATCGATTGCCGTCTGCGTCAGACCGATGCCAACCTGGATGCTGCACTGACAGGTGCGCCGTGGCTGGGGTTGCCAATTGCGCAACTTGAGACGCTCGATCGCGTTCTGGTGGTCGGTTCCTTCCTGCGCAAAGATCATCCACTCATGACCCAGCGCCTGCGTCAGGCCGCAAAACACGGCATGCAGGTGTCTTGTGTGGATATCGCCGGTGATGATCATCTCGTTAACCTGACTGCCCGCGCAACGGTGTTGCCTGCTGAGCTTGCCGATACGCTGGCACAAGTGGCGGTCGCGCTGGCTCGCATCAAATCGGCTGAGGTACCCGCCACACTGGCTGGTGTGACGGTTGATGCAACGGCGCAGAGCATTGCGCAGAGCCTTGCTTCTGGCACCAACGTTGCCGTACTGCTTGGCAACGTGGCCGTCAATGCACCCGATGCCTCGCTCATTGCTGCCAATGCGCAGCTGATTGCCCAGTTGTCTGGCGGCACGCTCGGTTTCCTGACAGCGGGCGCCAATACGGTTGGTGGCTACCTGGCGGGTGCCGTGCCGGCAAACGGCGGCAAGACTGCCGCGGCAATGCTGACCCAGCCGTTGAACGCCTACATTGTTCTGCACGCCGAGCCTTTGCTTGACAGCGATAGTGGTGCCGAGGCACTCGCCGCGCTGAAGTCCGCAGAGTTTGCGGTAGCGTTGACACCCTATGCCTCCTCGGCACGCGAATGGGCCAAGGTCATGTTGCCGGTGTCTCCCTTTACCGAGACCTCGGGTACGTTTGTCAACGCACAAGGCCTGCCACAAAGCTTCAAGGGTACGGTCACTCCCTTCCAACAGACACGCCCGGCCTGGAAAGTCTTGCGGGTGCTTGGCAACATCTTGCATCTGGCCGGTTTTGATGACGAGTCGTCAGAGTCC
The DNA here is from genome assembly GCA_903821335.1 of uncultured beta proteobacterium. Classification (GTDB taxonomy): domain Bacteria; phylum Pseudomonadota; class Gammaproteobacteria; order Burkholderiales; family Burkholderiaceae_B; genus Zwartia. Next base: position 6,233 of record CAIJKV010000139.1, read on the forward strand.
ATACGCGACGCCGTGCTGTCAAATGGCGTCCAGACACGCCTGTCCAACCAGATCCAGGCTGCACCAGGCGTATCGGCCAGCCAGCCGGGTGGCCTGCAGCGTGTGGCGGACGTGCCGATTTATCGCAGCGACGCGATGGTGCGTCGCGCGGATGCCTTGCAACTGGCGCCAGCCTCGCGTGCACCTGTTGCACGCATGCATGCCCAGACACTTGCCGGACTCGGTATCGAGAACGGTCAGCGCGTTGGCATCCGGTCGATAACGGGCGTCGTGCAACTGTCCGCCGAACAAGACAACACGCTGCCAGTCGGTGCCGTGCGCATCCCAGCTGGTTTTGAGCAGACTGCCGCGCTCGGCAGTGCATTTGGTCAACTTAACGTGGAGCGTGCCTGATGCAGCAGCTGCTGAACGTTCTTGAAAACTATGGCACGGACTTGCTGGGGCCAACGCTCTGGCTGCTGGTCTGGACAGTCGTCAAGATCATGGTGATTGCATTCCCGATCATTATTTGCGTGGCTTACCTCACGTACTGGGAACGCAAGATGATCGGCTTCATGCACGTGCGCCTGGGCCCGAACCGTGTGGGCTACCGTGGGTTGCTGCAGTGTTTTGCCGACACCTTCAAGTTGCTCACCAAAGAGGTCTTGATCCCCACTGCGGCCAACAAGGTGCTGTTTATCATTGCACCGGCGGTGACGCTGATGCCAGCACTGGCAGTCTGGGCAGTGATCCCGTTCGGACCCGAGATCGTCCTGGCCGATGTCAATGCGGGCTTGCTCTACGTCATGGCGGTCAGTTCGGTCGGTGTCTACGGTGTCATCGTAGCTGGCTGGGCCTCCAATTCCAAGTATGCATTCCTGGGCGCCATGCGCGCGTCGGCACAGATGCTGTCCTATGAACTGGCAATGAGCTTTGTGCTTGTGACGGTATTGCTGGTGTCGGGCAGCCTGAACATGACTGACATCGTCAACGTCCAGAACAATGGCTGGTTTGCCGACAAGGGGCTGACCTTCCTGTCCTGGAACTGGATACCGCTCTTTCCGCTGTTCGTGATCTACGTGATTTCAGCAGTCGCCGAGACCAACCGTCACCCGTTCGACGTGGTTGAGGGCGAGTCTGAAATCGTGGCAGGCCACATGGTCGAGTACTCGGGTATGGCGTTCGCGCTGTTTTTCCTGGGTGAGTACGCCAACATGATTTTCCTCTCGTCCATGGCCTCGGTCATGTTCCTGGGTGGCTGGGCGGCGCCGCTGGATTTCGCGCCCTTGACCTGGATTCCAGGCTGGCTCTGGCTGGGACTCAAGACATTTGTGGTGGTTTCTATGTTCATCTGGTTCCGCGCTTCGTTTCCGCGTTATCGGTATGACCAGATCATGCGTTTGGGCTGGAAGTTCTTCATTCCGCTCACGGGTGTGTGGCTGGTAGTTGTAGCGATCTGGATGCAGACGCCCTGGAATATCTGGAACTGACCGCGACTCGACGGCAAAAAAGGCAGGTTATGCAAGCGATCAAGGAATTTTTAGGCAGTTTGATGCTCCTCGAGTTACTCAAGGGTATGCAACTGACTGGCAAGTATTTTTTCAAGCGCAAGATTACGCAGCGCTATCCCATGGAAAAAACGCCGCTTTCGCCGCGTTTTCGCGGGTTGCATGCGCTGCGCCGTTATCCAAATGGCGAAGAGCGCTGCATCGCCTGCAAACTGTGCGAAGCAGTCTGCCCGGCCATGGCCATCACGATCGAATCCGAGCAGCGCGAGGACGGCACACGTCGTACCACGCGCTATGACATCGACCTGACCAAGTGCATCTTCTGCGGTTTCTGTGAGGAAAGCTGCCCGGTCGACTCGATCGTTGAGACCAATATCCTTGAATACCATGGCGAACAACGTGGCGATCTCTACTACACCAAAGACATGTTGTTGGCGGTGGGTGATCGTTACGAAGACGAAATCGCCTGCAATCGCGCAGCCGATGCGCCTTATCGCTGATCATCGGGGCCTATAGAAAATGTTCACAACCGTTCTGTTTTATGTGCTGGCAATCGTACTGGTGATCGCCTCGTTCAGGGTCATTACCGCGACCAGTCCCGTGGTGGCCGTGCTTCACCTGATCCTGGCGTTTGCGAACGCCTCGATGATCTGGATGTTGCTCGGTGCCGAGTTCCTGGCGCTGCTCCTGATGGTGGTGTATGTCGGTGCTGTCATGGTGCTGTTCCTGTTCGTCGTCATGATGCTTGATGTCAAGATGGAAACCCTGCGCCACGGCGTCAAGACCTACTTGCCCATCGGTCTGGTCGTTGGTCTCATCCTGGTGATCGAGATGTCTTTCGTGCTCACCACGACTTGGGGTGGGGTGGGTCCTGCGGTTGACATGGGTAACGACTACAACAATACGCGCGCGCTTGGCGAGGCGATGTACACCGAATACGTCTATGCGGTCGAGATTGGTGCAGTATTGTTGCTGGTCGGCATGATCGCCGCGATTTCGCTGACCCTTCGCGGTCGTCGTCAACTCAAGTACACCGACCCGGCAGTCGCAGTGCGTACAAAAGCAACAGACCGCTTGCGTCTGATTGACATGCCTGCCCAGGAACGTGTCGACGCCAAATCGGGAGACCCGGCATGATGACTCTGACTTTGCCCCACTTTCTTGTGTTGGGTGCCATCCTGTTCGCAACGGGTGTGTTTGGTATCTTTCTCAATCGACGCAATCTGATTGTGTTGCTGATGTCCATGGAACTCATGCTCCTGGCCGTCAACATGAATTTTGTCGCGTTTTCGACCTGGATGGGCGATGCGGCCGGACAGATCTTTGTATTTTTCATCCTGACGGTGGCTGCTGCAGAAGCGGCGATCGGTCTGGCAATATTGGTGCTGCTGTTCCGCAACCTCAGCACGATCAATGTTGATGAACTTGACCGCCTTAAGGGCTGATCGGACGACGGAACAACATGTCTAACGTACCTTCTTTATATCTGATCATCGCACTCGCACCCCTTGCGGGCGCGATCCTGGCGGGGTTGTTTGGGACCGGGTTCCTCGGTCGCCAGGTCAGCCGTCGAATGTCCCATGTCATCACCATCGCGCTGGTGCTGGTGTCCACCATTGGTTCAGTCATTGTCCTGATGGATGTGCTGGCGGGTGCGCGTTTTGACGGCACCGTCTACACCTGGAGCCTGATTGGCCAGACAAAACTGGAAATCGGCTTCCTGATCGATCCACTCACCGCCCTGATGATGGTCGTGGTGACCTCCGTGTCGTTGATGGTGCACATCTACACCATCGGCTACATGGCAGATGATCCTGGCTATCAGCGCTTTTTTGCCTACATCTCGCTGTTTACCTTTTCGATGCTGATGCTGGTCATGTCTAACAACATGGTGCAGTTATTCTTTGGCTGGGAAGCCGTGGGCCTGGTTTCGTACCTGCTGATTGGTTTCTGGTACACACGCCCAACTGCGATTTTCGCGAACATGAAAGCGTTCCTGATGAACCGCGTCGGTGACTTTGGCTTTGTGCTGGGCATCGGGCTGTTGTTTGCCTACGCCGGCACGATGCACTACGGCGAGGTGTTCAAGCAGGCTGACCAGCTTGCCGCAATGAAACTTCCGGGTACTGACTGGATGCTGCTGACAGTTGCCTGCATATGCCTTTTTATCGGCGCGATGGGTAAATCAGCCCAGGTGCCGCTGCATTCCTGGTTGCCAGACTCGATGGAAGGCCCGACCCCGATCTCGGCACTGATCCATGCCGCGACCATGGTGACAGCCGGCATTTTCATGGTTGCGCGTTTTTCGCCGCTGTTCGAGTTGTCCAACACCGCACTGTCATTCGTGATCGTGATTGGCTCGATCGGTGCCTTGTTCCTGGGCATCCTGGGCATTATCCAAACTGACATCAAGCGGGTCGTGGCGTACTCAACACTGTCACAACTGGGTTACATGACCGTGGCGCTCGGTGCCTCGGCCTACTCGGTCGCAATCTTTCACCTGATGACGCACGCGTTTTTCAAAGCACTGCTGTTCCTGGGTGCCGGTTCGGTCATCATGGGCATGCATCATGATCAGGACATCCGCAACATGGGTGGACTGCGCAAGTACATGCCGATCACCTGGCTGACCTTCCTGATCGGTACCCTGTCGTTGGTGGGCACACCGTTCTTTTCCGGTTTCTACTCGAAAGAGCACATCATCGAGGCTGCGGGTGCCGCCCACATCTGGGGTGCGTCCTTCGCGCATTTCGCGACGCTGACAGGGGTGTTCATCACGTCGCTGTACTCGTTCCGTGTGTACTTCCTGGTTTTCCATGGCAAAGAGCGCTTTCCCATCGGTGGTCACGATCATGCCGCGCATGCGCACGGCGTGGATGATCACAGTCATGACGACCACGCGCATCATGGCGCCACACCGCACGAGTCGCCCTGGGTGGTGACACTCCCCCTGGTGCTGCTGGCCATTCCTTCAGTCATCATTGGCGCACTGGTGGTCGATCCGCTGCTGTTCGGCGGTTATTTCAAGGGTGCCATCACGGTCTTGCCACAGCACCCGGCAATGGCTGAGTTGGCCGAGGAGTGGCATGGCGTGGTGTCCTACGCGGTGCATGCACTGACCTCGGTTGCCTTCTGGCTGATGATCGCGGGTGCTGTCGTGGCCTGGTACTGCTACCTGATTAATCCAAAAGTGCCGGCTGCGATCAAGCACAATCTTTCGTTCATCAATCGTGTTCTTGAAAACAAGTACTACGCTGACTGGTTCAATGAACATGTTATTTCACGCGGTGTGCTCGCCTTGGGCAATGGTTTGTGGAAGCAGGGTGATCGCGGTCTGATCGACGGCCTGATCGTCAACGGTGCTGCACGCACGGTTGGCGCGCTGGCCGCTGTGACCCGCCGGTTGCAGTCTGGTTACATTTACCACTACGCGTTCGCGATGATTATCGGCCTGATGGCCCTGATCACCTTTTTTGTTCTGGTTCACAAATGATGGCAAGCGAGATGGCTTCTTCAACTACTCCGTGGCTCACGCTTGCGATTTTTGTTCCGATCGTCTGGGGCCTGCTCGTTCTGGCGGTGGGTCGCGATGACCGTGCCGCGTTGACCCGAAACCTGGCGCTGATCGGCGCGATTGTCAGCTTCCTTGTGACAATCCCGCTGCTGACCGGTTTCAACAACGCAACCGCCACGATGCAATTTGTCGAAAAGGCGAGCTGGATTCCGGCGTTCTCGGTGTTCTATAGTCTGGGCGTCGACGGGATTTCACTCTGGTTCGTACTCTTGACGGCCTTTGTCACGATCATCGTCGTGCTGGCAGGCTTTGAGGTCATTACCAGTCGGATCGCTCAGTACATGGCGGCCTTCCTGATCTTGTCGGGCCTGATGATTGGTGTATTTGTCGCACTTGACGGTCTGCTGTTCTACGTGTTTTTTGAAGCGACCCTGATCCCGATGTACATCATTATCGGTGCCTGGGGCGGACCGAACCGTGTCTATGCTGCGTTCAAGTTCTTCCTCTACACCCTGATGGGTTCCTTGCTGACACTGGTGGCGTTCGTCTACTTGTGGAATGAGTCGGGTGGTTCGTTCGACATCCTGACCTGGCACACCTTGCCACTGGGCCAGACACCGCAGTTGCTGATTTTCCTGGCATTGCTGGCAGCTTTTGCAGTCAAAGTCCCGATGTGGCCCGTTCACACCTGGTTGCCCGACGCGCACGTCGAAGCCCCAACGGGTGGTTCAGTCGTGCTGGCCGCCATCATGCTCAAGCTGGGTGCCTACGGTTTCCTGCGTCTGTCGCTGCCCATCGCACCCGATGCCTCGACCGGTGTCATGGCGACCGTCATGATCAGCCTGTCCCTGATTGCCGTGATCTACATTGGTCTGGTCGCGATCGTCCAGGACGACATGAAGAAGCTGGTGGCCTACTCCTCGGTCGCCCACATGGGTTTCGTGACATTGGGCTTTTTTATCTTCAACACGGCAGGCATGGAAGGCGCAATTGTGCAAATGGTGTCGCACGGTTTCGTGTCGGCCGCCATGTTCCTGTGTATCGGTGTCCTGTACGACCGTATGCACAGTCGAAAGATTTCTGATTACGGTGGCGTGATCAACACCATGCCCAAATTTGTCACGCTGTTTGTCTTCTTCTCGATGGCCAATGCGGGCCTGCCGGCCACCAGCGGCTTCGTTGGAGAATTCATGGTGATCATGGGCGCGGTTCAGTTCAACTTCTGGGTTGGCCTGCTTGCCGCCACCGCACTGATCCTGGGTGCGTGTTATTCGCTCTGGATGGTCAAGCGCGTTGCCTTTGGCGATGTCGCCAACGACCACGTGCGTGACCTGGTTGACTTGTCGAACCGCGAATTCCTCATACTTGGTGTGATGGCCATCGTAGTGATTTACATGGGCGTCCACCCCAAGCCCTTTACCGATGTGATGCATGCGTCGGTTCAGGCCCTGCTGCAACACGTGTCCATCTCTAAACTGTAAGCCTCGCCATGATGCAATCCCAATTTGATTTCGCTCTGGCCGCACCAGAAATTGCCCTCTTACTCATGGGGATGGCCATCCTGTTGCTTGACGCGTTTAGCCATGGCAAGCGCCGAACGCTCGCCTACGTGCTATCGCTCGCCACACTAGTCATGCTGACGTTGCTCTCGGTCCTGCAATGGATGGGTGGCATGGTCGGCGAGACGTTCTTTGGCATGTATGTTGCCGACCCGCTCTCACATCTGCTCAAGATTGCCTCGTATCTGGCGGTCGGACTGACGCTGGTTTACGGTCGCGAATACCTCCAGAGCCGGGACATGCTGCGAGGCGGCGAGTTCTATGTGCTGGTGCTGTTTGCCCTGCTGGGCCAGATGGTAATGATCTCGGCAGGCACATTCCTGTCGATCTATCTGGGTCTCGAACTGATGTCGCTGGCACTTTATGCGCTGGTTGCCCTGCGCCGCGATCATGAAGAGTCGACCGAAGCGGCCATGAAGTACTTCGTTCTGGGCGCGCTGGCTACGGGCTTCATGCTCTATGGCATGTCCATGATGTACGGTGCCACAGGCAGCCTGGACTTGAGCGACATCGCAGACGCCATCGGCTCCGGGCAGATCAGCTACTTGCCCCTGACCTTCGGCCTGGTGTTCCTGGTAGCGGGTCTCGCATTCAAGCTTGGCGCAGTCCCGTTCCATATGTGGGTGCCCGATGTCTATCAGGGCTCACCCACTGCCGTGACGCTGGTGCTGGCTGCCGCCCCGAAACTGGCCGCTTTTGCGATCATGATGCGTATGCTGGTGATGGGCATGGGTTACCTGACTGCCGATTGGCAGACCATGTTGATGATTCTGGCGATTCTGTCGCTCGCGGTGGGTAACTTGACCGCCATCATGCAAACGAATTTCAAGCGCATGCTGGCATATTCGACCATTTCGCACATGGGTTTTGTCCTGCTGGGCATGACCACAGGGTCGCTTGATGGCAACGTGTCGGCTGATGCGTCGGCGTACGGCTCGTCGCTCTTCTATATCCTGACCTATGTGCTGACGACACTGGCCTCTTTCGGCCTGATTATGTTCCTGACGCGTGAGGGCTTTGAGTGCGAAACCATCGAAGACCTGAAAGGCCTGAATCGTCGTAGCCCCTGGATGGCCGTGGCGCTTATGTTCCTGATGTTTTCGCTGGCGGGTTTGCCACCTTTTGTCGGGTTTTACGCCAAACTCCTGATCCTTCAATCCTTGCTGCAATCCGGACATCTCTGGGTGGCGGTCGTGGCGGTGGGCTTTTCACTGATCGGCGCTTTCTACTACTTGCGCGTGATCAAGGTCATGTATTTCGATGATCCAAAAGAAGGCAATGCCGGTCCAGTGCCCTCTATGTGCCTGCTGCCCCGCGGACTGATGACCATCAACTGCGGCCTGATTCTGGTGCTTGGCCTGATGCCCGGCGGGCTGATGAGCCTTTGCCTGCTGGCGATGCGCGCAACGTTGTCCTGATCAGGCTTCAAACCAGTTCAAGACACCGTCCAGCCCGGCTACGTTCAAGGCGTACCGGGCTTGGGCACGAACAATTGGTTTTGCGCGATAGGCGACTGAATAGTCGGCGAGTGCCAGCATTTTCAAATCATTGGCTCCGTCTCCAATCGCGATGATTTCGTCAGGGCGGGCACCGAACTCTGAAGCGAACGCCTGAAGGGTTTCAGCCTTGCCCTGGGCGTCCAGAATCCGGCCGACCACTGAACCTGTCAGCACCCCGGAACTCGTTTCAAGCAGGTTTGCGTGGGCTGCATCCAGACCCAGCCTGGTCTTGAGTTTCTCGGTAAAGAATGTAAACCCGCCAGAAACCAGCAGGATGCGAATGCCGGCCTGCCGCGCGCCGCTGACCAACTCCTGGGCACCGGGATTGAGTTGCAATTTCTGTTCGTAGACTGCCTGCAATACTTCGGTGGACAATCCTTTCAGGTAAGCGACACGCCGTCTCAGGCTTTCGGCAAAATCATTGATTTCCCCGCGCATGGCGGCTTCGGTGATTGCAGCCACCTGTTCTTTTACGCCGCCGAAGGCGGCGATCTCATCGATACATTCGATGTTGATCAACGTTGAATCCATGTCCATGGCCAATACTTTGCAGTCAGCCAGTCTGGTGCCGGCTGCAATGTAGGCCGTGTCGACCGCCACCCGCTCTCCCCAGGCACGGATTTCATCTCGCGTCGCGGAACTGCCATCCACGCCGAGCAGGCGCGCCGCAGTGGGTCCAAGTCGCTTGACCCCGGTGGCTTCGGCCAGCGCGGCGGCCTGCTCGATTGCTTCGGTTGACAAGGCAGGGGACTGGACGACAAGATTGAAGGGTCGCATGATGGTGTTCAGGGTGATGATTGAGTTTAGGTCAGTGACCGCAGAATAGTGCGTACGGCGTCGACACGTGCGGTGACATCCACGCCTTTGATTTCCACCCGTAGTTTGTCCTGACCGGAAAAGCGGATATGGCGCTGTTTCTGTACCAGTTCGATGAGTTTGACCGGGTCGACCGTCGTATCTTGTTTGAAATGCAGCATGATCTGGGTCTCGCTTGCATCGATCTTCTGGATACCAAGCGGGAGGGCCGTCAAACGGAGTTTATGCGTGGCGAGTAACGTGCGCGCCGCATCGGGCAATTTCCCAAAACGGTCGATGAGTTCTTCCTGGATCGAAATCAGTTCGTCTTCGTCGCGGGCGCTGGACATGCGCTTGTACAAGGACAGGCGGCCATGCACATCGCCACAATAGTCCGACGGCAAGAGGGCAGGCGCGTGCAGGTTGACCTCGCATCCGGCGCTGAAGGGCGCATCCAGATCGGGTTCGACACCCAACTTCATGGCACGCACGGCCTCGTTGAGCATGTCGTTATACATTGAGAAGCCGACCTCCTGGATATTGCCCGACTGGGATTCGCCCAATACTTCACCGGTGCCACGAATTTCGAGGTCATGCATCGCCAGAAAGAACCCGGACCCAAGTTCTTCCATGGCCTGAATGGCTTCCAGGCGTTTCTTGGCATTTGAGGTGATGGCGTCTTCGCCGGGCGTCATCAGGTAGGCGTAGGCCTGATGATGCGAGCGCCCGACACGGCCGCGCAATTGGTGTAACTGTGCCAGGCCAAATTTGTCGGCGCGATGAATGATGATGGTGTTGGCGCTGGGCACATCGATGCCGGTTTCGATGATGGTGGTGCAAAGCAGCACGTTGTAGCGCTGCTGGTAAAAGCCTTTCATGACCTGTTCGAGATCGCGCTCACCCATTTGCCCGTGCGCGACGGCGATGCGTGCCTCTGGCACCAGTTCTTCCAGGCGTGCGCGACGGTTGTGGATGGTATCGACTTCGTTGTGCAGAAAGTAGGCTTGGCCGCCGCGTTTAAGCTCGCGTAACAGGGCTTCGCGTATGGTGCTGTTGTCTTCGCGACGCACAAATGTCTTGATCGCCAGGCGTTTTTGCGGAGCGGTGGCAATGACTGAAAAGTCACGGATGCCTTCAAGTGACATGCCCAGTGTGCGCGGAATGGGCGTGGCGGTCAGCGTCAGGATGTCTACCTCGGCGCGCAGCGCCTTGAGGACTTCTTTCTGACGCACGCCAAAACGGTGCTCTTCGTCGATGATGACCAGGCCCAGGCGCATGAACTTTACATCTTTGGACAGGATCTTGTGTGTGCCGATCACGATGTCGATCGTGCCGTTGTTGATGCCCTCGATGGCGGCAGTGATTTCTTTGGCTGACCTGAATCGGGAGAGCTCGACGACCTTGACCGGCCAGTCGGCAAACCGATCCGAGAACGTCAGTGCGTGTTGTTCAGCCAACAGGGTGGTGGGGCACAGCAGCGCCACCTGTTTGCCGTTGGCGATCGCCAGGAATGCGGCGCGCAACGCGACTTCGGTTTTCCCGAAACCCACGTCGCCACAAACCAGGCGATCCATGGGGCGACCCGAGGTCATGTCGTCCAGCACGCACTGGATGGCGGCTGCCTGGTCGGGGGTTTCCTCGAATCCGAAGCCTTCGGAAAATAGCGCGTAGTCGCCCAGTGGGAGGTTGAATGCAAACCCCTGGCGCGCGGCACGCTTGGCGTACAAGTCCAGCAGTTCGGCTGCCGTGTCGCGCACCTGCTGCGCGGCCCGGCGTCGGGCTTTGTCCCATTGACCGGAGCCTAGCAGGTGCAACGGCGCGGCATCGGGATCGGCGCCGCTATAGCGTGCGATGACATGCAACTGCGACACGGGCACGTAGAGCGTGCTTTTATTGGCGTATTCAAGATGGAGGAATTCCATTTCGCCTTCGCCCATATCCATGTTGATCAGGCCGTGATAGCGCCCGATGCCGTGCTGGACATGCACGACCGGGTCGCCGGCGCGCAATTCGGAAAGGTCGCGCACCATTGCTTCGACGTTGCTGGCGCGTTCCTGGTCGCGCCGCCCGCGTCGCACCGTGGTGCCGTGCCCCGGGTATAAATCGTTTTCAGTCAGGAAAACCAGGTGTTGCGCCGGCACGGCAAAACCCGTGCCCAGTCCCGCCACCGTAATGGCGAACTGGGCATCACCCGCCAGGAATGTTGATACCGACTCGGTCTGTGCGTCGGGGACAAGGCCGTGTTCGCCCAGCATCTGGAGGATGGTTTCGCGCCGGCCGTGTGAGTCGGCGCACAGCACCACGCGTTGCCGGCCCTGAGTGAGGGACAGTACATGACGGAGCTTGGCGACGGGATCGTCGGCACGGCGTGACACCGAGATGTCGGGCGCTTTCGAAATGTCGGGATGCGCGGCGTCGGCAGTCAGCGAGGCGCGGGGGAACTCTTTTAGCTGCGCGAACAGTGACTCGGTGTGCAGGAATAGTGCGTCGGGGGGCAGCACGGGTCGTTCGCGGTCACTTTTGAGGAAGGCATAGCGGCTGGCCGTGTCTTGCGCGAACCGTCGCATGCCATCTTCAATGTCGCCTATCGTGACCATGATAGTGTCACGGGTCAGGTAGTCGAACAGCGTCGCGGTCGAGTCAAAGAACAGCGGCAGGTAATATTCAACCCCCGCGAAGGGGATGCCGTTGCCAATGTCGCGGTAGGGCAGCGCCCGCGACGGGTCACCTTCGAATATTTCCCGGAACTGCGCGCGGAAGTGATTGCGCGCGGTTTCGTCCATCGGGAACTCACGCCCCGGCAGCAGTTGCACTTCGCCGACCGGGTACAGACTGCGCTGGGTATCGATGTCAAACGCACGGATCGACTCGATCTCGTCATCGAACAGGTCGATGCGATACGGAACCGCCGACCCCATGGGAAACAGGTCGATCAGGCTGCCACGCACGCAAAATTCACCGGGTACGGTAACCTGCGACACATGGGCATAGTTGGCCAGTGTGAGTTGCTGGCGTAAGGCCGCTTCGTTAAGTCTGTCCTTTTGCTTGAAGGAAAATGTATAGGCTGCCAGGAAACTGGGTGGTGGCAAACGGTAGAGCGCCGTTGTGATCGGTACGGTCAGTACGTCGACCTCTTGCAGCATCAGGGCATGTAAAGTGCGCAATCGCTCGGAGATCAGGTCCTGGTGCGGAGAAAAACTGTCGTAAGGCAGCGTTTCCCAGTCGGGCAGGGGCCTGACCCTGAGCCCCGGGGCAAAAATCGGGATTTCCTCGGCCAGGCGCTGGGCCTCGAGCGGTTCGGCAGTCAGGATGACCAGTGTTTTTCCGGCGGCCTGGGCAAGCTGCGCCAGCAGCCAGGCATCCCCTGAACCAGGGGGTCGTGGATGGGCATAACGCAAACCGGGCTTGAGTGCGGCTAACAGCGCTGGAACCGAGGACAATGCAGCCGACATAAAGTGAAATTCAACAGTGGAAACGATGATTATAAAATGATGACCGTATGAAGCGATCCGACCCCCCATTTCGACTTGTCGCGCTGGTGCCTGCCGCCGGTGTTGGCGCACGCGCTGCAGCGTCCCGCAGTGGGCACCTTGAACCGGTTGCCAAGCAATATCGGCTATTGCGGGGCCAGCCCATGCTGCGTCTGGCCGTAGGTGCCCTGCTGCAGGACGCCCGCATCGACCAGGTGCGTGTGGCGGTGGCAGCCCAGGACGACCAGGCGGTCGATGCCGTGGCTGGCCTGCCCAGGACGCTGGTACGTCCCTGTGGCGGCGCGACCCGCGCGCTGACCGTGCTCAACGCCCTGGAGGACGCCGCGCTCGAGCCGGGTGACTGGGTGCTGGTGCACGATGCCGCGCGCCCTGGGCTGCCCGCAGACGCCCTGGTGCGACTGATTGATGCCTGCCTGCTGCATGGGGAGGGCGGCTTGCTGGCCATGCCTGTGGCCGATACCGTCAAGCGTGCCAGACAAGCACCCGGCGCAGTCGCGCATGTCGTGACCACGGTCGCACGTGACGACCTGTGGCTTGCACAGACGCCGCAAATGTTTCGCGCCGGGGCGTTGCAGGCTGCCCTGACGCGCGCCCTGGCTGAGGGTTTGCCGCTGACCGATGAGGCATCAGCCATGGAAGCCGCGGGTTATCAGCCTTTATTGGTGCCAGGTTCGGCGCGCAACGCCAAAGTGACCTGGCCGGACGATTTTCAGTGGGTGGAGTCCTGGCTATGAACAATTTTCCCTTCAGGGTAGGGCAGGGCTTTGACGTGCACGCCTTGGTCGAGGGCCGGGCGCTGATCATCGGCGGGGTGCATATTCCCTACACGCACGGTTTGCTGGGTCATTCAGATGCGGATGTATTGCTGCATGCGATGACCGACGCCCTGCTTGGTGCTGCGGGGCTCGGGGATATTGGCCGGCACTTCCCTGATACCGATCCACGCTTTCGCGGCGCGAATAGTCGCGTCCTGCTCAGTCAAGCCTACCAGCGCGTGCGCGAGGCGGGCTGGACGATCGTGAACATCGACGCGACCGTCCATGCACAGGCTCCCAAGATCGGACCACATGTGGCTGCGATGATCGCCAATATCGCGCAAGACCTTGGGTTGGATCCGCAGGCGATCAATATCAAGGCCAAGACGAACGAAGGCCTGGGACATCTGGGGCGTCTGGAAGGCATCGCCGCGACGGTTGTGGCAATGATTGCCCGCCCGCAGTGATCCTGACTTAACTCCGAACCCTCGGGAGTTCGATCCTGATCATCAGGCCGCCCTGGGGGCGTTCGAGCAGGCTGATCGAACCGCTGACCTGACGAAGCAGGCGTTCAACAATCGCCAGCCCCAACCCGGCTCCTCCGCCACCTGTGCGTGCCGTGACGCCTCGCGAAAAGGGCCGAAGCAGGCGAGCAATGTCCCCGGGTGGCACACCCGGGCCGCGATCCGAAATTTCCAGCACGATTTGATCGCTGACCGCTTGCAAGGTCAGGGATATTTCAGCGTGGCCGCCTGGACCCACACCGTAGTGCCGGGCATTTTCAATCAGATTGACGACGATGCGATTGAGATCGAGCGCGCTGATGCGGGCGCGCAGGGCGGGCTGGATGGCGACATGAAGCTGACCACCCGTTATTTCAGTGTGCATCCGCTCGCGCTCGGCGACCTCGAGGAGAATCGCGGAAATATCGACAGCGCCTTTGGGCAGGGTACCCGCGGCGCGCGCGTATTCGACCAACTGGCCGATACAGTGATCAATTTGAGCCATATCCAGATCGATGGCATGGCGCGCCTGGTCGTCCATGCTGCTCATTTCGATTTCCAGGCGCATGCGAGTCAGTGGTGTGCGCAGGTCGTGGGATATGCCGGCAAGCATGAGTTCGCGGTCAGAATCGGTCTGGCGGAGTTCGCGAGCCATTCGGTTAAAACTGGCATTCAGTTCGCGGATTTCGCGCGCGCCTGTTTCTGGCAGCGGCGCCACCGATTCACCACGCGACAGCAACTGAGCGGCGCGTGCCAGTCTTGCAAGTGGACGGTTGATGTAGGCCACGCTGATGGCGGCCCCAAGTAGTGATAGCAGCAGCGCCGCAGCCGCCCAGCCTAACCACTCGATTCCGCCTGTCAGGCCAATCTCGTGGCGCTCGAACACCAGCCAGTATTTTTCGTCGTCAATGCGAAAGCTGACCCAGAGACCAGACTGGTCGTCGACCTCCCAGGCCAGTACCGTCTCTTGACCGAGGTACCCGCGCACCAGTGTTGCGAGTTGCTGCCAGTATTCTTCGGCCGGCAATGGTTCGACCTGATCGTCAGCGGTACGGGGATAAACCTGCAGCCCTTCTCGCGACGCCAGTTCCAGCAACACGCTGGGGCGCTCTGACACGGACGAGTAGGCAAGGGCTGCGCGCGTGAGGTTGACCGAGGTCGCGACGCGCCGGCTCATCTGGTTGGCGCGCGGACCCATTTCCATGCTGATGAATATCTGGAGCCAGGCGCCCAGGCTGGCCAGCATCAATACCGTGAGCAACAGGAACGTTCGGGCGAATAGCCCCATCTGCGACCAGATCTGGCGCAAGTGCGCAGACCAGTCACTGTTGGTAATGGGGCCCTGCGCGCTTGACATGTCCCGCGCTGGCCTAGTTGCCGCCATCCGGCACAAAGACGTATCCCAGCCCCCATACGGTCTGGATGAAGACGGGTTTTGACGGGTTGGTCTCGAGCAGCTTGCGGAGTCTGGAAATCTGTACGTCCAAGCTGCGATCAAAGGCTTCGTATTCCCGGCCGCGGGCAAGTTCCATGAGTTTGTCTCGTGAAAGTGGAATCCTGGGGTGTCGTGCGAACACCTTCAGGACTGAGAACTCACCAGTTGTAATGGTGATCGGCAGATCGTCACGTGTGAGTGTGCGGGTCGACAGGTTGAGCGTGTAGGGGCCAAACAGGATCGACTCGTTATCCTGGCTGGGTGCGCCTGGATGTTCGTCAGCGCCGCGCCGGCGCAGGATCGCATTAATGCGCGCCAGCAGTTCGCGAGGATTGAAAGGCTTCGACAGATAATCGTCGGCACCCATTTCGAGCCCGACGATGCGGTCGACTTCTTCGGCCTTGGCCGTGAGCATGATGATGGGTGTGTTGTCGTGGCTGCCGCGCAACCGCCGGCAGATGGACAGCCCGTCCTCGCCAGGCAGCATCAGATCCAGCACGAGCAGGTCAAAGTGCTCACGCTGCCAGAGCTTGCTCATGTCCTTGGCGTCTTCGGCCACGAAGACATTGAAGCCTTGTTCGGACAGGTAACGTCGCAATAGATCGCGTAGGCGTGGATCGTCGTCGACGACCAGGATTTTCCTTGAGGTTGGGGGGCTTGTAGTATTCATGATGGAAATGTAACAGCGGCTGGGTCGAGGAAACACCAGTTTTCACAAGGACTTACAAATTCTGCCAAAAGGCAGAGACTTTGTAACAAGTTATTGCTTTGATCAGGACTCCGGCTCTTAATCCCGAGTTCTCCAGCCTGTTTGCGTGAGCGAGTCGTGGGGGTTCATTACAATCTGACCATGACTTTGATACTGGCTCTTGAAACCTCTACCTCAACCTGCAGCATAGCCCTGCTTTCTGAAAACGCTGGTGTGCTTGCGCTCACCCAACGCGTGATCGAGGGTGCGTCCGGTCACGCGGAAAACTTGCTGCCGCTTGCCCATCAGGTCCTGGACGAGGCGGGACTGTCCAAAAGGGACCTCGATGCGGTGGCGTTCGGCCAGGGGCCAGGTGCCTTTACGGGGTTGCGCGTGGCCTGCGGCGTGGCTCAGGGCATAGGCATGGCGCTTGACATTGCGTTGATCCCTGTGGGTGCGTTGCCCGCGCTGGCGGCAATGGCGGCTGCGCGTCATCCGGGACGGCTGATGCTGCCCGCGCTGGACGCACGCATGGAAGAAATCTATCTGGGTGCCTACCTCGACCATCCGCAGCGGGATCTGACCGTGCTGCAACCCCCAGCGCTGCTGAAAGCGACCGATGCAGTGGAGTTTGTCTTGCAGCGTCTGGCACTCTGGCAGCGCACGACCAGCGTCGTGACGCAACCTTGTCTGACCGGTGAGGGTTGGCGTGCATTACATGATGCGCATGCCTTGCCGAATGACTGGCTGATTGACGACGTCCACGCGCGCCCCGAGGCCGAATGGGTCGCCAGGCTCGCCTGGCAGGCCTGGCAGCAGGGGCGCACGATATTACCTGAGCACGCGGCGCCGTTTTATTTGCGCGACAAAGTCGCCTTTACCACGGTCGAGCGGTCGACCGGCGAGGGCGGCAACCCGCGCGCCCGCCAGCCGTCCCGATCGGTGTTGTTGCCGATGACCGGGGCAGACTTGCCTGAGGTGCTGGAACTCGAGCGAGCGGTTCAGTCTTTTCCCTGGACCGCCAAGAACTTCGAAGATACGCTTACGACTGGCTACGAGGCTTGGACGCTGCGCGAGCAGAACCGCCTGGTGGGTTTTTGCGTGGCCATGATGGCCCCCGACGTCGCCCATATCCTGGTGATTGCCGTGGCCAGGAATCATCAGCGTGCAGGCTATGGACGGCAGTTACTCGAGCAGGTTGCGCAAGGTGCCCGCATGCGCGGCGCAGAAGGCCTGCTGCTTGAGGTCAGGCCTTCCAATACGGGGGCGCTGGCTTTTTATGCTGAACAGGGGTTTGCTCAACTTGGCATCCGACGCGATTACTATCCAGCAGGCAGGGGGCAGCGTGAAGATGCCCTGGTGCTCAAAAAGACTTTCAGTGACGCCTGATTCCATGAACGCTGTGCCCGTCCATCCATCGTTGCAGTTTTCCGCGCTCCAGATCGCCTGGTTGCAGGAACTCGGTATCGACAAACCCTGGATCCCTGGCGATGTGCCACGAAATCAGCCGGTTGCCGTGTCGCCCGCAAAGGTTCAGCGGCCGGCATCGACCGTGCCGCACTTGGCAGGACGTCCGCCTGTGGGGCACCGTCCGCCTTCTCCCGCAGCACCTCTGGCACCGACCAAAAAGGGGGCGCTGGCCGTGCCGGCGCTGACCGGTTCAGAGGTCCGGACAGCGGACATTGCTGCCATGACGACCGACCTTGCCGGGCTGACTGCCGCCATCGCAGCCTGCCAGGCGTGCGGGTTATGTCAGGAACGGCACCAGGTGGTCGTCGGACAAGGGGTTGAACGCCCGACAGTCATGGTCATTGGTGAGGCACCGGGGGAACAGGAAGACCGTCAGGGGCAGCCCTTTGTCGGGCGCTCAGGAAGGTTGCTCGACAATATGCTGTCGGCCATCGGCTCGGGCCGTGATCGCAATGTTTATGTTGCCAATGCGATCAAGTGCCGCCCGCCGGGCAATCGCAACCCCCGTCCTGACGAGTTGGCGGCATGTCTGCCGTTTCTGCAGCGCCAGATTGAGTTGGTGCGGCCCGACAGCATTCTTGCTCTCGGCAGATTTGCAGCCCAGGCCTTGCTATCGACCGAGGGCACTTTGCTATCCCTGCGGGGCCAGTCGCACTTCATCACGTCTGGCGGCCGTCAAATCCCAGTGGTGGTGAGTTATCACCCGGCGTACCTGCTTCGTCGGCCCATGGAAAAAGCCGCGGCCTGGCAAGACTTGCAGGCCGTCAGGAACCTATAGCGCCTTGCCGTGACCCTCTTGCCCGATTTCATCGAGCATGGCGGGATCACGCGCGACGTTGAGTTTGGTCCAGCGAATAATCACCAGCATCAGCAGTGAAACGATCACGCCGAAAATCTCGATAATGATGTTGATCGGGAGCTCGAGCCAGAGCATGAGCGTATAGCTGGCCACCATCAACAGAATATTCAGCTGTTC
>CAIJKV010000140.1 GCA_903821335.1 uncultured beta proteobacterium
GCTGCGCCATATTCAGCCATGTCCTGTGGCATGCGGTGGGCCGACACCACACGTGTTTCACAGGCCACGCCGAATTCAGTGAGCATGTTCACCGCGTGCTGCATAATTTCCCAGTCGCTGGAAGAACCCATGATCACGCCAACGATCGGTGCGGCAGTTTGGAGTGAAGAGGACATGACGTCGCCTTGGATAAAAGTGGAGACAGTGCACCGGCGTGGACGCGCCGGCGCGCCCGGTGGTTATTGGGTCAACCGGTCGAGGGCTTCGCGGTATTTCGCAGCCGTCTTCTGGATCACGTCGGCTGGCAGGCGTGGCGCCGGGGGCGTCTTGGCCCAGGGCTGGGTTTCGAGCCAGTCACGCACGAACTGCTTGTCAAACGATGGTGGGCTGATGCCTTCCTGATAACCCTCTGCTGGCCAGAATCGCGAAGAATCAGGCGTGAGTACTTCGTCCATCAGGTGCAAGGTGCCCTGGTCATCCAGACCGAATTCAAATTTGGTGTCGGCGATGATGATGCCCTTGGTCGCGGCGTAGGCAGAGGCTTCCGTGTACAGCCTCAAGGTCACGGCGCGAATCCGTTCAGCCATTTCCTGACCGACTTCCCTGACGACATGCGCGAAATCGACGTTTTCATCATGCAGGCCAAAATCAGCCTTGGCCGCCGGCGTAAAAATGGGTTCGGGCAGTTTGCTTGCCTGGACAAGGCCTGCCGGCAGCTTGATGCCACAGACTGCACCCGTCGCCTGGTAATCCTTCCAGCCAGAGCCGATCAGGTAACCGCGCGCAACGGCTTCGACCAGGATCGGCTTCAGGCGCTTGACCACCACCGCGCGGCCCACGACCTGGTCGCGTTCAGTGGGTGCCACCACATCCTGCGGCTGGACGCCCGTGGCATGGTTGGGCAACACATGCGCGAGCTTGGCCAGCCAGAAATCGGTCAGTTCCTTGAGAACCTGGCCTTTTCCTGGAATGGGATCGTCGAGAATGACGTCAAAGGCCGAGATGCGGTCCGTGGCCACGATGAGCAACTTGTCGTCGCCCACTGCGTACATGTCGCGCACCTTGCCCCGCGCGAGCAGGGGCAGGGACTTGATGGTGGATTGTAAAAGCGCTGCGGTCACGGGCGGGCCTGTCAGGAAAAAGCGGGCTTGACGCCCGCGTATGGATGCGTAAGGGCGGTGTGGGCTCAGTGACTGACAACCTGGGCCAGCTTGCCTGCTGCGTACTCAGCCGCCATCTCGGTCAACGGCTTGACTTTGATCTTGCTGGCGTGGCCAGCGGTGCCAAACTGCTGGTAGCGCTGGACGCAAATGGCCTTGGCGGCTTCGCGCGCCGGCTTCAGGTATTCGCGCGGGTCGAACTTGCCAGGATTTTCAGCAAAGAAACGGCGGATGGCGCCAGTCATGGCCAGACGAATATCGGTGTCGATATTGATCTTGCGCACGCCGTACTTGATCGCTTCCTGGATCTCTTCGACCGGGACACCATAGGTTTCCTTCATGTCGCCGCCAAACTGGCGGATTTCAGCCAGCAGCTCTTGGGGCACACTGGAACTGCCATGCATCACAAGGTGGGTGTTAGGCAAGCGCTTGTTGATTTCCTTGATGCGTGAAATCGACAGGATGTCGCCCGTGGGCTTGCGTGTGAATTTATAAGCGCCATGGCTCGTGCCAATGGCGATGGCCAGCGCGTCGAGTTGCGTGCGGCGCACGAAATCGGCGGCCTGCTCGGGATCAGTCAGCAACTGATCCATGGTCAGCTTGCCATCGGCACCATGCCCGTCTTCCTTGTCGCCTTCCATGGTCTCGAGCGAGCCCAGGCAACCGAGTTCGCCTTCGACCGTGATCCCCAGTTTATGCGCCATGTCGACGACTTGCTTGGTGACCGCGACGTTATAGTCGTAATCAGCAATCGTTTTGCCGTCTTCTTTCAACGAACCGTCCATCATCACGCTGGAAAAGCCGATGTCGATCGCACCCTGGCAGATTTTGGGTGACTGGCCATGATCCTGGTGCATCACAACGGGAATATTGGGGTAAGACTCAACGGCGGCCTGAATCAGGTATTTCAGGAAACCCTCGCCTGCGTATTTGCGCGCGCCGGCAGAAGCCTGCATGATGACCGGACTATCGGTCTGGGCGGCCGCTTCCATGATGGCCTGCACCTGCTCGAGGTTGTTCACGTTGAAAGCGGGTATGCCGTAACCGTGCTCGGCGGCGTGGTCGAGCAACTGGCGCATGGAGACGAGAGCCATGAGAAATCCTTTTTAGAGGAAAATGTTAGGCATTGCGGTTTCGCAAGCTACTTTGGTTGATTTCAACCGATATTTTACCTTGGATGCGTATGTCTTTGCCTGACCCCACTTCCGCTGTGATCACCTGGACGATCGGCGACCAGATTCTGACTGCGCGCTGGCGCTCGGAAAATGGTTGGCTGCCGCCAAAACGCACCGTGACGGCCGATGACACCATGACCGCCGATACAGCCTACCGCCTTGCCAGCGAGGGCGTCGGGCTGATCTGGCAGGGCGACTTCCAGAACGCCCGGCAACTGCTGCAGGCGCTTGGTCGTCGTGTGGCCGGTCGTCGCGTCAAATATGCCGAGATGCCCTACCCGCAACGCTTTCATCAGGTCAGGCTGGCCCGTGCGCAGCGCGCCCGCACGCTGGGCATGTTGCTGCTGCCCTTTGAGCCACACCACGCGCTCAAGTTGCGCCGGGCGCCCGATGTCACGCAGGCCTGCACTGAGGCCTACGGCGACCAGGACACAGGTTGCGTGTCGCCCATGACCGAGTTACTGGGTGTGATCAGTGCGCATGAGTGGCGTAAAAAAGGAGTGGAAGTCCCCGCGCTTGGTGGCCGCATTCACGCGCACTATGGCGTATTTGCACCCGTTCGCGCGGAATACCTGGACCTGGTGATGCGCGCGCCACTCCCTGGCCTGGACCTTGCCTTTGATATCGGGACGGGTACCGGCGTGCTGGCGGCGCTGCTCGCCAAAAAGGGGATCAGGCGTGTCATCGCAACCGACATCAGTCCCCGTGCGCTGACCTGCGCCCGACAAAATATCGAACAACTGGGGATGGCCGGGCAGATCACGCTCGAGCAAACCGACCTGTTTCCTGCGGGGCGTGCCAAGCTGCTAATCTGCAACCCGCCCTGGTTACCCGGTCGGCCGGCCTCAACGCTTGAACAGGCCGTCTATGACCTGGACCAACGCATGTTGACCGGGTTTCTGCGCGGTGCCTGCGACCACCTGTCACCCGGTGGCCAGGCCTGGCTGATCCTGTCGGACCTCGCCGAACATCTCGGGCTGCGCACGCGCGAGGACCTGCTTGCCGCCTTTGACGAGGCAGGGCTTCACGTACTTGAACGCCTGGAGACGCGACCGGTTCACCCCAAGTCCCAAGATGCCGAGGACCCGCTCGCAGATGCCCGACGGGCCGAGGTCACCTCATTATGGATACTGGTGGCTCATTAGCAGACGGACGGCGCGCCGACTTTGGCCGGAAAGCCTTGACGACAGTTTCGTTGGTTTCGATGTATGGCCCGCCAATCAGGTCGATGCAATAGGGGACAGCCGCGAAAATTCCCGAGACGACACTGCTGCCATCCTCACGCTTCAAACCTTCCAGCGTTTCGGCGATGGCCTTGGGCTGACCGGGCAAGTTGATGATCAACGCTGCATGCCCGTCGATCTCTCGCAGCACAGCGACCTGCCTGGAAAGAATCGCGGTTGGCACAAACTGCAAGCTGATCTGTCGCATCTGTTCACCAAACCCGGGCATTTCACGTGTCGCGATCGCAAGGGTCGCCTCAGGTGTCACATCACGCCGGGCGGGACCCGTGCCACCCGTTGTCAGCACCAGGTGGCAGCGCTCAACGTCCACCAGCTCAAGCAGCGCAGCCGAAATCGTGACCGCTTCGTCCTGAATCAGCCGTGTCACGGTTTGCACCGGCGTGCAGAGCGCCCGTTGCAGCCATGCTTGCAAAGCCGGAATGCCTTGATCGACATAGACGCCCTGAGACGCGCGATCGGATACTGAAACCAGTCCGACGCGCAAGGTATCGGTCGAGAGGGTGGTGGGGGTCGTGGTCATGATTCACTCGCAAAGGGGGTCGCCTGGTCTCGCCAGCGTTGTCTGACAGGCATGTTAACGACATATCGGGCCAACGTTGGCAGGGCACCCCGGCGGGGAAACAGACAAATGCGACATTCCAAGTAACATACATGCAATCAAACTGAAATAAAACATCATGCCTGAACTCTTTGCAGGACTGACCCCCTGGGTGGCTGTCAGCCTCGTGCTTGCAATCGCTTTTGTCCTGGCATTCGAATGCATCAATGGTTTTCACGACACGGCCAATGCGGTCGCAACGGTGATCTACACCAAAGCGATGCCTCCACACCTGGCTGTCGTGTCCTCCGGGATATTTAATTTCCTTGGGGTGCTACTGGGTGGCGTGGGCGTGGCCTACGCAATCGTCCACCTTCTGCCGGTTGAACTACTGATTGACGTCGAGACCGGTCGCGGACTGGTCATGGTGTTTTCCATGCTGCTGGCCGCCATCATCTGGAACTTTGGCACCTGGTACCTGGGCATCCCCGCCTCAAGTTCCCACACATTGATCGGGGCCATCCTAGGGGTCGGCATGGCCAACGCCTTGCTCAACGGCATCCCGCTCAGCGAAGGCGTCAACTGGGGCAAGGCCCTGGAAATTGCCCTGTCGCTTGTACTGTCACCGATTGGGGGCTTCGTCGGGGCAGGGCTGTTGCTGATTCTGCTCAAGTACTGGGCTCCCCTGTCAAAAATGCATGTCACTCCGGAAAAACGCCGTGAGGTCGCAGAAAAAAAGCGCCCTCCTTTCTGGAACCGTGTCGTTCTGATCGCTTCGTCGATGGGGGTCAGTTTTGTGCATGGGTCCAACGACGGGCAAAAGGGTATCGGGCTCATCATGTTGGTGCTCATTGGTATCGTGCCAGCCAAATTCGTGCTCGACATGCAGGCGACACCCTACGAGATCAAGCGGAGTTACGACGCAGCCCTGGCCCTGAACGACTTTTACGTGCGCAACGGACACACGCTGGGCGACTACCTGGCGCTTGCGCCAGCCGATCGCCGTGATCAACTTCCCAAGCTATACCGCTGCGATCCGACCACGACCATGGCAACCATCACGGCCGTGCGCACCGATATGGCCGGCGTGACGGACTACAAGGACGTCACGCCCGAAACGCGTATTCGTATTCGCCGTTACCTGCTTTGCCTGGACGACACCGCCCGCAAGGTGCTTGCCTTGCCAGGCCTGCCCTCGCGTGAAAAATCCGACCTGCAAAAGCTACGCAAGGATCTGGTTGCCACGACGGAATATGCGCCGTTCTGGGTGATTCTGGCGATTGCGCTGGCGTTGGGCATCGGAACCATGATTGGCTGGAAACGGGTCGTCACGACGGTGGGCGAAAAAATTGGCAAACAGGGGATGACCTATGCGCAGGGCATGTGCGCGCAGGTCACCACCGTCGCAGCCATCGGGCTTGCAAACCTGTACAGCCTGCCGGTATCAACCACCCACGTATTGTCGTCGGGTGTGGCGGGTACGATGGTGGCCAATAAAAGCGGCTTACACCACAGCACCGTGCGCAACATCATGACCGCCTGGGTACTGACGCTGCCCATGTCGATGCTCTTGTCTGCAGGGCTGTTCTGGGGTGCGTCACAGTTTCTTAAATAACCCGCGAAGGCAGACTGACCGGGATCATGCCGTTGGGGATGATGCATGGCCCGGTTACATACCGTTCAGCGGGTCTTTGGGACGAGCCATCGCCCGGTTACATACCTGTCAACGGGCCTTTGGGATGCGCCATCGCCCGGCTACCATGCCGTTCAGCGGGCCTTGCTCCACCAGCTATACAACTCACGAAAAGCCCAGTCCAGCAGAAACCCCAGCAAGCCGATCAAGACGACAGTGGCCATCAGCTCGTGATAGGCAAGACGATCTCGCGTGTCGAGAATGAAATAGCCCAGCCCAGCCGACACACCCAGCATTTCGCAAGGCACAAGCACAATCCACACAATACCAATCGCCAGGCGTGACCCGGTCAGGATGTGCCCCAGGATGCCCGGCACAATGACCCCCTTAAGCGTTTCCCAGCGCGTGGCCGAGAGACTCTGCGAGAGTTGCAACCACCGACTGTCAAGCTGACGCACACCTGCCAGGGTATTAAGCATGATGGGCCAGACAGCGGCGAAAGCCAGCAGGAAATAAACAGGATGGTCACCCACCCCGAACACCATGACCGCGATTGGCATCCATGACAGCGGTGACACCATGCGCAGGAATTGAAAGGCCGGCGAAAACGCCGCGTTCATGCTCGCTGAGGCTCCCAGCAACAAACCGAGCGGCACACCGACCAACAAGGCCAGGCCCAGACCAACGGCCACGCGCTGGAGACTGACGGAAATATGCAGCCAGATTTCCGCGCTTTGAAGCATGGTGAACAGCGTCGAGAGTGCGGGCCCCGGGGCAAAGCGCTGCCCCATCCCGCCAGCGTCCGAAAACGGCACCGTCAACACCCACCACAATCCAAGCAACAGTCCGATGCCCAGTGCGCCCAGCATTGCACGGTATGCGCCATGCAAGGGTTGATTGGCACTTGTCACAGCGCGATCACTTCCTCACGGGTATAACCGGGAGGCAATCCAAATTTGGCCAGGCCACCTGCCGCTTCGATCGAACGTTTAACGAAACGGTCGTCAACCAGCTGCGAAGCTGCCATCTTGCCATCCAGCGTGGCCAGAAAGCCACGATCGGCTTGTATGACGGTGTTTTTCAGGCGCGCAATCAGTTCTTCGGTATAGCTGGGATAAGGATAGGGCTGGAAGTCAATGCGATGCGCGTGCCACTGCGGATGACGAATCGCGCGCGAAGCCAGGTAGGTCTGTGTGTCGGAGTCTGGCGGTGCCAGCACCTTGGTCAACGCAGGCAAACCGTGAGGGGTGTAGTGGTTGACACCTTCCTTGGACAGCAACTGCGCCGTCTCGGCGCGGTGTTCACGAATCCAGAGTTGCGCGCGCACGATCGAATCGACGACCCGTTGCGACCACTCCGGACGCTGCTCAAGGTCGCGTTCATGCATGAACACGGTACAGCAGGCATGGTTGCGCCATACATCACCGGTAAAACGCAGGACTTTGCCGATGCCCATTGTTTCTGCCACGGCATTGAAGGGCTCGGCCACGATGTAGCCCGAGATACTGCGCGCGGCGAGCGCTGGCGGCATATCGGCGGGCGCCATCACGACCAGATTCACTTCATTGGCACCGGGCTTGTCCTGTTTGCGGGACACGGTCGTCAGCCCCGCATCACGCAGCATTGCCTGCAGCACCACGTTATGGATGGAATACCAGAAAGGGATCGCGACGGTTTTACCGCCCAGATCCTTCAGGTCGTTGACCTCAGGCAGCACCGTCAGCGCAGACCCGTCGACGTGGTTCCACGCCACCACTTTGGCTGGAACGTTGCTACCGAATCGTGCCCAGACGGTCATGGGCGACAGCAGGTGCACTACGTTGATCTGACCCGCCATGAATGCCTCGATCAATTGTGCCCAGCTACGCAGCATGGTGGGCTTTTCAATATCGAGCCCGGCGTCCTTGAAATAGCCGTTGTGATGCGCGACCAGCAATGGGGCAGCGTCCGTGATTGGCAGATAGCCGATGCGTACAGGTCCGTTCGCGTCAGGCTGGGCCTGCGCGTTAAACGCCGACAACAAGGGAGCCGCGCCCGCCACCGTAAAGAGACTGGCCAGTTTGAGCATCTCGCGACGCGTGACA
>CAIJKV010000141.1 GCA_903821335.1 uncultured beta proteobacterium
AATTTTCCGTCAGATGAATCTTGATTTTTCTCCGGTCTGGGCCGACTGGCGCATGCTTGCCGAGGGGGCGGCGGTCACGGTCGAAGTGACCGCCGCAGCCCTGATACTGGGCAGCCTGATCGGGTTGCTGGTTGGAATCGGGCGGCTCAATCCCCAGCGTCGTGTGGTCTATGGACTGTGCTCGGCCTATCTGGTATTTTTTCGCGGAACGCCGTTGCTAGTCCAACTGTTTATCTGGTTTTTTGGCTTACCGCAATTTGGCCTGATGTTGCCGGCTTTTGCGTGTGGCGTGGTGGGTCTTGGCATGTATTCGGGTGCCTATGTGTCAGAGATTGTGCGAGGTGCCATCCAGTCGGTCGACCGCGGCCAGAACGAGGCCGCACGCTCGCTTGGCATGTCGGGTGCGCAAGCCATGCGCAAGATCATCATCCCGCAGGCTGTGGTCAGGATGATTCCGCCGCTCGGCAACGAGTTCATCGCGCTGATTAAGAATTCGGCGCTTGTTTCGCTCCTGACGATTCACGACCTGATGCATGAGGGGCAGAAGATCATCAGTGTCAGCTATCGGTCGCTTGAGGTCTACCTGGTGGTCGCGTTGCTTTACCTGATGCTGACAAGTGCGACGGCGGGAGGGCTGAGGTTGCTGGAAAAGCGCTTACGGGCGGGCGGGATGGTGCAATGAACGAGATGATCCGCATCCGCGATCTGCACAAAGCCTTCGGTGCCAACGAAGTACTCAAGGGCATAGACTTTGATGTGCTGGATGCCCAGGTGGTCGTGGTCATTGGCCCGAGTGGCTCGGGTAAAAGCACGTTGCTGCGTTGCTGCAATGGCCTGGAAATTGCACAACAGGGCACCATTGATATCTGTGGCGTGCGCCTGCTTGATGCGGGGCAGATGATTCCCGAACGTGAATTGAATCGGTTGCGCACGCAGGTCGGAATGGTGTTCCAGTCATTCAACTTATTTCCACATCTTTCGGTCCTGGACAATGTCACGGTCGGGCCCCGCACGCTGCAGGGGTTGACCCGGCAGCAGGCCGAGACGCGGGCGCACGTGCTGCTCAACAAGGTGGGTCTGAACGACAAGGTCCACGCGATGCCGGCCAGTTTGTCAGGTGGGCAAAAGCAGCGCGTGGCGATTGCGCGCGCGCTTGCCATGGAACCCAAGGTCATGTTGTTTGATGAACCCACCTCGGCGCTTGACCCGGAACTGGTGGGTGAGGTCTTGCAGGTGATGAAGTTGCTCGCCCGCGAGGGGATGACCATGATGGTGGTCACGCATGAAATGGGATTTGCGCGCGACGTGGCGGACACCGTGGCCGTGATGGATGGCGGCCGGATCATCGAAGCCGGACCACCTTCGGTCATCTTCAGTCACCCCAAAGAGGCACGCACACGCGGTTTCCTGCAGGCTGTGCTTGCGCCTGACCGGCAACCGTTGATCGAAGGAATGGCATGAGTGAGGCGGTCAACCCAAATGTCTGGACGGGGCGCGACGATGGCGCCGAAGCGGGTGACGTCCGCCGGTTGTTTCAGATCGTTCGAAATGGACCGGAGTTGGTGCCGGCGGGTGCCGCAGCCATTCTTGGTTTTGCCTGTGACACGGGTGTTCTGCGCAACAAGGGGCGGATCGGTGCTGCACGCGGGCCCGAAGTGATCCGGCGCATGATGGCCGGACTGCCTGCGCACCAACTGGTCGACCTGTGGGACTGTGGTGATGTGACGTGCACCGACGGTGACCTTGAATTTGCCCAATTCGCGCTCGGTGATCAGGTCGCGCAGTTGATGGCGCAAGGTGTGGCACCGGTGGTGCTCGGTGGTGGCCACGAGGTTGCCTGGGGCACTTTTCTTGGGTTGCGGCAGTGGCTGTCCACGCATGATGGCGCTTACAAAAAACGCAGCTTGCTGGTGCTGAATCTGGATGCGCACTTTGACTTGCGCACCAGCCGTCCGGCCAGTTCGGGCACGCCTTTTGACCAGATTGCCCGGGATTGCGAGCAAGCGAATCGACCGTTCAAATATGCCTGCTGGGGGGTATCAGTGCTGGGCAATACCCCGGCGCTGTTTGCGCGTGCGACGCAAATACACGCCGACGTGATTCTGGACGACCAGCTACAAGAGCGTCACCTGGAAGCGGCACTACACCGTCTGGACGTCCTGATCCGGGAGGCGGACGATATCTACCTGACGATCGACCTGGATGTCTTGCCTGCCAGCGTGGCACCGGGCGTGTCGGCACCCGCCGCGTACGGGGTGCCGCTGAGTGTGGTTGAAGCGCTTGCCATGCGGGTGAAACACAGCCGCAAGATGCGCGTGGCCGATCTCGCAGAATTTAACCCCAACTTCGATATTGATGGCCACACCGGCCGCGTCGCGGCGCGCCTGGCCTGGCGACTGCTGGGCGATCAGTGAGGTCTGTTTACTGAGGCCGATCAGTGCGCTCTATCACTGAGGTTTATCACTGAGACCTATCACCAGGGTCCATCACCGGGCTCTATCACTGAGACCTATCACCAGGGTCTATCACTGGGCACTATCACTGAGACCTATCACCAGGGTCTATCACTGGGCACTATCACTGAGGCCTATCACCAAGGTCTATCACTGGATGCTATCACTGAGACCTATCACCAGGGTCTATCACTGGACGCTATCACTGAGGCTTATTTTGGCAGCAGTTCAGGCCTGAGAATTCCATTGAGTTCACTGTAGGGAATCGTCAGGGTCGGGCGCCCGTAGGAATACGGCGCGATCACGTAGGGGTCGTAGGTAATGGCCAGTCCTTCGGCGAGCAATGCTGCATTGTCGCTGGGTTTAAAGGGCCAGAGCTTGTTATAGGACTCTGGATTTTCACGGGCGGTCGGATTGGCCTTGAGCCATTCAGTGTGCTGGCGTTTCAAGGCCGCCTCAAACTGCGGCATGGCGCGTGGCAAGAGCATCGTTTCAAGTGACAGCAATCGGTCGACTTTTGGCAACCAGTTAATGTATTGCGTGGTCGACGTACCATGGGCGCCGCCAGTGTAAACATAGCTGTCGAGTTGGACCACGATGATGTCAGGCGTGTCACGTCGCACCCCGGATTCAAGCACCACTTCATAGTGCGGCTTGGCAATGCGCCAGAAGTTACGTTCGAACTCTGGCATCGTGCGAAATGGCTGAGAGTTGGAAGTATCGACTTCGGCCATCGAGACCAGTGCTTCATCCAGGAAAACATTGAAGCGATCTCGTCCGTTAAACACGACGCGACGCACCTTGATGACCGGGCAGTCAGCCCCCTCGCAACCTGGTTTGGTCCGGGCTGTCGAGACGACCCGGGTCGGCAGCGAGGTCGCACCCAACGGCCGCGCCACTAAAGAACCTGCTTGGGCACCGCTCTTGACGACCACAGAGGGTGCAGAGGTGGTGGAGGCCGTGGTGGAGGCCGCGTTGTCGGCCTCAACACCTGAACCCGTGCTGACGCCAATGGCTCTGCCCAGGCGAGGGCGTGCCGTGGCGGACGGGGCAGCAACTGGGACCACGCCAATGGCGCCGGCGCCGGCTGGGGTGGGTGCGGTGAGGTTGGACGTGGTGAGGTTGGACGTTGAGCGGGCGACGTCGCCCGACGAGGCGTCGCGGTCTGAGGACGACGTCTGTGATGTGGACGTACCCGCGGACATCCCTGCGGACATACCCCCGGACACAGCGCCGGACCCACCCGTGGGTGTGTCGCTTGCCACATCACTGGTCACAACGTTGATCGTGGCACCAGAGCCTGTGCTGATCGTTGACTGGGTACCGCTGGCGGTCGTTCGCATCCCCGTGCCCGAAGCGCCGGATCGTGTTGCAGTCTGTGGTGCACTCTGTGTGGCAGAGCGTGTCGCGGATCGAGAAGTGGGCTGTGAGGCGGGCTGTGCGCTGGTCTGGGGCGACTCACCGCTGGCCAGCGTGATGTCCTGGGCGCGTTGTGGCGCTGCGGTGCACCCGGCCAGCACTGCCAGCCCGCACAGGCAAAGTGGCAGCACCCGCATTTTCAGCTTTAAGGTGCGGGGATGCGTGAACAATGCATTCATCAGGTTTTGGTCAGGTTGGCGGCTGTCTGGCCAAACAGGATTTGGCGCGCAGCCTCGTCGTGGACGGAGGGCAGGGTATTGATCTGCGCGGCCAGTGCGTAGGCGCGTTGTGTGGCGGGTCGTTCTGCAATCGCATTGAACCAGCGTTGCAGATGGGGAAAGTCTTCGAGTTTCTGGCCCTGGCGTGCGTGGGGCACGATCCAAGGGTAGGCCGCCATGTCGGCGATCGAGTAGTCACCGGCGATAAAGGGAAGGTGTTCCAGTCGCTTGTTCAGCACGCCATACAAACGGTTGGTTTCGTTCACATACCGGGTGATGGCGTAGGGAATCTTTTCGGGGGCATAGGTACCAAAATGATGGTTTTGGCCTGCCATGGGCCCCAGTCCGCCCATTTGCCAGAATAGCCACTCAAGCGTCTGGGTGCGCCGGCGCAAGTCTGTCGAGATAAATTTTCCGGTTTTTTCAGCAAGATACAGCAGGATGGCACCCGATTCGAATACGGAAATCGGTGCGCCACCATCGACCGGTGCATGATCCACGATGGCCGGAATCCGGTTGTTCGGCGCGATCTTCAGGAAATCAGGAGTGAACTGCTCGCCACGGCCGATATTGACGGGGTGGATGTGATACGGCACACCCGCCTCTTCAAGAAATATGGTGATCTTGTGGCCGTTGGGCGTGGTCCAGTAATACAGGTCAATCATGTCACACTCCGTCCAGAATGTCTGGTATCTGGCGAGAGTATCAGAAAATCACGTCAGGCCAGTAGTGCCTGTTCAATATCCGGACGCAAGGATTGTGGCGTGTCGGTCGGCGCATACCTGGCGATCACCTGGCCATCACGGCCCACCAGGAATTTGGTGAAATTCCACTTGATGCCCTCTGTGCCCAACAGGCCGGGCTTACTGCTTTTTAGCCACTGGAACAGGGGATGTGCGCGAGGCCCGTTGACCTCGAGTTTGGAGAACAGCGGGAATGTCACGTCGTAGCGTGACTGGCAAAACATCAGGATGGTGTCTTCGTTGGCGGGTTCCTGGTGTCCGAACTGGTCGCACGGAAATCCGAGCACCACGAACCCCTCGTCGCCATAGTCCTTGTAGAGGGCCTCAAGACCGGCATACTGCCCGGTAAAACCACAATGCGAGGCCACATTGACGACCAGTACGACCTTGCCCAGGTAGGTGGATAGCGGTAGGTCGACACCCTTGATGCTGAGTGCTGAAAAAGACTCAAGATTCATGTCCGTCACCTTATCGGAGTGAAGAAAACGCCTCGATTGCACGCAAACGACTACTACGCAGATCAACCACAGCCAAAGGATAGTTTAAGGCAAGACGCGACGCTGTGGGTGGGTCATGTATGACGCGGTCAGACAGGCTGGCAAGCTCAGGGATCCAGTGTCTGATGAAACGACCTTGCGGGTCAAATTTTTCTGACTGACTGACCGGATTGAAGACCCTGAAATAGGGGGCTGAATCGGCACCGGTCGACGCGCTCCATTGCCAGCCGCCGTTGTTGGCGGCCAGTTCACCGTCCACCAGATGACGCATGAAAAAGGTTTCACCCTCGCGCCAGTCGATGAGCAGGTTCTTGGTCAGGAACATGGCCACGACCATGCGTAGCCGGTTGTGCATCCAGCCGGTTGCCAGCAACTGGCGCATGGCGGCGTCAATGATGGGAATGCCGGTTTGCGCGGTGCGCCAGGCTTGCAGGTCGTCGGGTGCCTGGCGCCACTGGACGGCGTTGGTTTCGGCACGCATGGGTTGATGCATCGACAGGGCGGGAAAACCGTGCAGCAGGTGCTGATAGAACTCGCGCCAGAGTATTTCATTGATCCAGGTCGTCACCCCGCGGTTGCCCGTGTCGGTTTCGCCCTGGTTCATCATCATCGCGGCATGCAGACACTGGCCTGCAGAGAGCAGCCCGCCAGCCAGGTAGGGCGAGAGCGCACTGGTGCCCGCCATACCGGGGAAATCGCGGTCGGTCTGGTAGCGTGTGATGGGGCCTTGGACGAATGCGTCGAGGCGGTCAGTGGCAGCTTGCGGCGCGGCGGGCCACCCCGCACGCATCGCAGCCGTGGGTAATTCCCAGCCGGGCAGGGTGGTTGGGATGGTGTCCTGGGCAGGTAACCCTGCACCGGACTGCCTGACCGGGGCGGGGCGTCGTCGATAGGGTGCTGTACGCAGGACGGCACGACACGCCTTGGCAAAGGGCGTAAATACGCGGTAGGGGGTTCCAGCACCGGTGGTCACGCTGCCTGGCACGAGCAATGTGCCGCCATGGTGCCCGGTCATCGCCACGCCATGCGCGGCCAGCAGCTTGTAGCAGGCACGATCACGACGCCGTTCGTTGACGCCGTGTTCGCGGTTGCAGTGCACCGCGTCAACCGCGTGGGTGCGACAAAATTCAAGCAGTGCGGCCGGGATGTCTTGCCAGTGATCAATGACCAGCCATTTCAGTGCAATATTGCGCGCGGCCAGTTCTGGCTGCAGCCCGGCGAGCGCCCGCAGCCAGAAATCGACCTTGACGGGGGCATCGTTGTGCAGGCGCCACTGTGCAGGAGAGGCGATGAAGAGCGCGATGACCTCGCCCTCGGAGGCGGCTTGGGCGAGGGCAGGCTGGTCCTCGACACGCAGGTCGGTGCGCAGCCAGCAAAGCGTACGCATGTTATTTCTTCTGTGTAACCTGCCAGGATTTGATCGCGGCCAGGGTATTGGTGACATGCTGATCAGGATTGAGGCTGTCGTAGACATACAGCACATGCGCGTCCGGTGTAATCACGTAGGACACGCGGTCCGCCATATCGGGCTTGATCCGCAGCGCGGCGTCATAGGCCTTGATGATGGAGTGGTCGAGGTCTGAGGCGACTGCGAATTTGCTGCCGCACGGGCCGGTGGAAAAGGTTTTAAGCGTGTCGATGTCGTCTGCCGACACGCCGATCACTGTGGCGTTCAGGGCGGCAAACTGGTCTGTCGCCTCAGCAAAGAGTTTGGCTTCGATGGTGCAGCCGGTGGTGAACGCTTTGGGATAAAAATAGAGGACGACAGGTCCCTTTTTTAGCGCGTCAGACAGTGTGTAGTTGAATGTGGAACCCGCCAGGGCGGCCGTGGTGGAAAAGTCTGGCGCAGCGGCGCCGACGGCAAGCTTGGCGCTGGCTGCGCCGCCGACCAGGCCAAGCACGAGGGTGACGAGCAACCGATTGAACGTGTGCAGTTTCACGATATTCCTTTGGACTGAAGGGCTTGGAGGAGGGGGAAAACTAGTTAAAACGGCCGTTCGGACCACCCAGGCTAAAACGCCCCGCACCGAGCAACGCGATGGCCAGGGCACCGAACAAATACAGCGCCTGTGTCTCGAGCAGCCAGCCACCGCTTTTGCTGATCTGGAATAGTTGTGCACCGTGTGCGAGATGAACGGCGACGATCATGTTGATGACGATCACCGCTGCACCCAGCCGCGTCAGCAACCCGATGATGATCAGGGCAGGTGCCAGGACCTCGCCAATATATACGCCATACGCGACCCAGACGGGCCAGCCATTTGCCAGCACCAGCGCCGAGATTCCAGGGGTGCCGTTCATGAGTTTGAAGAGCCCGTGCATGAGCAGCAGGATCCCGATTGTCAGGCGCAAGATCAGCTTGCCTGTGTCGTCATTGCGTTGCATGGCGTGTGGTGTCCGGATCAGAGCGTGATTTCGTGGGTGTGTTCAACCGTTGGCGGCGAGGCAAAATGCGGGCCGACCAGGGCGCGCCATTGCTGGAAGCCATCGGAATTGCGGAAATCGACCATATGGTTGTCGACCGTGGCCCACTTCACATTGAGCTGGTATTGCTCTGGGTGCTCGACACTGCGATGCAGCGAGATGCCGGTGCAGCCTTTGGCAGCCATGAAATAGGGCTTGGCCTTGGCGACTTGTTGCTCAAAAGTTGATTCTTCGCCGGGCTTGATCACAAGGTGCGCGATTTCTAAAAACATTTTTTTGTGTCTCCTGAATAAGATCTGAAATGCTAACAGAGTCGCGGCGCAAATTAACCCCTCGGACGTCATGGTTGAACAGTCGGGCCCACACAGGTCTATGATGGGAAACACGGCATTTGGTGAGGGTGGCCGGCACAGATTCCGTATCGGATGAGAGGCGACAATGAAACTGACTTTCCTGGGTGCCGCGGGCACCGTCACAGGGTCCAGGACACTGGTCGAGGTCAAGGGTACGAAGATACTGGTTGACTGTGGAATGTTTCAGGGCTTTAAGAACCTGCGGCAGTTGAACTGGCTGGCATTCCCCTTTGACGCGAAAAAAATTGCGGCCGTGGTGCTGACACACGCCCACGTGGATCACTGCGGGGCATTGCCCTTGCTGCGCAAGCAGGGCTTTCGCGGCCCGATCTATGCCACGCCTTCAACGCTGGAGCTCTGCCAGTTGCTGCTGGTCGATAGTGCGCATTTGCAAGAAGAAGAGGCAAATTTTTCCAACAAGCACCATATTTCACGGCACGCGCCGGCTCGGCCGCTCTACACGGTGGATGATGCGCGGGCGACGTTGCGACAGTTCAAGCCCCTGATGTTTGATCAGGCACTGGAAGTGGCGACTGGCATCACCGTGCGCCTGCGGCCCGCCGGACATATTCTGGGGGCGGCTTCGGCAGAGTTGACGGCAGCAGGGCGAACGGTGCTGTTTTCGGGTGATCTGGGGCGCCCGGATGACCGCATTATGCGACCGCCCGTGCCCATCGATCATGCTGATTTCATCGTGGTGGAGTCAACCTACGGTGATCGATTACACGACAATGCGGACACGGAGGACGCGCTCGGGAAAATCATCGTGCGCACCGTCGCGCGGGGTGGCACGGTCGTGATGCCTGCCTTTGCGGTCGGCCGCGCGCAGGCGTTGCTGTTGGCAATCAGTCGCCTGAAGTCTCGTTCGGTGATCCCTGACGTGCCGGTCTATCTGAATAGTCCGATGGCGATCGACATGACGGAAATTTATAATCGCCACCGCAACGAACACCGCCTGACGTCAGAAGAATGCGCCGGGATGTATCACGTCGCAAAGATGGTTCGCACGGTCGAGGAGTCTCGGGCACTCGATTCGCTTCGTTATCCGTCCATTATCGTTTCGGCCAGCGGCATGGCGACCGGCGGACGCGTTTTGCACCATATCAAGACCCTGGGCCCGGACCGACGCAATACCATCGTGTTTGCAGGTTTTCAGGCCGGTGGCACGCGGGGGGCAAGAATGGTTGCAGGCGAACGGTCGATCCGGATTTTTGGTGACGATGTGCCCATCAATGCCGAGGTCGTATCGTTGCCGGGGATGTCGGCGCACGCCGACGCGCAGCAGATTATCGACTGGCTCAAGACGGCGAAGTCACCGGTGCGCGCGGTGTATGTCAACCACGGTGAACCGGTGCCGGCCGATATGCTGCGTCAGAAAATTGAACACACCTTTGGCTGGCCAACGATGGCACCGTTGCTCGGACAACAGATCGAGCTCGGGGCGTAACGGCACGGAAGGTATTGCTTTGGCTGGCCGACGATGGCACCGTTGCTCGGACAGCAGATTGAACTTGTGAGGCGTGACGGCGCGGGTGGTATTGCGGATGTTGCATCGCAGGTTACGGCGTGGGTGAAAACACAGGTGGCATCGCAGGTGACGGCGTGGGTGAAAGCACAGGTGACATCGCAGGTGATAGCGCGCAGGTAGCACAGCGACTGTCAATGCGTCATGCTCACATTTGCCACTCCGTAATATACGCATAATGTATATTATGTAAAGTAATGTAAATACTTAAAAATTGCTCAACCCGGGTGTTGTTCCGCGTACGCCCTGGCCGCCCCGACCAAGGCAGCATGAGGATGGCGCACGATCGCGAACGGAAGGTTTTCCAGCCAGCCTGAAAATCGCCCCTTACGGCAAAATCTCTCGCGCGAATCCTCAAGCGCAATCAACCCGGCCAGGCGCTGTGCGATGCCGCCACCGACAAACACACCGCCACCTGCGCCAAACATCAGCGCCAGGTCGCCGCCGAAACTGCCCAGCAGTTCGGCGAAACACCTCACGCTATGTCTGGCCACCGGGCAGTCGCCCGCCTGTGCCGCCTCGATAATTTCCTTGGCGGTGCGTGGTTTGCCACCCAGACCGAACTGCAGCGTGCTCACCGCATCAATCAGTTCAAGTCCTGGCCCGGAAAGCACGCGTTCCCACGAAACACGGCCATAACGCTGTTGGGCGTACTCGAGCAACTTGCTTTCAAACGCATTGGCGGGCGAAAAGCTGCTGTGCCCTCCTTCGCTATTCAATGCGACGAACTTGCCGTCCAGCTGCAACAGCGCGGCCACACCCAGACCCGTCCCAGGACCAAAGACCACGCGTGGCAATGTTGAGATATTTTCCTGCCGCTCGATCGAGCGGGCTGTCTTGACCGAATTCACCGAATTGACTGAATGGATTGTCTTGACTGAATGGACCGAACTGGCTGTCTTGACTGAATGGGCCGAAGCGCCGGTCGGTGGGATCGAACAAAGATCCTCACCCACCAGTGCCGGCAGCGACATGGCCAGCGCAGCAAAGTCATTGAGTAACAGCAGGCGCTCAACGCCCAGGGCCGCTGCGAGTTCGACTTCCTGGATGTCACAACCGACCTGGGTCAAGCGACCCCGGCCCTTGCCAGCCGGCCCCGCGATGGCGATGGCGGCACCGCTGATTGGCGCATCAAATTCCTGACAAGCCGCCACGCATAAGTCGGAAAGACTGGCCACGCCGGTGCTTGGAAACGTATGCACGTCGGTGACCAGAGTGCCGGCCTGCGCGAGCGCAAACCGTGCAAAGGTGCCGCCAATGTCTGCGACCAGAACGCGGTCGGCGGGACCAGGCATTAGTTCGACGGGAAGGCAGCCCGCAGTTCACGCACGCCCTGGGCGAGGATGCGTGCATCGAGGCCAACCGCCACAAAGGTGCAGCCCAGCTCAAGGTAACGCTTGGCGAGTGCACGGTCAGGCGTCAGGATTCCAGCAGCCAGGCCGTGGCCGATGATCGTCGCGATGCATCGTTCAATGGTCGCGACCACCTCGGGATGCCCCGGTTGGCCGAGATAACCGAGTGCCGCTGAAATGTCCGAGGGCCCGAGGAACACGCCATCGACGCCTTCGACCTGACAGATAGCATCCAGATTCGAGAGGCCCAATGCCGTTTCGACTTGCACCAGCAGGCAGACCTCGTCCTTGGCACCCTGGGCATAGTCCTTGCGGGCATCCCAGCGTGAGACGCGGGCGGTGCCGTAGCCCACGCCACGGATGCCATGCGGTGGGTAACGCACGGCTTGCACCAAACCGCGCGCCTGTTCAGGCGTGTCGACCATCGGGATCAACAGGTTTTGTACGCCAACATCGAGCAATTGCTTGAGGACATGCGTATCGCCGACAGCCGGACGCGCCACCGCCTGCGTGTTGTAGGCCGCCAGCGCCTGCAATTGTGACAACACCGTGCGTGGATCATTGGGGGTGTGTTCGCCATCGAGCAGCATCCAGTCAAATTCTGCCGTGGCGCAAATCTCGGTGGTGAAGGCATCCGGAATGGAAATCCATAGCCCGATATTGGCCTTGCCTGCCTTGAGCGATTGTTTAAAGCGGTTGGTGTAATCCGGCATGAGGTGTTGCTCTCCGTAGTGCGACAATTTATATGTGGTGACTAATTTTCCAGCAATTTCCTGAGCTGCAGCTTGTCAATCAGCACGCCCTCTTTCTTGTAAGTATCGATCACGTACTGACGGTATTTTTCCGGATCCATATAGATCACGGGGGCGTCAATCTTGTCACAGGCCGTCTTGAATTCAACACTCAGCACCGCGACGCCGACTGCGGCCGCCAGCTTTTTAGTGATCGCGGGATCGAGCCCTGCGGGGGCCGCCACGCCATTGGGGGCGTCGTTGACCACGCCAAAGCCCAGTTCCTTGAGTGTTGGCACATGCTGGAATCTTGGCAGTCGCGCGTCCCCCCAGGTCACGAGCAAGCGTAACTTGCCGGCCTCGACGAGCGGGGCCCAGGTGCTCGAGTCGGCCAGCATGTCGACCTGGCCACCCAACAGTCCCTGCAGTGCGGGCGCCCCACCCTTGTAAGGTACATGGGTCAGCTTGATGCCCGCGGCCTGTGCAAACTCTTCCATGCCGACGTGCGTCTGGCCAGCGACCCCCGAGGTGGCATAGGTCAGGCGATCAGGGTTGAGTTTTGCGTAGGCAACCAGTTCTTGCAAGGTTTTCAGGGGTGAGTCCGCTGCGACGACGATGCCAAAGGTTTGGGCAGACGCCATGCCCAGGAAGGTAAAGTCCTTGAGCGGATCGATCTGAACCATGCCAAGTTGCGAAAATCGGGTGACCGACAGTGCAAGCTGACCGATGGTGTAACCGTCGGGCTTGGCGTTGGCCAGCGCCTTGGCCCCGATCATTCCGGCGGCTCCGGCACGATTTTCAACGATGACGGGCTGCCCCAGTTCGCGTGCGATGCGCATCGCCAGGACCCGCATGGTGGCGTCCGAGGTGCCGCCCGCCGGCCACGGGCAGATAAAGGTAATGGGTCGGTTGGGAAAAGTCGTCGACTGGGCGCGCGAAGCTTGGGTGACACCGGCCGTCGCCAGTGCCGACACTGCCAGCAATAGCTGACGACGTCGCGCGAGATTTACAAGATCCGACATGCCTTGCCTCCCTTAAACAGCACTTTAGGCAGCGCTTTACGTAGCGCTTTACGTAGCGCTTTACGTAGCGCTCAATGTAGCGCTTTAAGCAGCACTTTAAGTAGCGTTCAACGTAGCACTTTAAGTAGCGTTCAACGTAGCACTTTAAGTAGCACTTTAAGTAGCACTTTAAGCAGTGCCGCTTAACAGTGCTGCGCCCCCTACTTTACTTTGCCAACAACTGGCTGACCGCCTCACCCATTTCACTTGTCGAGGCCGTGCCACCGAGGTCACGCGTGCGTGGACCGGTGGACAACACGTCTTCAATCGCCTTGACGATCGCATTGTGCGCGTCGAGGTAAGGCTGGCGCTCGTCCTCGGGCAGACCGAGACCAAGAAACTCCAGCATCAGTGCGCCGGACCAGATCATGGCGACCGGGTTGGCAATATTCTGACCATAGATGTCTGGTGCCGAGCCGTGCACAGGTTCGAACAGCGACGGGAAATCGCGCTCTGGATTCAGGTTGGCTGACGGAGCCAGGCCGATCGTGCCGGTGCAAGCCGGGCCCAGGTCAGAGAGAATATCGCCAAACAGGTTCGAGGCCACCACGACGTCGAAACGATCGGGTTGCAGCACAAAACGCGCCGACAAGATGTCGATGTGCTGCTTGTCGGTCGTGATCTGCGGGTACTGGGCGCCCATGGCAGCGGCACGTTCGTCCCAATACGGCATGCTGATGGCGATGCCGTTTGATTTGGTGGCGATGGTCACATGCTTGCGCGCGCGGCGTGTCGCCAACTCGAACGCAAAACGCAACACGCGGTCTGTACCGATTCGGGTGAAAATCGATTCCTGCAGAACAATCTCGCGATCGGTGCCCTCAAACATCCGGCCACCCACTGCTGAGTATTCGCCTTCGGTGTTCTCGCGCACGACAAAAAAGTCGATGTCGCCAGGTTTGCGGTTTGCAAGCGGGCATGGCACGCCATCGAACAGGCGTACGGGACGCAAGTTGATGTACTGGTCGAATTCGCGGCGGAACTTGAGCAAGGAACCATAGAGCGAGATGTGGTCAGCTACGATGTGTGGCATGCCGACCGCACCAAAGTAAATGGCGTCGCATTGCTGCAACTGGCTCTTCCAGTCGTCAGGCATCATCTTGCCAGTCTTGGTGTAGTAATCACAAGACGCCCATTCAAAATGGGTATATTCCAGCTTGAGGCCAAACTTGTCGGCAGCGGTCTTCAAGACGCGCAGGCCCTCGGGCATGACTTCCTTGCCAATGCCATCGCCTGCCAGTACTGCTATACGAAACGCGCGTGCCATGTGTGACTCCTCTTAAAGTTTTGTGATGTTAACCTTTTCCACTAAATTGGAAATACTTTCAATTCAGGAACCGCCAAACTCTTGTGACAATTCCGCAGCGCGGATACTGGCAGCCTGCATGGCCTGTTCGACCATTTCAGTCAGACCCCGGTCCTTGAACAGATCGAGTGCCGCAGCGGTCGTGCCGCCCTTGGACGTGACGCGTTCACGCAGGACGGCGATGGGTTCGGTTGAGTCGGCCGCCAGTTTGGTGGCGCCCGCCAGGGTCGCCAAGGCCAGGCTGCGGGACTGTTCGGGTGACAGCCCAAGTTTTGTGGCACCCGCAATCAACGCCTCAATAAACAGAAATACGTAGGCGGGCCCGCTGCCGGACAAGGCTGTCACGGCATCAATGGCCTGGTCATCCGCCACCCAGACCACCTCACCGACGGTCGAGAGCAAGGCGCTCGCCGTGTCGCGGTCCTGCTGCAGCAAGGCGGCGGGCGCGGCCATGCCGGTGACACCGGCGCCAACCAGTGCCGGGGTATTGGGCATGCAACGCACCAGGCGCTGCCAGGGTTTACCGTCATCATTGAGCCAGGTGGCCAGCGACGCGATGGAGATGCCAGCCGCGATGCTGATCACCAGGGTGTCTGGCTTGAGCCACCGGCGTGTCTGCAGCACGACATCACGCATCTGCTGTGGTTTGACAGCAAAGATCCAGACCTGATGGGCCGAGAGTTTTTCATCGGCATGCGCGGACACGCTGATGCCGCGCTCGCTCCACTGATGCCGGAGGGGCTCGTGCACTTCAACCACATGCAAATTCGCCTTGGGACAATGCCGGTTCAACAGGCCTGAAACCAGAGCGTTGGCCATGTTGCCGCCGCCTATCATTGCTACAGAGGGGAAATGATCCATGTGGTGTCTTCTTAATCGATGTGACGATGAAAATGCTGGAGTCCGTGCGCTCAGGCGCGGGCACCGACGAGCGTAGTCTGGACGACGATGCCGGCGAACACGGAGCAGCCAAACCAGGTGTTATGTAAAAACGCTTTGAAGCAGGCTGCGCGATCCCGGTGACGGATCCAGAAAATATGCTGCACGGCGATGCCGGCTGCGACCACCAGCCCTGCCCAGTAGGGCCACCCGTAGCCAAGCAAGGACCCCGCGAACCACAGCAAACCGATGGTCAGCGCATAAAACACGGCCACCCAGAAGATGTCGAGGCGACCAAAGGTGATGGCGGACGTCTTGAGCCCCAGGCGCAAGTCGTCGTCCCGGTCGACCATGGCGTACTCTGTGTCGTAGGCGATTGCCCAGCATATATTGGCCAGCAGCATGACCCACGCGGCGAGCGGAATGGTGTCCTGCAGGGCTGCAAAACCCATCGGTATCCCAAAGCCAAAGGCAATGCCGAGGTAGGCCTGGGGAATGGCAAAAAAGCGTTTCATCAGCGGGTACGTGATGGCCAGGAAGGCCGCCACCACGGCCAGTCCGTGCGTCAACGTATTAAGCGGAACAATCAGCGCCAGACTGACCAGCGCCAGCACCGCAGCCACGAGCAGGGCTTCGCGCGGGGCGATCTGGCCGGTGGTCAGCACGCGGTGTTCGGTACGCTGGACATGAATGTCGACATCGCGGTCGAAATAGTCATTCATGGCGCACCCGGCCGAACGCATCAGTGCGGTGCCAAGTGAAAAGATGATCAGGATCGATAACGGTGGCAAGCCACCCGCCGCAGCAAAGACTGCCCACAGCGTGGGCCAGAGCAGCAGCAGGATGCCGATGGGTTTGTCTAGACGGACCAGCCTGGCATAGAGCCCCAGGCGGGACCGCCATGTCGTGCGGGAAACTGCAGGGGATGCTGACATTTTTGGCGTTATTCAGACATTGCACAAGCGAGTCTGGGGTAAGTTGGGCATGGTGGTCACCACGTTTGGCATGGCGAGGACCACTTCGACGCAAAGAATAACATTCGCCTACACGGACGAACCTGGCACCTGGTGTGACGAGGTCGACCCGTTCAACATTCTGACGCCCTGCAGCGTCGTCGCGTAGATGGCCTGGGCCAGCGCCTGGACCGCCGCGGCACGGGGAAAACTTTTACGCCAGGCCAGCACGACACGTCGATCAGGCACGGGGCGTTCAAAAGGAATGTATTTCAACAATTTGTTGTTCTTGTCGTTGATCGGGACGGCGGTCACCGGCATCACGGTCAACCCAATACCGGCTGCGACCATGTGGCGGATGGTTTCCAGCGAAGACCCCTCGAAGGTGCGCTGGATGCCGTCACTGACTGCGGC
>CAIJKV010000142.1 GCA_903821335.1 uncultured beta proteobacterium
GCTGCTGACCGGTATCCGCATGAATTTTCAGGCGGGCAACGCCAGCGTATCGCGATCGCGCGTGCGCTGGCGGTTGAGCCAAGAGTGTTAATCCTGGACGAACCCACGTCGGCGCTTGATGTCTCGGTGCAGGCGCAAATTCTGGACTTGTTGACTGATCTGCAGCGCGAAACCGGGATGGCGTATCTGTTCATTACCCACAATTTTGGCGTCGTTGAATACATTGCTGATCGGATCGCGGTGATGGATGCGGGGCAACTGGTTGAACTCGGGACCGCCCAACAGGTGTTGCACGAACCGGTCAGTCCGGTCACTCGCACCTTGCTTGACGCTGTGCCACGCCTAAGCTTCGGAACGTGACTGTTTGCCTATCGCGCTCCGTTATACTGACAGCGTTGATTTTGCGGTATTTGCCCTCATATAGGTTCCATGGGACTTAAAGTTTTTGATCTGCAGTGCAGTAATGGCCACGTATTCGAGGGCTGGTTCGGCTCGCATGAGGATTATGACTCCCAGCAGGCTCGTGGCTTGGTGAGTTGCCCGCTTTGCCAGAGCGATTCGATCGAAAAACGCTTGTCCGCACCACGCCTGAATGTCGGACATTTTGGTGAGGTCCATGAACCTTCCGGGGCACAGGTCGGCCGGGGTTTGAACGATGCGTCACGCAGCGTGGTCGCCGCTAGCCCCGAGTCCAGCCAGTTGGCACAGCTTCAGGCGGTGGTCATGCAGCAGATGCGAGAGTTTGTCCGTAAGACTGAAAATGTCGGCGACCGTTTTGCGCAAGAGGCGCGCCGCATTCACGAAGGCGATTCAGACGAACGCCCCATTCGCGGGACAGCCACGCGCCAAGAGCGCGAGTCTCTGGCGGAAGATGGCATTGTCGTGGTGGCTTTGCCTGAATTCCTGGATACGGACCGGTTGCAGTAATGGGTGGCTGTACTTGGCTGCAGTAATTGGTTGCAGCAACTGGTTGCAGGTCTTCTGCGGGTATTTTCCGAATGAACTGTCGTCCTGAGTGCGGCGCTTGCTGCATCGCACCTTCCATCACGAGTCGCATCCCCGGTATGCCTTTGGGCAAGCCTGCGGGTGTGCGTTGCGTGCAGTTGCTCGAAGATAATCGATGCGCCATCTTCGGCCAACCCGAACGCCCCGCCTTTTGTGCGGGGTTAAAACCCGACATTGAAATGTGCGGGCCAGACCAGACCTATGCGCTGAGGTGGCTCGGTGATCTTGAGCGCGCAACCTCCGTGTCCGGCTCAAACTGACCAGAAAAAATAATGGCCCCGAAGGGCCATTATCCTGATGAGCAGCAACAATGCTGATCAGTCGGGGGTATTACATGACGCGGCTGCGGTATTCACCGGTACGTGTGTCAATTTCGATCTTGTCGCCGATGGCGCAAAAGAGCGGAACGGGCAACTCGTGACCCGTATTGATCTTGGCGGGCTTCATGACCTTGCCTGACGTGTCGCCACGGACTGCGGGTTCGGTGTAGATGATTTCGCGCACGACCATGGTGGGCAATTCCACTGAAATGGCACGGCCGTCATAGAACACGGCTGCAAGCTGCATGCCTTCTTCAAGGTATTGCAGGGCATCGCCCATGCTGTCGGCTTCGATTTCGTACTGGTTGAACTCTTCGTCCATGACCACATACATCGGGTCTGCAAAGTATGAGTAAGTGCATTCCTTGCGGTCGAGATTGACGACTTCGAATTTCTCGTCGGCTTTGGACACGGACTCGCTGCCCGAACCTGTGAGCAGGTTCTTGAACTTGAGCTTGACGACCGAGGCGTTGCGCCCTGACTTGCTGTATTCGGCGCGCTGAACGACGAGAGGGTCTTTGCCGACCATCACCACGTTGCCCACTCGCAACTCTTGTGCGGTTTTCATACTTTTAAAACTCCGGTAACTTAAGGTCTCCGGGACTCAAACACCGGAGTTATTTTAAAAAAGCCTTCTATTTTAGCCTTTCTGGGCTCAGCGTGTTTTGCTGGCATTTCGACCGGCAAAACTGGTCCAGATTCATGACCAGATCTGGCATGCTGGCCTGTTCCAGGCAAAGCTGTTCGGCACGCTGGCCCCAGTTGATCATGTCAGCGGTGCTCAGTGCCTGCATGAGTGATTTTCCCGGGGCAGGCGTCCCATCCTGACTGTTCCAGGCACGTATCAGGTCCTGGGCGGGCCTGGGCAACCCGACCCGGGACAGCCACGCTTGCAGCTTCACCAGGTGGGTGTCTTCGGTCTGGGGGTAAATGTGCCAGACCAGCGGCTTGCCGGCCCAGAGCGCGCGTACGACGGAATCTTCCCCGCGCACGAAGTTCAGGTCGGCGGTCCACAGCACACGGTCATAGTCAGGCTGGGGCAGGAACGCAATCCGTACGATCCACAGGTTGCCCTGGCGACCGGCCTGCAACGTGGGTGCGATGCCCTCTGGGACCAGCAGTATGGTGGGGTGGGGTGCGTGCTGCAAGGCCTCTACCAGCGCGTCTGTGGGGGCTTGGGGGTAGCAGAACAAGGAAATCAGGCGTGCGCACAGTCCGCCACCGATGTCAGTCACGGCATCGGCGCAGCCTGACCATGACACCAGGGCCTCGGGTGGCACCCCGAGTCGCGAGAGAAAGGCGCGCTGCCGGGGCCTGTCTCGCTGCCACGC
Organism: uncultured beta proteobacterium; assembly: GCA_903821335.1. Classification (GTDB taxonomy): domain Bacteria; phylum Pseudomonadota; class Gammaproteobacteria; order Burkholderiales; family Burkholderiaceae_B; genus Zwartia. The sequence goes on from CAIJKV010000142.1 coordinate 2,657, forward strand.
GTCGCGGGTGGCCAGCAGGCTTGCTTCGCGCAGCAAGCCGCCTGTCTGGCACGTAAACCCAGGAAAGAAAAAGTGACACGACAGACCGTCTGCGCGTAGCGAGGGCAGGGCGTGAAAGCCCTCGACCCATGGTTCGGCGCTCAGGTATTCAAGGTTGATCCAGAGCGACCGTGTTTCCCGCATGCGGGTGACATAGGTCTCTGGCAGACCACAGGAAAAGGCGGCGATCGCCACGGGCATGGGTTGCACGTCCGGCGCCGGCGTGGTCCAGTGCACAATCCGGATACCGTCGATCTCCTGGCTGGCAAGTTCCAGGCGCACACGTGGCTCGATTCGCGCAAAGCTGGACAGCGTATCGACCCAGAGTCGCACGTCCCAGCCATGTTCTTGCCGCAACTGGCGTGCCAGGCGCCAGGTGACGCCAATATCCCCATAATTGTCGACCACCCGGCAGAAGAGGTCTGCCTGCATGGTCAGTGAAAGTGCGCGGGAGCCATTTCAGCGTCTTCTGGCAGTTCGGCGTGAACCATTTCGCCAGAAGGGTTGGGAAAGAACGGCGCACCGCAGTCTTCGCAAAACTCGGGTGGCAAAATCCCGGGCAGCTTGCGAATGTCAGTCACCCCGCATTCTTTGATGAGCGCCGCGATTTCGTCTGAAGTTTCAGGTACAGGTGCTTCGTCCTCGGGCAGGGTCTGGTCATCTTCGCGGCCATAGAGCGGCCAGAGGCAGCCATAAATGACTTCGCCTTTGTTCTTTTGCGTGAACCCGACGCGATACTCGTCGATCCGGCGTTCGCCGCAACCCGCGATGACCGCGCGTAACTGGCCTGGTTCGATATTCAGGGCACCACCCAGCCACGCCACTGCGGCCTTCACCGACAGGGGGCGCACGCGCCGGTCGGCTTCGCGATTACTGACATAGTAAGCATCCGGAACCAGGATCTCGAAGCCACAACCTGGTAGCAAGCGGGCAAAGGTGTCCTGTGTCTGCGCCACCCATTTTTCCAGGCACGCCACACGGCCTTCGCCGAGTTCGCCAGGCTCTTCCTGCCATCGAAAGATCGGCCGGCCCTCGGGTACGGCGACGGCTGCGACGACGTAACGCGTGTCGGCCAGCATGTTGAACGATTCAGGCTCGCTGTTGAGCGTCGGGAAGATGCTTTCCTGTCCGAGCGACGCCATACCCAGTTTTTGCAACCACTGCCAGGTTTCAGAAAAGCTGCGCGGCATCTGGTCCAGACTGGCCAGGTGGGGCAGCAGTGCGACCTGCGTATTGGCGGCCAGGACGTGGCCATGAAGCTGCGCAAGCAAGGTGTCGAGCACCGCGGATGGCAGTGGATTAGCCGGTATGCTGTAGCGTGTCCAGGCCACGAGCGGCGCGATCACCAGCAAAACGTCGTGACGCACACCGTCTTTTTCAATCACGCACGACTCTGACAAGGTTTCGGCTTGTTCGATCAGAACCTCGTAGCCGCCCAAGTTGTTTTGCGACAGATGTTCGAGCGCGGCGTCCATGGCTGTGTCGTTGCCAGAGCGAAGCAATTTGGTGATGACCGTCGCGAGTTCGGCTTCCCAGTAAGTGTCTTCCACGCGGCTGCCAGAGCTATGCAACGCCAGCGCCAGCGCAACCAGGCGGGATGCTTCCCGCGCAAGGCGGGGAGATGAGGGGGAGTGCGAACGAGACATATTCTTTCAGGGCATCAATAACGGCAAAGAGTGCTCTAGTGTAACGAACTATCCCTTGTCGTCCGGACAGCCTGACCGGGTCGGACTGTTGGCCGACAAGAACTTGCCTGACAAGAGGGTCTCCCTAGTTCGATGCAGCCAGCAACTGTCGCAGTACAAACGGCAGAATTCCACCGTGCAGATAATAATCAACCTCAATAGGCGTATCAATGCGCAACAACACGTTGACGCGCTGCACGCTGTCGTTCGCCCTGTGAATCACTAACGTGGCCTGTTGCTGTGGGGTGATGCCCGCTTCGAGGCCTTCGATGTCAAACGTCTCGCAACCGGTCAGTCCGAGTGAGGACGCACTGTCGCTGCCCTTGAATTGCAGCGGTAGTACGCCCATGCCCACCAGGTTGCTGCGGTGAATGCGCTCAAAACTGCGCGCAATAACGGCCTGAACCCCGAGCAGGTAGGTGCCCTTGGCCGCCCAGTCACGCGATGAACCGGTGCCGTACTCTTCGCCGCCAAACACGACGGTCTGAATACCCGCTGCCACGTACTTCATGGCCGCATCGTAGATTGATAGTTGTTCGCCAGTCGGTTGCCAGAGGGTTTCGCCACCTTCAATACGCGTGCCGTCAGGTAGCGCAGGGATCATCAGGTTCTTGATCCGGACGTTGGCAAAGGTGCCGCGCATCATGATCTCGTGGTTGCCCCGCCTTGATCCATAGCTGTTGAAATCCTCTTTGGCCACACCATGTGCCAGCAACCATTTTCCAGCTGGCGAAGTGTCCTTGATCGATCCGGCGGGTGATATGTGGTCAGTCGTGACGGAGTCGCCAAAAATCCCCAGCGCGTACGCGCCCCGTACAGCCGGCATGGGTTTTGGCGCCATCGTGAAATCATCAAAGAACGGCGGCTCGGCAATATAGGTCGAGACGGGCCAGTCGTACAGGTCACCCGCTACACCTTTGATATGTTTCCAGAGCTTGCCTGGTTTGGTGGCGACTTGAGCGTAGTTTTTACGATAAACCTTGGGGTCTAACGCGTATTTCATCAGATCCTGGACTTCTTGAGCCGTGGGCCAGAGGTCGCCCAGCCATACCGGGCCGTCTTTGCCAGCACCAACCGGTTCGGTCATCAGGTCGCGCGTGATGTTGCCAGCCAGTGCGTAGGCCACCACCAGCGGTGGCGACGCCAGGAAGTTCGCTTTCAGGTTTGGATGGATGCGCGCCTCGAAATTGCGGTTGCCCGAGAGCACCGCGGCGCAGATCAGATCGTTTTCAACAATGGCCTGGTTGTATTCAGGCGCCAGGTCACCTGCGTTGCCAATACAGGTTGTGCAGCCATAGGCCGCAACATCGAAGCCCAGTTGTTCCAGATAGGGGAGGAGTCCGGCTTTATCCAGATATTCGGTCACGACGCGCGAGCCCGGTGCCAGTGACGTCTTGACGTGATGGGGCACTTTCAGGCCAGCCTTGACCGCCTTTTTGGCCAGCAAGCCAGCCGCGAGCATGACGCTTGGGTTGGACGTATTCGTGCACGACGTGATTGCGGCGATCAGGATGTCGCCGTTGTGCAGCGTGCTGCCGTTCGAAGTGATGAAGTGCTTGCTCAGTTTTGCAGCCGGCTGGTTAAATCCGTTATCGGCAATCGACTTGGAAAACAGAGACTTAAAAGTTTTCTTAACCCTGCCGATTTCAATTCGGTCCTGTGGGCGTTTGGGTCCGGCCAGCGATGGCACGACCGAACCCAGGTCCAGTTTGATGACCAGGCTGTAGTCGATGTCAGACGCATTGGGTATTCCGAACATGCCCTGCGCCTTGAAATAGGCCTCGAGCGCTGCGATTTCATCCTTGGTGCGACCCGAACCCGAGAAGTAGGCCAGGGTGTGATCGTCGACTGGGAAAAACCCCATCGTGGCGCCATATTCGGGAGCCATGTTGCCGATCGTCGCGCGATCGGTGACCGACAGACTGGCCGTGCCAGGTCCGCAGAACTCGACGAACTTTCCCACCACTTTTTCGCGGCGCAGCATTTCCGTGATGGTCAGCACCAGGTCGGTGGCTGTCACGCCGCCGCGCAGTTTTCCGGTGAGCTCCACACCGACGACATCAGGCGTCAAGAAATACACGGGTTGGCCCAGCATGGCGGCCTCGGCCTCGATGCCGCCCACGCCCCACCCGACTACGCCAATGCCATTGATCATCGTGGTGTGACTGTCCGTGCCGACCAGCGTGTCAGGGTAATAGACATCATTGGTTTTGTCGTAGTGCACGCCACGGGCGAGGTATTCGAGGTTGACCTGGTGGACAATGCCAAAGCCCGGGGGCACGACACCAAACGTGTCAAAGGCCTGCATACCCCATTTCATGAACTGGTAACGCTCTTTATTGCGCTGGAACTCAAGTTTCATGTTGAGATCGAGCGCGGTCTTCGTGCCGAAATAGTCAATCATCACGGAGTGGTCAACCACCAGGTCCACCGGTACCAGCGGTTCGATTGATTTCGGCTTCTTTCCCATCTTTTCCGCCACGGCACGCATCGCGGCAAGGTCAGCCAGCAAAGGCACGCCGGTGAAATCCTGCAGCACCACACGGGCCACAACAAAGGGAATTTCGTTTTCGCGCTTGGTATCGGCCTTCCAGCCCGCAAGCTCTTTTACGTGTGCCTCAATGACCTTTTTTCCATCACAATTTCGCAGGACGGATTCCAGCACAACGCGAATCGACAGCGGGAGCCGGCCAAGGTTGACGCCGAGCGCTTCGCCAAGAGCCGGCAGCGAATAAAAGTTTGCCGACTTCTTGCCGATCTTGAACTGCCTGAGGGTGTTGAGGGTGTTGTGCGCCATGATGTGCACTCCTTGAAGGAAAGCCTGGCGCTCAGGACACGACCTGCCTGAAACCAGAGCAGAAACTGAACTGCTCATGCTACATCACTCGCCTGTCATTGGACAAAAACGTTGCCGTTCAACTGAATGTTTCTCACCAGGAAGGACATTTTGTCCTTATTGCTTGTGATGTTTGGATCAAAAAAAATCCCGCCTTGAGGGCGGGATTCTGTCCTGCTTGCAACGGCTTAGGCGTCGACTGAGTCGGCAACGTCTTTGTAGTCGGCGATCTGGTCGAAATTCAGATATTTGTAAATCTGGTCACTGCTTGCCTTGAGCACGCCCACATCAGCCATGTACTCGGCTTTTGTAGGAATGCGTCCCAGCAGTGAGCAGATTGCAGCCAGTTCGGCCGAGCCCAGGTACACGTTGGTATTCTTGCCCAGGCGATTGGGGAAGTTGCGGGTGCTGGTCGACATGACCGTGGCGCCTTCGCGAACCTGCGCCTGGTTGCCCATGCAAAGCGAACATCCAGGCATTTCGGTGCGCGCACCAGCGGAACCAAACACGCCGTAATGGCCTTCTTCGGTGAGCTGCTGTGCATCCATCTTGGTGGGCGGAGCCACCCAGAGCTTGACGGGAATATCGCGCTTGCCTTCGAGCAGCTTGGACGCAGCACGGAAGTGGCCGATGTTGGTCATGCAACTGCCGATGAACACTTCGTCGATCTTGGTGCCAGCAACTTCGGACAGCATCTTGACGTCGTCCGGGTCGTTGGGGCAAGCCACGATCGGCTCATGGATGTCGGCCAGGTCGATTTCGATGACGGCGGCGTATTCGGCATCGGCATCGGGTTGCAGCAACTTGGGGTCAGCCAGCCAGGCTTGCATGGCCTGAATACGACGAACCAGACTGCGTTCGTCTTCATAACCGTTGGCGATCATCCACTTGAGCATCACAATGTTGCTGGTGATGTATTCAATGATGGGCTCTTTGTTCAGGTGCACGGTGCACCCGGCAGCAGAGCGCTCGGCCGACGCGTCGGACAGTTCGAATGCCTGTTCGACTTTCAGGTCTGGCAAGCCTTCGATCTCGAGGATGCGACCTGAAAACACGTTCTGCTTACCCTGTTTTTCAACGGTGAGCAGGCCAGCCTTGATCGCGTAGAGGGGGATCGCGCTGACCAGGTCACGTAGTGTGACGCCGGGCTGCAGCTTGCCCTTGAAGCGGACCAGGATCGATTCAGGCATATCCAGCGGCATGACGCCGGTGGCGGCGGCAAAAGCCACCAGTCCGGAACCCGCAGGGAAACTGATCCCGATCGGAAAGCGGGTGTGCGAGTCGCCACCAGTTCCGACGGTGTCAGGCAGCAGCATGCGGTTGAGCCACGAGTGGATCACGCCATCGCCAGGGCGCAGGGAAATGCCCCCGCGGGTGCTGATGAACTGGGGAAGGGTGTGATGCGTCTTGACGTCGACGGCCTTGGGGTAGGCAGCCGTGTGGCAGAACGATTGCATGACGAGGTCAGCGGAAAAGCCCAGGCAAGCCAGATCTTTCAATTCGTCGCGGGTCATGGGGCCGGTGGTGTCCTGGCTGCCGACCGAGGTCATGCGCGGCTCGCAGTAGGTGCCGGGACGCACGCCCTTGCCTTCTGGCAAGCCACAAGCACGGCCCACCATCTTCTGGGCCAGTGTGTAGCCCTTTTTAGTGTCAGCCGGGTTGTGGGGCAGGCGGAACATCGTTGATGCGGGCAAGCCCAGGGCCTCGCGCGCCTTGGCTGTCAGGCCACGCCCTACGATCAGGGGAATACGGCCACCGGCACGCACTTCGTCAAACAGGACTTCGGACTTGACTTCGAATTCGGAGATGACTTTGCCGTCTTTCAGGGCTTTGCCGTCGTAGGGACGCAGTTCGACGACGTCGCCCATATTCATTTGCGAAACATCGAGTTCAACGGGCAGGGCGCCCGCATCTTCCATCGTGTTGTAGAAGATCGGGGCAATCTTGTTGCCCAGGCACACACCACCAAAACGCTTGTTCGGGACGAAAGGGATGTCTTCACCGGTAAACCAGAGCACCGAGTTGGTGGCCGATTTGCGTGACGAACCCGTACCGACCACGTCGCCGACGTAGGCAACCAGGTTGCCACGGCTGCGCAGTTCTTCGATGAACTTGATCGGGCCGATCTTGCCCGATTCCTGGGGTTCGATCCCGGGACGGGGATTCTTGAGCATCGCCAGGGCGTGCAACGGAATGTCGGGGCGGCTCCAGGCATCAGGTGCGGGCGACAGATCGTCGGTGTTGGTTTCGCCGGTCACCTTGAAAATCGTGATCGTCAGGCTCTCGGGAACCTCAGGACGGCTGGTGAACCATTCTGCATCCGCCCAGCTTTGCAGCACGGACTTGGCGTTGGCATTGCCCTGGTCTGCTTTTTCCTTGACGTCATGGAAGGCGTCAAACATCAACAGGGTCTTTTTCAGCGCAGCGGCGGCGATCGTGCCGACTTCAGCGTCATCCAGCAGTTGGACCAGGGGGCCGATGTTGTAGCCGCCAAGCATGGTGCCCAGCAACTCAGTGGCTTTCGCGCGTGAAATCAGCGCGCAGGTTTCGCTGCCTAGTGCAACGGCTGCCAGATAGGAAGCCTTGACTTTGGCGGCATCATCCACGCCGGCAGGCACGCGATGCGTAATCAGTTCGACCAGTGCTTGACCCTCGCCAGCAGGCGGGTTCTTGAGAAGTTCGATCAGGTCAGCAGTTTGCTGGGCGGAAAGCGGCAGCGGGGGGATGCCCAGGGCTGCGCGTTCTGCAACATGTTTGCGATAGGCTTCTAGCATGGGAGCGCCTTTGAAAAGAAGGGGATGGACAAAATAGCAACCTGCTCATTGTAAATCGAAGATGCCTGGCAGGCAAGTGTCTTATATCTTATATAAGACCTAAAGAAGGTCGGAGTGCGCGTCGTGTTTCGCGGGCACAACAGGGTGCCAGGCGGTGGTGTCGTCAGACAACCAGATCTGCGTATTCGGGGTGCCGTTCAAGGTAAATGTTGGCATAACTGCAGACCGGACGAACCTTCCAGCCTCGGCTGCGAGCGGTATCGAGCGCGCAGCGGGTCAGTGCACCGGCCACCCCCTGGCCGCCGACGGCCACAGGAACACCGGTATGGGTAATGGTCATGACTTCACTTTGCAGCATGTAATCCAGGACGCAACGCAGGCCGTCGACCTCGGTAAAGAAGCGACTGGCTGCGTGATCGTGCGTAATGCAATGGTCCATAAAGTATCCTGGTCGCGCGTGATGTCAGTCTGTCGTTGGGCGAGCGATGACGGGTTGGTGGCGAAGCGTCAGTTCACGCCGCCGCGAATCAGCAACGCCCATAGCGTCACCATCGCGATCATGCCGAACAGGCAACTGCCCCAGAGCCCCATGATCGGCCATTTTACGTCCGTCGGAATGCTGTCGGGATCAACGTGCTTGAGCAACTGATTGGCACTGCCAGCCAGCCATACTGTTGAATGAGGGAACGTCAGGCGCAGAAAATAATCAAGCACGATCGTCATCCGTATTCCAATCTTGTACTGCTTGAAAGTGCGCTGTGCAAGGTAGGGATGCTTGAGCAGTCTATTGGCCTTGTCGATCTTGAACATCAGCAGATAAGTACCCGAGACAAGAAATACAAAGCTGCAGGCGACGAACAAACTGAAGGAAAACACCAGCGCGAGTGATAAATAGTGGGCCATGTGACTCAGAAGAACAGTGTTCAGTAAAAAGCAGAACGCCGCACAAAGGCGGCGCCTTGCATTGCATCCTGATCGGTCGCGCGCAAACGCCACGGGACTGAGTCAGATCAACCATAGTGTAGTAGACAACCGGGGTTTCTCAGAATGCGTCGCCCGGGACACGGATGCAGCCTTCCATGAGTACGCGGGCACTGCGGCTCATGATGGCTTTGGTCACGATCCACTGACCGGCGACCTGGTTGGCCTGCGCGCCTACGCGCAAGGTGCCAGAGGGATGGCCGAAGCGCACGGCATCCAGGTTGCCCCCGCCAGCGGCGAGGTTCACCAGCGTGCCGGGGATGGCCGCCGCAGTGCCAATGGCCACGGCTGCCGTGCCCATCATGGCGTGGTGCAACTTGCCCATCGATAGCGCGCGTACCAGCAGATCGACCTCGTGCGACGCGACCGCTTTGCCGCTGGAGGAAACATAATCGGCAGGCTTGGCGACAAACGCGACTTTCGGCGTGTGCTGGCGTTTGGCTGCCTCATCGAGATGCTTGATGAGGCCCATGCGTAACGCACCATGTGCGCGGATCGTTTCGAACATGGCCAGCGCTTTTGCGTCGCCATTGATATCGTCCTGAAGTTCGGTGCCGGTGTAGCCGATCTCTGCAGCATTGACGAAAATCGTGGGAATGCCCGCATTGATCATGGTCACCTTGAGCGTGCCAACGCCCGGCACGTCAAGATCGTCGACCAGGTTGCCTGTGGGAAACATGGAACCGCCAGCACCTTCCTCATCGGCCGCCGGATCCATGAACTCAAGCTGGACTTCAGCAGCAGGAAAGGTCACGCCGTCAAGTTCGAAGTCACCCGTTTCCTGCACCGCTCCGTTGGTGATCTGTACGTGCGCGACGATAGTCTTGCCAATATTTGCCTGCCAGATCCGCACGGTTGCAATGCCGTTTTGTGGAATGCGGTCAGGGTCGACCAGCCCGTTGCTGATACCGAAGGGACCCACCGCGGCAGACAGATTGCCGCAGTTGCCACTCCAGTCGACAAACGGTTTGTCAATGGAGACCTGACCAAACAGGTAGTCGATGTCGTGGTCTGGCCGCGTGCTTCGGGACAGAATCACGGTCTTGCTTGTGCTGGAGGTCGCGGCACCCATGCCGTCAATCTGCTTGCCATAGGGGTCCGGGCTACCGATGACGCGCATCAGCAGCGCGTCGCGTGCAGCGCCGGGCGCCTGCGCGGCTTGCGGCAGGTCCTGCAGACGAAAGAACACGCCTTTACTGGTGCCGCCACGCATATAGGTGGCGGGCACTTTGATCTGGGGCACGTGTGTCATGTAGCGTTATCCTGGAAAAATGTGTCGTCTCAGCCTGTCTCAAGTGGCCGATGTCGATTCGAGAAAGTCCTGGGCAAAGCGCTGCAACACACCGCCCGCTTCGTAGATGGATACTTCTTCGGCCGTATCGAGGCGCAGGGTGACCGGAACCTCCTCACGTTCGCCGTTCTTGCGGGTGATCACCAGCGTCAGCGTTGCGAGTGGCGTGCGTTCGCCGATGACATCGTAGGTTTCCGTGCCGTCCAGACGCAGTGTCGTGCGATTGACGCCAGGCTTGAACTCCAGCGGCAGGACACCCATGCCGACGAGGTTGGTGCGATGGATGCGTTCGAAACCTTCGGCGACAATGGCCTCCACGCCCGCGAGGCGCACACCCTTGGCGGCCCAGTCGCGTGAGGATCCCTGACCGTAATCGGCACCTGCCACAATGATGAGTGGCTGCTTGCGATCCATATAGGTTTCGATGGCTTCCCACATGCGCGTGACCTTGCCCTCGGGTTCGATACGGGCCAGCGAACCTTGCTTGACTTGGCCGTTTTCCTGCACCATTTCGTTGAGCAGTTTGGGGTTGGCGAACGTGGCGCGCTGTGCTGTCAGGTGGTCGCCGCGGTGCGTGGCGTAGGAGTTGAAGTCCTCTTCTGGCAGGCCCATCTTGGCCAGGTACTCACCGGCAGCGCTGTCGAGCATGATGGCGTTGGACGGTGACAGGTGGTCGGTGGTGATGTTGTCGCCCAGCACCGCAAGTGGACGCATCCCCTTGAGCGTGCGCTCGCCCGCCAGTGCGCCTTCCCAATAAGGGGGGCGGCGAATATACGTGCTTTCTGGACGCCAGTCGTAAAGCGGGCTGAGCTTCTCCCCGGTGTCGACACTCACGGCAAACATGGGTTCATAGACTTTGCGGAACTGCTCGGGCTTGACGCTGGCCGCCACGATGGCATCGATTTCTTCGTCCAGGGGCCAGATGTCCTTGAGGGTGACGGGCTGGCCATCCTTGTCGATGCCCAGCACGTCTTTCTCGATGTCGAAACGGATGGTGCCTGCAATCGCGTAGGCGACTACCAGTGGGGGCGAGGCCAGAAAGGCCTGTTTGGCGTAGGGGTGGATGCGTCCGTCAAAGTTGCGGTTGCCCGACAGGACGGCGGTGGCGTATAGGTCGCGGTCAATGATTTCCTGTTGAATGACCGGATCGAGCGCGCCACTCATGCCATTACAGGTCGTGCAGGCAAAAGCAACGATGCCAAAGCCCAGCTTTTCCAGTTCGGTCAGCAGTTTTGCGTCTTCGAGATAGAGTTCGACGGTCTTGGAACCCGGCGCCAGCGAGCTTTTGACCCAGGGTTTGCGCGTCAGGCCGCGCGCATTGGCGTTGCGAGCCAGCAGGCCGGCGGCAATCACGTTGCGCGGGTTGCTGGTATTGGTGCAACTGGTAATGGCTGCGATGATCACGGCACCATCAGGCATCAGGCCAGGCGCGTTCTCTATGGTGCCTGAAATGCCGCGTACGGCCAGTTCGGACGTCGGCACGCGGCGATGCGGGTTGGAGGGGCCCGCGATATTGCGCACGACCGAAGACAAGTCGAACCGGAGTACGCGTTCGTACCTGGCATTTTTCATGCTGTCGGCCCACAGGCCGGCTTGTTTTGCGTAGGTCTCTACCAGTCTGACTTGTTCGTCTTCGCGTCCGGTGAGTTTCAGGTAATCGATGGTTTGCTGGTCGATATAGAACATCGCCGCCGTGGCGCCGTATTCCGGCGTCATGTTGGAGATGGTGGCGCGGTCGCCCAGTGTCAGGTGTGCGGCGCCTTCGCCATAGAACTCCAGATAGGAGGACACCACCTTCTGATTGCGCAGAAATTCGGTGAGTGCCAATACCATGTCCGTCGCGGTGATGCCTGGCTGCAGTTTGCCGGTCAGTTCCACGCCGATGATGTCGGGCAGGCGCATCCATGAGGCGCGACCCAGCATGACGCTTTCCGCTTCCAGGCCGCCGACGCCGATCGCCAGGACGCCCAGTGCATCGACGTGCGGGGTATGGCTGTCCGTGCCCACCAGCGTGTCCGGGAAGGCTACCCCGTCACGCGCATGGATGACGGGCGACATGCGTTCCAGATTGATCTGGTGCATGATGCCATTGCCAGGAGGGATCACGTCGACATTCTTGAAGGTCTTCTTGGTCCAGTTGATGAAGTGAAAACGGTCTTCATTTCGCCGGTCTTCGATCGCACGGTTTTTTGCAAAGGCGTCCGGATCGAAACCGCCGCATTCGACAGACAACGAGTGATCGACAATCAGTTGCGTGGGCACGACCGGATTGACCAAGGCGGGGTCACCGCCCTGATCAGCGATCGCATCCCGCAGTCCGGCCAGATCGACTAAGGCAGTCTGGCCCAGAATGTCGTGACAAACCACACGTGCAGGGAACCAGGGAAAGTCCAGGTCGCTCTTGCGTTCAATAATCTGGGTCAGCGATGCGGTCAGTGTTTCGGGATCGCAGCGGCGCACCAGATTTTCGGCCAGTACACGCGAGGTGTAGGGCAGCGTGTCGTAGGCTCCTTGCTGGATGGCGTCGACCGCAGCGCGTGTGTCGAAGTAGTCCAGTTTGGTGCCCGGCAGGGGTTTGCGGTTCTCAGTGTTCATGTCGTTTGTCGCGGAAAGGAATGAGATTCAGGAGCGCAGGCAGGGTGCGGTAAAGACCAGGGGGCGTGTCACCAGGCGTCCCCTGTCTTTTTTTACTTGCGCTTGGCGAGCGGCACGAACGTCTGGTCTTCCGGTCCGACGTAATTAGCCGCGGGACGGATAATTTTGTTGTCGATACGTTGTTCGATGATATGAGCCGACCAGCCTGCGGTACGTGCAATCACGAACAGTGGCGTGAACATGGCGGTCGGAACACCCATCATGTGATACGACACGGCAGAGAACCAGTCCAGGTTTGCAAACATTTTCTTCGCATCCCACATCACTGCCTCGATACGGTCGGCAATGTCATACATCTTGGTCGTGCCTTCTTTCTTGGACAGGCGCAGCGCGACTTCCTTGATGACCTTGTTACGCGGGTCTGCAATCGTATAGACGGGGTGACCAAAACCGATCACGACTTCCTTGTTTTCCACGCGGGCACGGATGTCGGCCTCGGCTTCGTTCGGGTGCTCATAGCGCTTTTGCACTTCGAAAGCGACTTCGTTGGCACCGCCATGCTTGGGGCCGCGCAACGCGCCGATGCCACCGGAAATGGCCGAATACATGTCCGAGCCCGTACCGGCAATCACGCGGCAGGTGAAGGTCGAGGCGTTGAACTCATGTTCCGCGTACAGGATCAGCGAGGTGTGCATCGCCCGGACCCAGTCTGCGTTTGGCTTGGTACCATGCAACAAGTGCAGGAAATGGCCGCCGATGGTGTCATCATCGGTCTGCACATCGATGATGCGACCGTTGTGGCTGTAGTGATACCAGTAGAGCAGGGCCGAGCCCAGATTGGCCATCAGACGGTCTGCAATATCGCGTGCGCCGGGCACGTTGTGGTCTTCCTTTTCGGGCAGCATGCAGCCCAGTGCGGAGGCGGCAGTGCGCATGACATCCATCGGATGGCTGGCGGCAGGCAGCGACTCAAGCACGGTTTGCAGTTGCGCCGGCAGACCGCGCAGGGCTTTCAGTTTTGCCTTGTACGCGGTCAGTTCAGCCTTGTTGGGCAGTTTGCCGTGGATCAGCAGGTGGGCGACTTCTTCGAATTCACTCACGTCAGCCAAGTCAAGAATGTCAAAACCGCGGTAGTTCAGGTCATTGCCGGTGCGACCGACGGTGCACAGTGCGGTATTGCCCGCAGTCACGCCTGACAGGGCGACTGATTTCTTGGCTTTGAAGACGGGTGCAGGGGTTTCTGCAGCAGCTGCCGGTTTTTCCGCAACAGCATTTTTTGCTGCAACTTTTTTGCTTGTGGCCATGTTGATTCTCCTTGCTTCTTGTTCGTTGGGTCGCGACGTTTAAGCGTGCGTATTACTTGGATTTGTTTTCTGCAAACAACTTGTCGAGCGCGCCTTCGAAGGCGTGATAGTTGATCCGGTCGTAGAGTTCTTCGCGGGTCTGCATCAGGTCGACAACATTTTTCTGCGTACCGTCGTGGCGAATAGCCTGGTAGACGGCTTCAGCGGCTTTGTTCATCGCGCGAAATGCTGATAATGGGTAGAGCACCATGCTGACGTTGACTGAGCGCAATTCTTCGACCGTGAAAAGTGGTGTCTGGCCGAATTCTGTAATGTTGGCCAGTACCGGGACCTTGACTGCCTTGACAAACTTGTCGAAGGTCGCGAGGTCGTAAGCGGCCTCGGCAAAAATCGCATCGGCACCTGCTTCGACGCACGCGAGTGAACGCTCAATGGCCGCGTCCACGCCTTGTGCGGCGATCGCATCGGTGCGGGCGATGAGGTAGAAGCTTGAGTCGGTACGCGCATCCGCGGCGGCTTTAACCCGATCACGCATTTCTTCGGTCGAGACGATTTCCTTGCCTGGACGATGACCGCAACGCTTGGCGCCGACCTGGTCCTCGATGTGGCAGCCGGCGGCGCCAAACTTGATCAGGCTCTTGATCGTGCGGGCAATGTTGAACGCCGAAGGACCAAAACCGGTATCGATATCGACGATCAGGGGTGTGTCGCACACATCGGTGATGCGACGCACATCGGTCAGCACGTCATCGAGTGTATTGATGCCCAGGTCAGGCAGGCCTAGTGAACCGGCCGCGACACCGCCACCCGACAGGTAAATGGCATTGAAGCCTGCGCGCTTGGCAAGCAATGCGTGGTTGGCGTTGATGGCGCCAATAATTTGAAGAGGTTTTTCAGCCGCGAGCGCCGCGCGAAAACGTTGACCAGCAGTTGCTTGATTCGACATGCTTGACTCCAGAACAATGACCAATATTCAAAAAAATGGGCCCATCGACGGGCCCATTCCTTTCGTGCATTATTTCAACAGGTGCGCAACACCCTCACGCTCGTCAAGGAGCTCTTTCAGGGTGAGATCCATGCGCTCGCGAGAGAACGCGTCGATCTCAAGGCCCGTGACGCGCTTGTATTCGCCGCCTTCGCAGGTGACGGGCACGCCGTACATGATGCCTTCGGGAATGCCGTAGGTGCCGTCTGACGCAACACCCATTGTGACCCACTTGCCGTGGGTGCCCAGCACCCAGTCATGGACATGATCAATGGCGGCGTTGGCAGCCGAGGCAGCCGAAGACAGGCCGCGTGCCTCAATGATGGCAGCGCCACGCTTGCCCACGGTGGGCAGGAACACGTCTTTGTTCCAGGCTGCGTCGTTGATCAGCTTTTCAACGCTCTGGCCACCGATCGTTGCGAAACGATAGTCGGCGTACATCGTTGGCGAGTGGTTGCCCCAGACAGCCATTTTCTGGATGTCGGCGACAGGCTTGCCCATCTTTGTGCCGAGTTGCGACAAGGCGCGGTTGTGGTCCAGGCGCAGCATGGCGGTAAAGTTTTTGGATGGCAGGTCAGGTGCCGATTTCATTGCAATGTAAGCGTTGGTGTTGGCTGGGTTGCCGACAACCAGGACTTTGACATTGCGGCTGGCCACGTCGTTCAGGGCCTTGCCCTGCGCGGTGAAGATTTGGCCATTGACTGCCAGCAGCTCGGCGCGCTCCATGCCGGGGCCGCGTGGACGCGAACCCACGAGCAGTGCCACGTCAACATCTTTAAAGGCTTCGCGCGGATCGCTATGGGCCGTCATGGATTGCAGCAGGGGAAAAGCGCAATCGTCGAGTTCCATCATCACGCCCTTGAGCGCTTTTTGTGCTTTCTCGTCGGGAATTTCAAGCAACTGCAAAATCACCGGCTGGTCTTTGCCGAGCATTTCGCCCGAAGCAATACGAAACAGCAGGGCGTAACCAATCTGGCCGGCGGCACCGGTGACCGCAACGCGCATGGCGGGTTTGGACATAACAATCTCCGTAAGGACTGAGGTGAACATTCAGCTCTCAGTTTAGCGTTTTTGACCCGCCTGGCATTTACCGTACGGGTACAGAATCCAGGCAATATGCTAGTCCAATTCAACTATGGCGTCAATATATCTTATATCTTATATAAGACACAAGAGTAATGGACTTGTGCATCACGTTGTGCAACAATGAGTATATGGTTTCAATAATGTGTCGTCATGGCTGAGGCTTCGCGCCGTCGTGCAACTGCCGCCCTGCGTAGCCCGGGGGCAGCGGCCTTCAGTCCCCTGTACCAGCAGATCAAAGCACTGCTGCTGGGGTCGCTTGACCGCGGCGAATGGAAACCTGGCGAGGCGATACCGAGCGAGCTTGAGCTCGCCGCCCGTTTCCAGGTTAGTCAGGGCACGGTGCGCAAGGCGGTCGATGAGCTTGCCGCCGAACATCTGCTGATCAGGCGTCAGGGCAAGGGTACCTTCGTATCCACCCACCATGAGGCGCGCATACGCTTTCGTTTCTTGCGCCTGGCGCCCAATGCTGGTGAGCCCAAGCCGGCTGAAAGCAAGATTGTGGAATGCCGGCGTGTGCGGGCAAATGCCGAAATGACCAGGCACCTTGAGTTGCAATCAGGCGACACGGTCGTGGCCATACGGCGTGTGCTGTCTTTTTCCGGCACGCCAACTGTGATTGATGACATTAATCTGCCGGGTAATTTGTTCAAGGGTCTGACGGCCGAGTTGTTGAGCAGTTATTCAGGCCCGCTGTACGGGCTTTTTGAAACAGATTTTGGCGTCAGCATGGTGCGTGCAGAAGAAAAATTACGCGCGGTGCCGGCCGACGCTGAGTTTTCTGCTTTGCTCAACGTCGCGCCTGGCACGCCATTGCTGCGCGTTGAACGAATTTCTTACACTTACGCTGACCGACCTGTAGAATTACGCATTGGTCATTATGTGACCGATCAGTATCATTATCGTAATAGCTTGAATTAAAACGCTTTTTCTGTCGATTTGTCCCGAAGCGACGGATGGGTGAAAATGGTACGTTTATCCTAACTTAACTGCTCTCAGCACGAGGTCGACATGTCCGACTCAGCCGCCAAGCCGCGTCCTGAATTTCGTAATATCGGTATTAGCCAACTGATGGCTTATCGACTGCCTCTCGCGGGCAAGATATCCATCCTGCACCGTGCAAGTGGTGCCTTGCTGTTTTTCTGTCTGCCGGGGCTGATCGCGCTGTTCGCAATGAGCTTCACGACCGAGGCGGGGTTCAAGGATATGTCCTCCATCGTCGGTCATCCGGCCGTCAAACTCATTCTGTTGGCGCTGATATGGGGCTACCTGCATCACTTCTGCTGCGGTATTCGTTATCTTGTCCTGGATATGCACATTGGCCTCAGCAAGCAGGAGGCCGCAAAAAGCGCGGGCATCGTGCTTGGCGTGAGCCTGGCCCTGACGCTGGTTTTTGGTCTCAAACTGTTCGGAGCATGGTAATGGTTCCCGTCGAAAAAATCGGCCGCAAGCGCCTCGTTGTAGGTGCCCACTATGGCACGGGCGCATTTGTCGCCCAGCGTGTGACGGCGATCATCCTTGCTGTCTACACGCTCGTCCTGCTGGTGGGTATCCTGGCGATGCCAGGCTTCACCTACCAAGGCTGGAAAAATATCTTCACGTTCACCTGCCTGCTGATGCCAGTTGGCCAGATCCTCGCTTCGCTGGCTGCGTTCTCGCTTGCCTGGCACGCCTGGATCGGTGTGCGCGACATCTGGATGGACTACGTCAAACCCGTAGGCCTGCGCCTCTTTTTAAATGTTCTGACCATTTTGTGGCTGGTCGGCTCGGTCGTGTACTTCGTACACATCCTCTGGAGAAATTAAGCCGTGGTTGCTGTCAATTCATCTTTACCGCGCCGCAAATTCGATGTGGTGGTCGTGGGTGCCGGTGGTGCCGGCATGCGTTGTTCCCTCCAGCTCGCGAACGCCGGTCTGTCGGTCGCGGTGTTGTCGAAGGTTTTTCCCACGCGTTCGCACACCGTGGCTGCTCAGGGCGGCATTGGTGCCTCGCTGGGCAACATGAGCGAAGACAACTGGTACTGGCACATGTACGACACCGTCAAGGGTTCGGACTGGCTGGGCGATCAGGACGCGATTGAATTCATGTGCCGCGAAGCCCCCAACGCCGTGTACGAACTCGAACACATGGGCATGCCGTTTGACCGCAACGCCGATGGCACCATCTATCAGCGCCCGTTTGGCGGCCATACTGCAAACTTCGGTGAAAAGCCCGTCCAGCGAGCCTGTGCGGCAGCGGACCGGACCGGTCATGCGTTGTTGCACACGCTCTACCAGCGTAACGTCGCTTCACGCACGCAATTCTTCGTCGAGTGGATGGCGCTGGATCTGTTGCGCAACGAGGACGGCGATGTCGTTGGCGTGACTGCGCTTGAAATGGAAACTGGCGAAATCTACATCTTCGAGGGCAAGACGACCGTGCTCGCGACGGGTGGAGCCGGTCGTATCTGGGCCGCATCGACCAACGCCTTCATTAACACGGGCGATGGCATGGGCATGGCTGCACGCGCAGGCATTCCCCTGCAGGACATGGAGTTCTGGCAGTTTCACCCGACCGGCGTCGCCGGTGCCGGTGTGCTGATTACGGAAGGCGTGCGCGGCGAAGGCGGCATCTTGCTGAACAAAGACGGCGAGCGCTTCATGGAACGCTACGCGCCAACATTGAAAGACCTGGCACCACGCGACTTCGTTTCGCGCTGTATGGACCAGGAAATCAAGGAAGGTCGCGGCTGCGGTCCGGAAGGTGCCTATGTCCACCTCAAGCTCGATCATCTGGGCGCGGACGTCATCAAGAAGCGCCTGCCGTCCATCCTTGAGATTGGCCAGAAGTTTGCCAACGTCGATGCGACCAAAGAGCCCATTCCCGTCGTGCCGACGATTCACTATCAGATGGGCGGCGTGCCTGCCAACTTCCATGGTCAGGTCGTGACCTGGGAAAATGGCGAAAGCAAAATCGTCAATGGCTTATATGCCATTGGTGAGTGTTCGGCAGTTTCCGTGCACGGCGCCAACCGGTTGGGCACGAACTCGCTGCTTGACCTGATCGTATTCGGCCGTGCGGCTGGCAATCACATTGTTGACTCGCATCCCGAGCGTCAGCGCGAACACAAGCCACTTCCACAAGCCGCCGTCGACTTCTCGATTAATCGTGTCAACGCTCTTGAGGCGCGCACGACCGGGGAAAAAACGCAGGTCGTAGGAAATGAAATCCGCAACGCGATGCAGCAGCATTGCGGCGTGTTCCGCACGATCGAATCGCTCGTGCAGGGCGAGGCCAAGATCGATGCCCTGACCGCGAAAGTGGCTAACATCGCATATCAGGATAAGTCCAAGGTTTTCAACACCGCACGCGTTGAAGCACTGGAACTCGAGAACATGATCGAAGTCGCGCGCGCGACCATTCATTCTGCCGCCGCGCGCCGCGAAAGTCGTGGCGCGCACGCGCTTGATGATCACCCGACCCGCGATGATGACAACTGGATCAAGCACACGCTGTGGTACTCGGCCGATAATCGCCTTGATTACAAGCCGGTGCAGTTGCAGCCCCTGACCGTTGAAAGCTTCCCGCCCAAGTCGCGCACCTTCTAAGCCAGGATATTTGTCATGAGCACCAAACGTATCATGAAGTTTGAAATTTATCGCTACGATCCTGACAAGGATGCACGCCCGTACATGCAGAAGCTGGATGTCGAGCTCGAACCGACTGACAAGATGTTGCTTGACGCGCTGATCCGCATCAAGATGGACGTCGATGACAGCCTGGCACTGCGCCGTTCATGCCGTGAAGGTGTGTGTGGCTCTGATGCCATGAACATCAACGGCAAGAATGGCCTGGCCTGCACGACCAACCTGCTTGAGCTCAAAGAGCCGATCGTGTTGCGTCCGTTGCCCGGCCTGCCGGTCATTCGCGACCTGATCGTCGACATGACTCACTTTTTCAACCAGTATCACTCGGTCAAGCCTTACCTGATCAACGATACGCCCCCTCCTGAAAAAGAGCGTCTGCAAACACCGGCAGCCCGTGAAGAACTCGACGGCTTGTATGAATGCATTCTGTGTGCGTGCTGTTCGACGTCGTGTCCGTCTTTCTGGTGGAATCCGGACAAATTCGTCGGCCCGGCTGGCCTGCTGCAAGCGTATCGTTTTATCGCAGATACCCGCGACGAGGCCACCGGCGAGCGCCTGGATAATCTCGAAGATCCGTATCGCCTGTTCCGCTGTCACACCATCATGAATTGTGTGGACGTTTGCCCCAAGGGTCTGAACCCGACCGAGGCAATTGGCAAGATCAAAGAGATGCTTGTGCGTCGTTCGATTTAAGAGGAAGCCATGGGTGCGCTGACAGATCTCGATAGGGTGCGACTGCGCTGGCGTGCACGGCGCGGCTTGCTTGAAAACGATCTGATCATCACCCGCTACCTCGACGCCCATGAGCACAAGCTGACGGACGTTGAAGTGGGTGCGCTGACTCAGTTGTTTGACTTGGGTGATAATGAACTGCTTGATTTGCTACTGGCTCGAATAGAGCCTACCGGCGCGTTGGCTAGGCCCGAGGTGCGCGAAGTGCTGGCTCAGATACGCGCATTGTGAAATTTTCTCAAGGAAGCTCTGATGAAACTGTCCGATAAAAAAGCCACACTATCGTTCAATGACGGTAGCAAGCCCATTGAATTCCCTGTCTATGAAGGCAGTGTTGGTCCTGAAGTGATCGATATTCGCAAACTGTATGGTCAGACAGGAATGTTCACGTATGACCCCGGTTTTTTGTCTACGGCGTCATGCACGTCGAACATCACCTACATTGACGGTGACAAGGGCGAGCTGCTCTATCGCGGATACCCAATTGATCAATTGGCTGTTAATTGCGATTTCATGGACATTTGCTACCTGATCCTGAACGGCGATTTGCCGGATGCGGCCCAGAAGACAGAGTTCGACGATCTGGTCACGCACCACACCATGGTCAATGAGCAGATGCAGTTCTTCCTGCGTGGTTTTCGTCGTGACGCGCATCCGATGGCTGTGCTGACGGGGCTGGTCGGTGCCTTGTCTGCTTTCTACCATGATGCCA
>CAIJKV010000143.1 GCA_903821335.1 uncultured beta proteobacterium
GGCCGCGATCGCCTCGCATCTGGTCAGCTTTTTTAAAGACGAGGTCCGGGCAGGACGCCTGACCGAGAGCCTGCTGCCCATGCAGGCTGGCATTGGCACCATCGCCAATGCAGTGATGTCGGGCTTTATCAATAGCCCCTTTAAGCATCTGCAAATGTATTCAGAGGTCCTGCAGGACTCGACCTTTGAATTGTTCGATGCGGGCAAGCTGGATTTTGCCTCGGGGTCGTCGATCACTCTGTCACCCGGCAAGAGCCACGAGGTCTTCAACAATCTCGAACAGTACAAAGACAGGCTGGTCTTGCGCCCACAAGAGGTCAGCAACCATCCGGAAATCATTCGCCGCCTGGGCATCATCGCGATCAACACCGCGCTTGAGGTCGATATCTACGGCAATGTCAATTCAACCCACGTGCTGGGCACCCACATCATGAACGGTATCGGGGGCTCGGGTGATTTTGCCCGCAACGCCTATCTGTCAGTCTTTGCGACCAAGTCCCTGGCCAAGCACGGCAAGATTTCCAGCATCGTGCCCATGGTGTCGCATGTCGACCACACTGAGCATGATGTCGACATCATCGTGACCGAAGTCGGCCTGGCTGACCTGCGCGGACTGGCACCACGCGAACGCGCGCAAGTCATCATCAACCACTGTGTCGCCGAGCCCTACCGGCAAATGCTGCAAGACTATGTCACCGAGGCCAACCTGCGCGGCGGCCACACGCCTCACGTGCTGGAAAAGGCCTTGTCCTGGCATACCCGGTTCAGCGCGACAGGTTCCATGTTGCAGCGTCAGCAGGTGCTTGAGCCCATACCCGAGGCGCTCATTCAGGAATAAGCGCACAGGGTTCAGGCTGTCGGCTTTTTTGAAATCGGGGCTATCCGCCCAATGCGGTCAGCAAATAGGCCATAATCGACTGGGTAGACTTGTTTTTCCCTGTTGAGGAATGCGAATGAAAAAGTGCCTCTCAAGGCTGGCTGTTGCCGGCACCCTGAGCGTGTTGTCCAGCCTGATACCCAGCCTGACCCCTGTGGCGTTAGCCCAG
The DNA here is from genome assembly GCA_903821335.1 of uncultured beta proteobacterium. GTDB lineage: Bacteria > Pseudomonadota > Gammaproteobacteria > Burkholderiales > Burkholderiaceae_B > Zwartia. Next base: position 1,047 of record CAIJKV010000143.1, read on the forward strand.
GACCTGAAAATCGGCCTGGCCGCCGAGCCCACCGCAGCCGACCCGCACTATCACAAACTGACCAGCAACGACGCGTTGTCGGCACACATCTACGACAACCTGGTCGGCCGTGATGCCGACATGAAACTGGTGCCGGCGCTCGCCAAGTCCTGGAAAATCCTGGACGACACGACCTGGGAATTCAAGCTGCGCGACGACATCGTGTTTTCGAACGGCAAGCCTTTCAGTGCCGACGATATTGTCTTCACGTTCTGCCGCACGATGAACAACGAACAAGGCATTGCCGGTTCGTACGCGACTGCCGTGCAGGTGATGGACGACATCCAGACACCTGATCCGCACACGGTCATTATCAAGACCAAGATCCCCTACCCCCTGCTCGCTGCAGAAATGGCCCGCCTGCCCATCATCTGGAACGGCATCGTGCCCCACGACAAGCTGGTGTTCGAGCCCAAAAAAGGCTGTGGCGTGACCGGCCCCTGGCCGACCGTGGCAGACTTCAACAACGGCCGTGCCGCCATTGGCACCGGTCCCTACACACTCAAGTCCTATGTCAAAGGCAGCGGGGTTGAACTGGCACGCAACGAACGTTACTGGGGCACCAAGCCAGCCTGGAAAAACGTCAAACTGGTGCCGGTGCCCAACGCTGGCCCGCGCCTGACGGGCTTGCTGGCCGGTGACTTCGATGTGATCGAGAACCCGGCCGCACGTGACTTAAAGCGCATCAATGAAAACGCCAACTTCAAGTACATCACGACGCCATCCACCCGCATGATCTTTTTCCAGATGGATGCCGGTCGCGCGACCAGTCCCAATGTGAAAGCCCCGGACGGCAAGAACCCGCTGCAGGACGTGCGTGTGCGCCAGGCGATCTCAATGGCCATCGACCGCAAGATGATCACTGACCGCATCATGGATGGTGTGGCAGTGGTTGCCAACCAATACATGCCTGAAGGGATGTTCGGCGCAATCCCCAACGCGCCCGCCCTGACCTACGAC
>CAIJKV010000144.1 GCA_903821335.1 uncultured beta proteobacterium
GGGCAAGGTCAGGCGCATGAAGATGCGCGACAAGTTATCGATCAGCGAGATCGCAAAGCGCACGGGTTTGGCGCGCAACACGATCAGGAGCTGGCTTCAAGCCCCGGGCGACGTCATTCCGAAGTACGAGCGGCGCACGGATCCCCGCAAACTTACCGAGTACGAGCCGAGCATCATTCTGGCGCTCAAGGCCGATCGGCTGCGTCACAAGGACTCGCGGCGCACGGGACGTGCGCTGTTTGTTCAAATCACCGCGCAGGGTTACCGGGGTGGGTACACCCAGGTGACGGACTTCATCCGTGCCTGGCGCGAGGAGGCTGGCAAGGGCAGCAAGGCCTTTGTGCCCCTGTCATTCGAGAACGGCGAGGCCTTCCAGTTCGACTGGAGCGAGGAAGGGATGCTTGTGGGCGGGGTGTTCCACAAGGTGCAGGTCTCCCACATGAAGCTGTGCGCAAGCCGCGGCTTCTGGCTCGTGGCGTACCCGACGCAGAGTCACGAGATGCTGTTTGATGCCCATACCCGGTCCTTTGCCGCACTCGGGGGCGTGGCGCGCCGGGGCATCTACGACAACATGAAGACCGCCGTCGACAAGGTCAACAAGGGCAAGGAGCGTGCAGTCAATGCACGGTTCAAGGCCATGTGCAGTCATTACCTGTTTGATCCGGACTTCTGCAACGTGGCCTCGGGCTGGGAGAAGGGGATCGTTGAGAAGAACGTCCAGGACAGCCGCAGACGCATCTGGATCGAGGCGGGCGAGCGCCGGTTTGGATCGTTTATCGAACTCAATGCCTGGCTTGCCGAGCGTTGTCGGGCGGTCTGGGCTGAGGCCAAGCACCCAGAACATCCAGAGTTCACCGTTGCCGAGATGCTCGACATGGAGCGCGAGCAGCTGATGGCCATGCCCGAACCCTTTGATGGTTATGTCGAGAAGCAGTCGCGGGTCAGCAGCACCTGCCTGGTGATGGTGGCGCGCAACCGTTACTCCGTCCCCTGCGAATGGGCGGGTCATCGTGTCAGCACCCGTCTGTATCCCACCCAGATAGTCGTGGTGGCGGGCGACGCGATCGTGGCGTGCCACGACCGTCTGACCAACAAGGGGCACACCACCTACGACTGGCAGCACTACATCGATCTGATCCAGCGCAAGCCTGGGGCGCTCAGGAACGGGGCGCCGTTCCACGATATGCCGGAGGTGTTGCAGCGATTGCGGCAGTCGCTACTGCGTTACCCAGGAGGCGACCGGGCCATGGCGGACGTACTGGCTGCCGTACCCCGCGCCGGGCTTGATGCGGTGTTGGTTGCGGTGGCGATTGCCCTGGAGGACGTCACGCCCAGCGGCCAGGTGAGCGTCGAGCATGTCGAGAACGTGCTCGCGCGCTTGAATAGCCCGCCGGCACCGGAACTTGCCACGACCGATCTCCAACTCAAAGAGGCCCCGCGCGCCGACACGGCTCGCTATGACCAGTTACGTGACATTCAACCGCAGGAAACGGAGGCCCATCATGCGCCCTGACATCAAAGCCAGTCTGAAATCTCTGCGTCTGCACGGCATGGCCATGGCGTGGGACGAACTCACGGAGAACGGCGAGACCACTCGCGTTGACAACTCCAAATGGCTCGTCGAACACCTGCTTGAAGCCGAGGACACCAACCGCGTGATGCGCTCGATCTCGCACCAGATGAAAGCGGCTCGCTTCCCGCTGCACCGTGATCTGGCGGGCTTCGACTTTGCGGCGTCGCCGGTCGACAAGGCATTGATCGGCAAGCTATCGGACTTGTCCTTTACCGACGAAGCCCACAACGTGGTGCTGATCGGTGGGCCGGGCACGGGCAAAACGCACCTGGCCACGGCGCTCAGTGTGTCCGGCGTCACGCAACACGGCAAGAAGGTGCGCTTTTATTCCACCGTGGACCTGGTCAACGCGCTGGAGCAAGAGAAGCTCATGAACAAGCCGGGGAGAATCGCGCAGAGCCTGGCGCGGCTGGATCTGGTCGTGCTTGATGAATTGGGATACCTGCCGTTCAGTCAGGCGGGCGGTGCGTTGCTGTTCCACCTGCTCTCAAAGCTCTACGAGCACACCAGCGTTCTGATCACCACGAATCTGACGTTCGCCGAGTGGTCGAGCGTGTTTGGCGACGCCAAAATGACCACGGCGCTGCTGGATCGACTGACCCATCACTGCCACATCGTCGAAACCGGCAACCAGTCCTACCGCTTTCTGCACAGCACCAAGCAGGCGAAAAGCCAGATCAAAGCCCGTGAGCAAAGCAGGAAAGCCAGCTCGAAAGAGCAA
>CAIJKV010000145.1 GCA_903821335.1 uncultured beta proteobacterium
CCCATGCAGGCGCGCGAGGCCGCAGAACTGGCACATGCCAAGTTCGCCGACGACAAGTCCGAATTCCTGTCCTACGTCAAACTCTGGCGCTGGTACCACGAGCAGGTCGCGCACAAGGCTTCGCAGCGCAAACTGGTCGCGCAACTGCGCGAACAGTTCCTGTCCCCTGTGCGTCTGCGCGAATGGCATGACATCCATGGCCAGTTGATGGCGCTGGTGGGCGAACAGGGCTGGCGACTGAACCAGACCGACGCCACCTACGAGCAATTGCACTTGGCGCTGATGTCCGGGTTGCTGGGAAATCTGGGCCTCAAGTCCGAAGATTCAGGCAATTATCAGGGGGCGCGCGACATCAAATTCTGGATTCATCCGGGTTCACGCATGGCCAGGAAGGCCGGAAAATGGATCATGGCGGCCGAACTGGTCGACACCAGCAAACTGTATGCGCGTTGTGTCGCCAAGGTCGATCCGACCTGGGTCGAACGCGTAGCCGGGCACCTGATCCGCAAGACCTGGACCGATCAACGCTGGGAAAAGAAGGTCGGGCAAGTCGTCGCCAACGAGAAAGGCACACTCTACGGCCTGACGATCTACTCGGGCAGGCGTGTCCATTACGGCCCGATCGCGCCCGAGCAGGCCCGGGAGCTCTTCATCCTGCAGGCACTGGTGCCAGGTGAAATCGACACGACCTTGATGTTCGTTGCGCACAATCGCAAACTCATCGAGCAGATCGAACGCCTCGAACATCAGGCCCGTCGCCCCGATATTCTGGTGGACGACAGCCTGATTCAGGCTTTTTACGACCAGTTGTTGCCCCAGGACGTCTACCAGACCGCCACGCTCGAGCATTGGGTCAAGTCGTTGAGCAAACAAGAGGCGCAAGCCCTGTTGTTGACGCGCGATGCGCTGATGCGCCACGAGGCGGCGGGCGTCACCACCGATGTGTTTCCAAAATCGTTTGACTGGCAGGGCGTCAAGCTTGCCGTGGACTATCACTTTGAGCCCGGATCTGCGCGCGACGGCTTGACGGTCACGGTGCCGCTGTATTTCCTGAATCAGGTCGATGCGGCCCGGTGCGAGTGGCTGGTGCCCGGGATGCTCAAGGAAAAAGTGCAACTGTTGCTCAAGTCGCTGCCGCAAAAACTGCGTCGCCTGTGTGTGCCACTGCCTGACTATGCCGCGGGGTTTTATGACCGTTGGTTCGAACGGCTGGGCGCGCCACCCTGCGGTCTGCTCGAGGCCATCATCCAGGATATGTGGGCGCAGTGCAAGGTGCGTCCGACCCTGTCGGACTTCAAGCTTGAAACCTTGCCTGCGCATCTGTTCATGTCGTTCAAGGTCATAGACGAACATGGTCGCATGCTCGGTGCCGGGCGCAACCTCGCCCAGATTCGGGCCGAGTTTGGCAAACAGGCGCAGGCGACCTTCCAGCAGCTGGCGACCCGTGACCAGGAGGTCGCGAGCACGCTCGCGCAGGACACCATCACCAGCTGGTCTGTGGGTGCGTTGCCCGAGCTTCTGGAAATACGCCGCAAAGATGGCCAGTCCGTCATGGGTTATCCAGCACTGGTGGACCAGGGGGCACATTGCACACTGGACGTCTACGACGATCCGCAGGCCGCGCGCGAGGCGCATCAACTTGGCTTGCGTCGCCTGCTGAGGCTAGCCCTGCGCGACCAGGTCAAGTTCCTGGAAAAAAACCTGCATGACCTGACCAAGCTTGGCATGTGGTACTTGCCACTGGGCACCCAGGAAAAACTGCGTGATCAGATCATCGACTGTGCGATTGACCGCGCTTGCTTGTCAGAGCCCTGGCCCACCGACGCCGATGCGTTCGAGCAGCGTCGTCAGGAAGGCAAGGCCAAGCTCGGCCTGCTGGCGCAAGAGGTGTCCCGCCTGGCTGGCAGCATCCTTGAGCCCTGGGCAGCCGTCATGCGAAAGTTGCCCCAGGCCAAGCCACACACTGGCACCTATCAGGATTTACAGCAGCAATTGGGCAGCCTCGTGCCGGTGGACTTCATCGCCCGGACTCCGTATGGGCAACTGGGTCACTTGCCTCGCTACCTGAAAGCAGCGCTGGCCCGACTCGACAAACTGCGGGCCGACCCTGCACGCGACGCCAGGCTGATGGCTGAGATGGCGCCCCTGATCACGCAATACAGCCGCGCACGCGTGGCACGCAAGGGAGCCTCTGACCCGGGGCTCGATGAATTCAGGTGGATGCTCGAGGAGTTGCGGGTCGCGCTGTTTGCACAAGAGCTCAGGACGCCTGCGCCGGTCTCGGTCAAACGACTGCAAAAGGCCTGGGAGGCGATGCAGCGCTAAACCAAGCCAGTCTTTACCACTGGATGAACATCTTTACCACTGGATGAACAGATAGATTGCCAGGGCGATCAGGGCGAACTTGGTGACCTTGTACAGAGGCTTGTTTGCCTTCTTGAACGCGCGGCGTTTCTGGTCGATGACCCAATGTGCGTGTGTGAGCTTGTTGATGAAACCAGTCTGGTCGGTATCGGCATTGGGCGAAGCCGCGGCCGACATCAGGTCGCGCCCGAACCAACGGTTGAACGCATCGGCCCACGCCCATTTAAGCGGACGCTCGATGTCGCAAAACAGGATGATGCGGTTCGTGTTCGTGCGGTTATGGGCCTCGTGCACATACGTTTCATCAAACAGGAAACCCTTGCCATCGCGCCAGCTATGCCGGATGCCGTCGACCTCGATGTAACAGGCATCGTCATTGGGGGTCGACAGGCCGATGTGGTAGCGCAACGAACCCGCAAACGGGTCGCGGTGCTTGTTCAGCGTGCCACCAGGAGGTAGCTCGGCGAACATCGCCGCCTTGACGCTGGGAATGCTGTTCAATAGCGCCACTGTCTTGGGGCACAGTGCTTCGGCCGAGGGGTGCTTGGCGTTATACCATTTCAGGTAAAAGCGTTTCCAGCCATACTTGAAGAAGGAGTTAAAACCGATGTCGTTGTGACTGTCGGGTGCCTTGATCGCCTTCAGGCTGGCCATGTGCAACGCTTCGTCGCGTATCATTTCCCAGTTGTCCTCGATCTTCTGGACGTCTGGCAAGGCATCATTGGGCAGGTACGGCGTCGTGGGCACTTTGGACGTCAGGATCATGAAGGCGTTGACCGGCGCCAGCAGAATCGAATGGTCCAGCATCTGTCGCCCCAGTGGCAGGCGCACACGCCCGCGAAAATGTGCAAAGAGGATTGAGCCCAGCCATATCCCTAATAACAGCCATTTCATTGGATTTTCCTGATAAGCAACAATAAATAACAGTAAACGTCAGTAAACGGCACTAAACAGCCACCGCGGCTTTTCGTCGCGCGCGAGCCGGGTTGGGTACAATTCGGGCATGTCTCAACCTGCCTTGCCCCAACCATTTGTACACCTTCGCGTCCATTCCGAGTTTTCGGTCGTGGACGGTACGGTGCGCATCGAAGAACTAATCCCGCGAGTCGTCGAGCTCGGTCAACCGGCCATTGCGCTCACTGACCTGGCAAACGTATTCGGACTCATCAAGTTCTACAAAGCGGCCCGCAGCGCCGGTGTCAAGCCCATCGCAGGAAGCGATGTCTGGGTCACCAACGACGAAGACCGCGACAAACCCTACCGTATTCTACTTCTCGTCACCAGTCGCGTGGGTTATCTCACTTTATGCGACCTGCTGACGCGTGCCTGGCTGACCAACGCGCACCGCGGCCGTGGCGAGATTCGCCGCGAATGGCTCGCCCACGCACCTGGCCTGATTGTGCTCTCGGGCGCCCGCGCGGGCGATGTCGGCCAGGCGTTGATGGCCGGTAACACCGATATGGCGCGCGCGCTGGCCAGACAGTGGCAGTCCTGGTTTCCCGGCGCGTATTACCTCGAATTACAGAGAACCTCGGCCGAGGCCGATCAGGCCTACGTTCATGCGGCGCTGGTGCTGGCGTCCGAGTGCGCCTTGCCCGTCGTGGCGACGCACCCCGTGCAGTTCCTGGGCAGTGATGAGTTCCGTGCCCATGAGGCCCGCGTCTGCATTGCCGAAGGCGAAATACTGACCAACCCGCGTCGTGCACGCCGTTTCACCGCAGATCAGTACCTGTTGTCGTCCGAAGACATGGCCGCACATTTTGCCGATGTGCCCTCGGCGCTGGCCAACACGGTGGCCATCGCGCAACGCTGCAATCTCACCCTTGAACTCGGCCAGCCGCAGTTGCCCAACTTTCCCACCCCGCCGGGGGTGACGCTTGATGACTATCTGATCCAGTTGTCCGAGGAAGGCCTCGAGCGACGCATGGCACAGCTGTTTGCGGATCCGGACGAGCGCGCGCGTCAGCTTCCCGTGTACGCGGCTCGCCTGTCGCTCGAATGCAAGACCATCATTCAGATGGGGTTTCCGGGCTACTTCCTGATCGTTCAAGACTTCATCAACTGGGGAAAAAGCAACGGCGTCCCCGTTGGACCTGGCCGGGGATCCGGCGCCGGTTCGCTGGTGGCGTATTCGCTGGGCATCACCGACCTCGACCCGATCCGCTATGACTTGCTGTTCGAACGGTTCCTGAACCCCGAGCGCGTTTCCATGCCAGACTTTGACATTGACTTCTGCCAGGACAATCGCGAACGGGTCATCGAATACGTCAAGACAAAATACGGGCGCGAGGCGGTCAGTCAGATTGCCACGTTTGGCACGCTGGGCGCCAAGGCGGTCTTGCGCGATGTGGGTCGCGTGCTCGACATGCCCTACATGTTGTGTGACGGGTTGTCCAAGCTGATTCCGCACAACCCGGCTGACCCCTGGACACTCGACCGCGCCCTCAAGGACGAACCCGCTTTCAAAGAACGCTACGACCAGGAAGAAGAGGTCCGTGCGCTGGTTGACCTGGCGCGCCCACTCGAAGGCCTGACCCGTAACATCGGGATGCACGCGGGTGGCGTGCTGATTGCACCGGGAAAGCTGACTGATTTTTGCCCGCTCTATTGCCAGCCTGGCCACGAAAGCAGCGCATTTTCCCAGTTCGACAAAGACGACGTCGAGGCCGCCGGCCTGGTCAAGTTCGACTTCCTGGGGTTGCGCAACCTGACCATCCTGGATTGGGCCGTGCGCTTTGTGCGTGCGCATAATTCGACCCTGCGTGACTTTGACGTCATGGCGCTGCCGCTTGACGACCCGAAGGCCTATCAGTTGCTGTGCGACGCCAACACCACGGCGGTGTTCCAGCTGGAATCGCGTGGCATGAAAGAGTTGCTCAAAAAGCTGCGCCCAAGCACATTTGAAGACATCGTCGCCGTGCTGGCGTTGTTTCGACCCGGTCCGCTCGAATCCGGCATGGTTGATGACTTTGTCAATCGTAAACACGGCCGAGCCACCGTTGACTACTTTCACCCCGACCTTGAACACACGCTCAAAAGCACCTACGGGGTGATTGTCTATCAAGAGCAGGTGATGCTGATTTCCCAGATCATCGGGGGCTATTCACTGGGTGGCGCCGACCTCTTGCGTCGGGCCATGGGCAAGAAAAAGGCCGAGGAAATGGCCGCCCATCGTGAGTTGTTTGAAAAAGGTGCCATCGAAAAGGGCTACGACCCGAAGGTCGCCGTCCAGCTGTTTGACCTGATGGAACTCTTTGCCGGCTATGGTTTCAACAAATCGCACTCGGCGGCTTACGCCCTGATCGCGTACCAGACTGCCTGGCTCAAGGCCCATCATCCGGCCGAATTCCTGGCCGCGACACTGTCCTCGGACATGGACGACACGACCAAGGTCCAGACCTTCTGGCGCGACTGTCTGGCCAATGACGTCGTGATGCTGCCACCCGATATCAACGCGTCTGGCTATCGCTTTGAGCCGGTCGCTGATGCCTGCACGGCTAAGGGCCAGCCACCACGCACGATTCGTTACGGGATGGGCGCGGTCAAGGGAACAGGGCAGGCAGCGGTCGAGGAAATTGTCAATGTCCGCCTCTCCGGCCCCTTTACGAGCCTGTTTGATTTTTGTCGCCGGATCAACCGCCACAACGTCAATCGGCGCAGTATTGACGCCCTGATCCGTGCCGGGGCCTTTGATTTGATCGAACCCAACCGCGCGGCGCTGCTGGCTTCGTTGCCCACCGCACTCGAGGCCGCAGATCAAGCTGAGCGCAGTGCCAACCAGGTTTCCCTGTTCAGCGATGACAGTCATGATGTCGTGGCCGATGAGCTTGCTGGCGTGGCCCCCTGGGATTTGCGCACACGACTATCAGAAGAAAAAATCGCGCTCGGATACTTTTTTAGCGGGCACCTGTTCGACGCCTGGCGCGATGAGGTCAAGCACATGGTGACCAAGTCGCTTGTCCGGGTCGAGCCGATGCGTGACTTGCAATGGATGGCCGGGGTGATTGCCAGCGTGCGCACGATGATGACGCGGCGCGGAAAAATGTTGATCGTGTTGCTTGACGATGGCACCGCCCAGCTTGAGGTCACGGTCATGGGCGACCTGATGGAGCAGCACCGTAACCGTTTGCGTGAAGACCAACTATTGATCGTTCAGGGCAAGGTGACAAACGATGAGTATTCCGGTGGCATGCGCGTGATCGCGGAAAATCTTTTTGACTTGCAGCTGGCCCGTGAAACGCGGGCGCGTGCCCTGCGTATCCGGCTCAACGGCAATGCCGATGCGACCGCCCTGAAACGCATGCTCAATCCTTACCGCGCCGCGCCGGAAAACGGCTTTCCCGGTACGCCGGTCGAGGTCATCTACCAGACCTCGGCCGCTGCATGCCTGGTGCGCCTGGGCGAATCGTGGCGGGTCAGGCTTCCCGATACCCTGGTCGAACAGTTGGTCGCCTGGACCTCAGCCTCTGATGTCGAGGTCGCGTACTGATGCCGACGGTCAACCCTTTACGCATTATCCATTCCGAAGCCGCCACGAGTTTTGGCGGGCAAGAGCACCGCGTGTTCAAGGAAATGGTGGCCATGCGTGAAAAAGGTCACTATCTCGAGGCCATCTGCCAGCCCGACGCAGAACTCACCACGCGCCTGCGCGAAGCGGGGTTCGTCGTGCACACCCTGTACATGGATGGTTTGCCAAATATTGTGCGCGGTATTCTTGCCATGCGTCGTATTCTGAAGGCTGGGCATTTTGATGTGCTTAATACGCATAGCCGCCAGGACACCATCATCGCGGCACCGGCCGCGCGACTGGCAGGCACCCCGCTCATCGTGCGCACGCGTCACCTGGCCAGCAAGGTCAACTCGTTGCTGACCTACACGTGGTTGCCGCACTGCGTGACAACGGTCAGTGAATATGTCCGACAACAACTGATCACCCGTGGTGTGCCGGCAAACGACGTAGAAACTATCTACACCCCTGTGGTGTTGACGCCACCCGTTAGCCATTCAACGCTGCGTGCAGAGCTCGGTCTCGCCCACACGGATATCGTGGTCGGATGCGTGGCCGTGATGCGGCCCAACAAGGGGCACCGCGACCTGATCCAGGCCATGCGACCGTTGTTGGCACAGCATCAGAATCTGCATCTGGTTCTGGTGGGTGGTGGTTCGCCCGTGTTTGAACAGTTGCAGGAACTTGTCCTGGAATTGGGTCTTGAGAACCGTATCCACCTGATGGGAACGCGTCGCGACGTGCCCAACCTGATGGGCGGTTTTGATATCTTCTGCCTGGCGACCAAACAGGAAGCCATGGGAACCGTGTTTGTCGAGGCGGCCGCAAGCGGCCTGCCGGTGATTGGTCCCAACGTGGGCGGTGTGGGCGAGATGATGATTTCCGGCGAAACCGGGATACTCGTGCCTGCGGCAGACCCCGCTGCCCTGACGGCAGCCCTGGCTACATTGATCGATGACAGTGCGTTGCGTGTCAAAATGGGCCGTGCAGGCCATGCGCGCATTTGGGAACAAGGTGTTTTTACGACCGAAGCACTGGCCAACCGTACCGAGAAGGTCTATCGGCACTGGCTGGCGTCGCGCACACCGCAGCCCTCACGTATCAGGTCAAAGTCACTTTGAATTCAAGATCATGAAGACAGCGCATTGCGTCCCGGTATTGATGTACCACCACGTGTCGCCGTCGGCGGGCTCCATCACGACCTCGCCACAAAACTTTGAAAGCCAGATCAGTGGGTTGGCCCGTGCGGGTTACCACGCGCTGTCGACGCAAGAGTTCGCTGGTTTTCTTGCTGGCAAACCGGTTCCCGAAAAATCTATTCTCATCACCTTTGATGACGGCTATCTGGACAACTGGGTTCACGCCCATCCGGTTCTGCAGCGTCATGGCATGCGCGCGGTGCTATTCCTCATTACTGGCCAGATCGGCGAAGGTCAGGCGCGCGCTTGCGCGGGGCAGGGCGACACCTTGCCCGTCACGCCCGATCACCTGCAGTGCAAGGCGCTAGTCGCCAGCGGCCTGACTGATCCGGTGATGTTGCGCTGGAGCGAAGTCCTGGCGATGCGGGCCGCAGGAACCTTTGAGTTCCATAGCCACACGCACACCCATACCCGCTGGGACCTGGCCAGCGCGACCCGCGATGAGGCGCTCACCCACCTCACACAGGAACTTGCCCTGTCGCGCGCAACCTTGCAACAAAAACTGGGCGAGGTCTCTGATCATTTTTGCTGGCCGCAAGGCTACTTTGACGCCGGCTTTGTCAGGCTGGCGCAGCAGGCGGGCTTCAAGTATCTCTATACGACGGTTGCCCACGGGCAAAACCTCGCGGGCGGCGATCCGGCGCATATTTTTCGCTTTGCCGTACGAAATCGCGGGTCGTTCTGGATTCGGCAGCGCACCTGGCTGGCTTCTCACCCCGTGATCGGGCCTCTCTACAACAGATGGAAGTCATGGAAGCGAACGCTGCGCCCCCAGTCCTAGGGCTGTCCGTCGTCATCATTACCAAGAACGAGGCGCGAAATATTCGTGCATGCCTCGAGTCTGTGC
>CAIJKV010000146.1 GCA_903821335.1 uncultured beta proteobacterium
CACCGATATTCAGGAACTGCTTGCCAGTCATCGCCTGGACCCCAACAAAACCATCGACAAAGGCATGCCTATCCTGATGCAGGCTGTGCGCGATGGTGCCTGGAAGTCTTTCGATGTCCTGTTTGCGAACCCGCGCATTGAGTTAAACGCCACCAACGAATATGACGAGACGCCTTTGATGTACGTGGCGCTTGTCGGCGATGTGCCGCGTGCGAAAAAGATGATAGTGCGTGGTGCGCAGGTTAACCGTCTGGGCTGGACACCCTTGCATTACGCCAGCGCAAAAGGGCAAACCGAGATGGTGAAACTGCTGCTGGCCAATGACGCCATGCCCAATGCGCCCTCTCCTGAGGGCGACAGCCCACTCATGACCGCGATCGGATCCAACAATCTGGAAGTCGTGCAGGTATTGATCAATGCAGGTGCGGATCCCGTCGCGCGCAACCTGGCGGGCGTCGACGCCATCGACATCGCCAACCAGAAAGGCAACAAAGCCCTGGCGAAGGCGCTGGAAAAGGTGGTTGCCGACCGTCGCGCGAAAGATCGAAAAGCGCAGTAATGGGGTCTTGGCGAATTGGCGAATTGGCGAATTGGCGAATTGGCGAATTAGCTTAATGGCGTAATGGCGTAATGGCACATTGACCTGTTGCAATAATTCCGTGCACGGTTTGCCCGTTGTTGCTACGCTCAGGCGTGGCGCATCTGTCTTCAACATTTAAAGGAAATTACATGTTTATGTCCCGTCGTGCATGGATGATTGGTTTGCTGGCAATGTCTGGCACCGTCGCAACCGGTGTGCAGGCTCAACAGGCGCCGCTGCGCGTGGTGACCGATGCAACGTTCCCGCCCATGGAATTTGTTAAAGATGGCCAGCGTACGGGCTTTGATATCGATCTTGTCGAGGCACTGGGTAAAGTGATGGGACGCAAGGTCGAGTGGATCGACATCGATTTCAAGGGTCTGATCCCGGCGTTGCAGTCGGGGCGCGCCGACATGGCGATGTCTGCCATCTACATTACCGATGACCGTCGCAAGGTGGTTGATTTCACTGATCCCTATTATGCCGGCGGCCTGGTTGTGCTGACCAAGAAAGACGGCCCGATCAAGGCGCTGAAAGACCTGGACGGAAAAAAAGTCGCCGTGCAGGTGGGCACCAAGTCGGTTAATTTCCTGAAGGACAATTTCCCCAAGGCCGAGCGCGTTGAGGTCGAAAAGAATCAGGAAATGTTCAATCTGGCGCAAATCGGTCGTGCTGATGCTGCGGTCACTGGCAAGCCGGCCGCCAAGTTGTATGCCCAAAGCCACCCGGACATGACGGTGCTGGCCGAGCAGATCACGACCGAGGAATATGGCATGGCTACGCCCAAGGACCAGCCTGCTACGACCCAGGCCATCAATGCCGCGCTCAAGACACTCAAGGACAATGGAACCTACGCGGCGCTGGTGACAAAATGGTTTGAAACCACCGCCAAGTAGCGCCATAAGCATCATAAGCACCATAAGCACCATAAGCACCATAAGCACCATAAGCACCATATAACGCCCATTAACGCCATTTAACGTCACGCAACGTAATTTTCCGTCAGATGAATCTTGATTTTTCTCCGGTCTGGGCCGACTGGCGCATGCTTGCCGAGGGGGCGGCGGTCACGGTCGAAGTGACCGCCGCAGCCCTGATACTGGGCAGCCTGATCGGGTTGCTGGTTGGAATCGG
>CAIJKV010000147.1 GCA_903821335.1 uncultured beta proteobacterium
AACGTTGGGGCGACGTGCTCAAGCAGGCCAGGGTTGAGTTGACGGAATGACTGGCAAGGCTTGAGGGCGGGACCACACTTTTCCCGCTGCATGGCAATCAGCGGGAAAAGTCGGGCGCTCAGGGATGGGCAAACACGACCGTGTCGATTTTGTCGACTGTGCAGAAACGCGACACACTCTGAACAGAATTGTCGTGCTCGGCGTCGCTATGCGCGGCACAGCCGTCTTCCAGCAAGATCATTTCATAATCGCGGTCATGACCATCGCGTATGGTTGCCTGTACGACGGCCTGGGTCGACACGCCCGAACAATAAATGCGGGTCACATGCTGGGCGCGCAAGGCCGCCTCAAGCGACGTGGAATAAAACGGGCTGACACGATGCTTGACCACCTGGGTGTCTTCGGGACGGACCTCGAGGCCGGGATGAATCTCGGTGCCCCAGGTGCCCAGCTTGAACATGCCACCTTTGGGTGCGCCCGCAAAGATTGGCGACGAACGCGGACATTCCTGGTATTCAGACGAAAAACCCACGCGTACGAAACCAACCAGAATGCCCGCCGCGCGGGCCTTGGCGATTGCGGTGGCGGTTTTTGAAATCAGTTGGCGCTTGCGTACCTGTTCACCCATGGGGCCTTTGCCGCTTGGTCCGTCGTCATGCACCAGATCGTTTTCCATATCCAGCACGAGATAAATGGCGCGTGGTGTTTGCATAGTGTGTCAGTCTCTAAAAAAGTTAAGTTGTCGTTGTACTCGATTGTGCTTGGGTGCACTGCGCAAATGTCAGGATACGTGATCGGGCGCGCTTAGTCGGACCACAGCCCACCGTTCACATCCAGTATTTCACCCGTAATAAATGCTGAATCCGGGGCGGCCAGGAAGAGCACCGCCGAGGCGATCTCCTGCGCGCGTCCCAACCGCCCCACCGGGATCAAATCCTTCAGCACCTGCGGAAAGCGCGTCGTCATCGCGGAGGCCACCGGCCCGGGTGCCACGGCATTGACGGTGATGCCAGAGGACGCCAGTTCTTTGGCCAGATAGGACGTCATGCTATGCACACCAGCCTTGGAAACGCCATAGGCCAGGTTGCCCGCGCTGTCCTGTTCCTGCGGGTCGATCCAGGGCCGCGGGTTACCGCCGTTTTTCCCCAGCACCGAACCAAAATTGATGATGCGTCCCAGTTGTTGGCGCCGCATGACCGGAATCACTGCCTGGCAGCAAAGGAAAGTTCCCTTCAGGTTGATATCGATGACCCGATCCCACTCCTGTTCCGTCAGGCTCTGGGCGTTGCCGACCGACACCACCCCGGCCACATTGACCAGGATATCCAGGCGGCCATGACGCGCGACGACGCCCTCCACGCACTGACGCACGTCAGCCGCACTAGTGACGTCGAGCGCGACGTACTCAATGCCAGCCCCTGGTTCGGTCGCGCCCAGGCGGTTTGCAAGATCAGCGGCGACGACTTGCGCACCGTAGTGGGCGAGTGCTTGCGACACCGCACTGCCGATACCGCCCGTACCACCGGTGACCAGCGCAACGCGTCCGGCCAGAAATTCTGCTGCGTACATAGTTTGTCCCGCCTTTTGCACAAAACCCTGCCAATCGCACTCGATCCGACAGGTGCCGCTGCTACGTTCGCTGCTACGTTCGCTGCTACGTTCGCTGCTACGTTCGCTGCTACGTTCGCTGCTACGTTCGCTGCTACGTTACATCGGCAATATTGTTGGCCGCCAGCCTGCCGAACACCAGGCCTTTCAACACCGACGTCGCGCCGGTGTAGTTGGTGTAATACATGCCGATCACCTCACCGGCCGCATACAAATTGGCCATCGGCTGACCGTCCGTGTCGAGCACCTGGCCGACAGGGCTGACCTTCAGGCCGCCAAAGGTAAATACGTTGGCCGATATGATCGGATACGCCATGAAAGGTCCGCGATCAATGGGCTGGGACCAGTTTGACTTGGGTGGGACCAGGCCCTGCGTGGCGCGGTCGTCCAGATTGAGCGGATCGTAGGCACCGGATGTCGGGCAGGCAGCGTTATAAGCCGCCACCGTGACACGCAGTGCCTCGGGGGCAATACCCAGTTTGGTGGCCAACCCCTCAATGCTGTCGGCCTCGACCGCGGGCTGGTCCGAGCGGATCGCCAGGCGATAGTTCGGGACCTCCTTGACCCGCTGGTCAAGGATGACATAAGAAATACCTTCCTCCTGTTCGTAAATGCGCCGCGTGATACGTTCGTACCAGGCATCGACCGTACCGGGCGCCTCGTTCACGAAGCGACAACCGGCCTTGTTAACCAGGATGCCATACGGGAAAATAAACACAGAGGGCTCTGACACACCCGAGCGCGGATCAATCGGCTCGGCGTGATAGCTGCCAAAATCACCGCAAGGCGCAGCACCGATATCCAGCGCCATTTCAATTCCCTCCCCGCGGTTGAAATACGCACCCTTGCATATGGGTCGCAGGTATACCGAGCGCGGCCCGACATACTTCGACATCATTGCGGAATTCCCTTCGAACCCCCCGCAGGCCAGCACAACCTGGCCGCCCAGGCGAAGGCCGCCCCGCCCTTGCTGGTGCGCGGCAAGTCCGATGACGGTGCCACGCGCATCGAGCACCAACCGGCGTGCCGTGGCGTGATAAAAGAATGTCACGCCCAGCTGTTCAGCGCGCGCGGCCAGCGCATCAACCAGCGCCGCACCGCCCCCGACCGGCAGCAGCCTGGGCTGGGTCTTGGTCAGGAACTGCGTCGGCAAAAAATCAAACTTCACACCCAGGCCCTGCAACCACTTGATGGTGGGGGCAACGTGGTCGGCGAAACTTCCGATCACTTCGGGGTCGGACAGGGCCAGCGTGCGTGCGGCATGCGACCAGTTTTCGCGGCCACCCGCGGCCATCTCATTGGTGAGATCGGGGTCGACATAGAGGCCAACATTCGATGCCAGATCCGTCTCGAAGTCATCTGTCACTTCGTCAAGCGCCTTCATGCGCAAATACGCCTCGGTATAACGGCTCTGTCCGCCCCGGTCTTCGCGCGAGGCACGCTCAAGAATGGCCACCTTCAACCCGCGTTCGGCCGCGGTCACCGCCGCCGATAGGCCCGCGACGCCACAACCCGCGACCACCACATCAAATACTTGATCCATCATGTCATCCTGTATGAAAAACCTGAGGCTACGACCCACGACCTGATCGAAGGTAAACTCAGTCGCAACGTGCGTAAGCTTAGGGTGTTGTCGGGAATTCGTTTAGCCAGCAGCACCTAATGGACTATTAAAAAAAACCGAAAGGAGACACATGGACAAGCTTTGGGCGATGGAAGTGTTCGTGCGCGTCATGGAGTGTGGCAGCTTTTCGCGCGCCGCCGAATCGCTTGACCTGGCCAATGCAACCGTCACCTCCAGCCTGCGCAACCTTGAAAAACACCTGGGTGTCACGCTTATCCAGCGCAACACGCGCCATCTGCGCCTGACCGAGGAGGGCGAACTCTTCTTGCCAACCTGCCACGAAATCCTCAAATCCGTCGCCCAGGTTGAGTCAGATGTCAAAATCCATGCAACGGAAATCGCCGGCCTCTTGCGCGTTGAAGCGCCCTTTGCCATCGGCCAGACGTTGCTGTGCCCCATGCTCCCCGTACTTGCCCGTCGCCATCCCGGACTGTCTATCGCGGTCAACCTGACCAACGAACCGCACAACCTGATTGAACGCGCGACCGACGTCGCCATCCGTATGGATCGCGTCGAAGACGCCGACCTGGTCGCCTACCCCATCTACAAAGCACACTACATCGTCTGTGGCGCGCCCACGACCGTTGCCCGACTCGGGCAGGTCACGCCACAGAAACTGGACCCCCGGATCTGCATGGGGCTGTTCAAGGATCGCTACCAGACTCCCAATCACTGGACACTGACCAAGGCCGACGAACAAGTCGTCATCCGCCCCCAGGGTGCGCTGAACTTCAATAATACCCAGGCGCTCATCCAGGCTGCCCTGCAGGAGGTCGGCCTGATCTATGTTCTGGACGTCTTTGTGGCGGATGCTCTTGAGCAAGGCACGCTCACACAGATCTTCCCGGACTGGCAGACCGGCGTGCGCACCTTCCACGCCGTCACAGTCAAGTCGCGGTTTGCGTCCCCGAAGGTACGCGCGTTCATCGACTTCCTGCCCGAGATTTTTGACGTGCGGCGGCGCCCCGATATCAAGAACCAGGTGGCCGTTGGTCCAGACCGTAAAAAGAGAAGATCTCCTTGACGCGATTCAGTTCAGGCAGCCGGTGGTAGTAGCCCGTGCGGCTGGTTTTTGTGCCGCACAGACGTCGCAGGTCAACCATCATTTCTGCCTGCTTGATCCAGGTACCCAGCGAGTCCATGATCGTCACGCCATCGACTTCGGTCACGCCGTGATGCGCCAGCAAGACATTGAGCGGGGCCTCGCCCGGAATGATGACGTCCGCGCCCTTGGCGATCAGCCGGCGCGCACCGACCTTGAATCGCTCGATCAGTTCGGTCGGATCGTCAAAGCCCTTGAGCACATCGTTGAACGTGAAGCCGACTGGCGAGGCGCCAGCAAACCGGGACATCAGTCCGTAGCTTGCGACATTATTCTCGATCAGTTCGTTGAAATCTTCAATGAACACCAGCACACCAAATTTACGGCCCAGCATGCAGGCTGTCAGCATGGCCGATTCGCCATAGGCGACCACCGGAATATCGACCAGAGCACGGATTTCGGTGAGCGCCGGGTCGGGCAGCGTGCTCAGGGCATAGGCATCATAGCCTTGCTCCTGGGCCATGACCGCGGCCTGCATGAACTGCATGCTGTGCAGGTGAAGGAGCGCCGCATGGCGGATATCAGAGCCAGGATAATTCGATGAATAAGTGCCTGGTGCCATGCCGTGCATATCAATTTGCGTATCGGGACGCGCCACACGCGCAAAATGCTTTTTCAGTGCGTCCTGATAGGGCCCCAGGTCGCTGAGTACCGTAAAACTTTGATGCCAGATTTTCATCACGTCAGCCCATCGTTGAAATTAGGAAGGGAATTAAAAGTCAGTCGATCTGCACGCTGGCGCGCTCGATGACCTGTGCCCATTTGGCAACCTCGGCCCGGTAGAAAGCGTCGAATTCAGCCGGCGTTGAACCCACCGGTTCCGCACCCGACTTGAGTAATATGGCGCTGACCTCCGGTGTATTGACCGCCTTGATCGCGGCGTTGGCAAGCGTGTTCACCACCCCGGCCGGTGCGCCAACGGGCAGAAACAATCCAAACCAGGCCGTGGCGTCATAGCCAGGGACGCCCGCCTCGCCGAGGGTCGGGATGTCGGGTGCGACTTTCGATCGTTCCTTGGTGCTCACCGCCAGCGCACGCAATTTTCCCGCTTGCACCTGCGGCAAGGTGGTCACGATATTGTCAAACGCGATGGGAACCTGACCGCCCATGACATCGGCAATGGCCGGCGCGGCACCGCGGTATGGCACATGGGACAGCTTGATGCCCGCCATGGAGGTAAACAGTTCGGTAAACAGGTGCGAACCCGAACCGTTGCCCGCCGTGGCGTAGTCTGGCAGCTTGTCCGTCCCACCCGCTTTTTTCGCCGCCGCTATCAGTTCAGCGACGGTTTGATAAGGAGCCGATGGGTTCACCACGAGCAGAAACGGTGTGGAACTCACCTGCGACACCGCAGTGAAGTCTTTCAGCGGGTCATAGGTCAGTTTCTTGTAAAGACTGCCGTTGATGGAAGATGAAATGGTGGCAAACAAGACCGTGTACCCGTCGGGTTTGGACCGGGCGACCATTTCAGCGCCAATATTGCTCGCCGCCCCAGGTTTGTTTTCGACCACAACGGGTTGACCGAGCAACTCAGCCATTCTTCCGGCAATGGTTCGGGCCGCGACATCCGAAGCGCCACCTGCCGGGAAACCGACGATCAGCCGAATCGGCCGGGACGGATAGGGCTCTGTCTGGGCCGATGCCAGGCAAGCCCAGCCGCATGCAAAAAGTACTGCTAATCTTTCACGCCATCGCATGCTTGCATCCTTTCAATATTCCGAATGGATTTTGCCCCCTGAACAACGCCTTGAACACGGAAAGAACCCGAAGACACTATTCACTTATCTTGAAAGGCGTATTTGGCAGGAATTACTTCCAAAGCGCGTGCTTCAGACTGAAAATCAGGTTGGGCATCGCGCTCACAGAGAGACAATCCATGCAGCAAAAACATCAACTCTTCATTAATAACGAATGGGTCGACCCTTCGACAGGGCTTTGGTTCGAATCACAGGACCCTTTTTCCGGTGAAGCCTGGGCACTGATCCCGCGCGCCGGTCACGCGGACGTTGATCGCGCGGTGAAGGCCGCCTCGGACGCCATGTCGGGACCCTGGTCAACGATGTCGGCGAGCGACCGTGGAATGTTGCTGTACAAGCTGGGTGCGCTGATTGAAAAACATGCCGATGCACTCACCGAGGCTGAAAGTCGCGACAACGGCAAACTACGTAGTGAAGTCAGTGGTCAGGTGCGCTATGTTGCCAAATACTTTTATTACTACGGCGGGCTGGCCGACAAAATCCAGGGTGCCGTGGTACCCATGGATAAGCCAGGCGTCTTCAACACCATCCGTTACGAACCCATGGGCGTGGTGGCCACCATCACGCCCTGGAACTCATCCTTGCTGCTCACCGCATGGAAGCTCGGCCCCGCGCTTTGTGCCGGCAATACCGTTGTCGCCAAACCCTCCGAGCACACCTCTGTTTCGCTCTTCCTGCTGGCGAACTTGTTTGTCGAAGCCGGCTTTCCACCGGGTGTCTTCAACGTCATCACGGGGTTTGGAAACGAAGTGGGCGAGCCACTTGTCTGTCATCCGGATGTGGCACGCGTGGCCTTTACTGGCGGCGATGAGGGCGGACGGAAAGTCAACGTGCTGGCGGCACAGCATTTCAAACGCGTATCGCTTGAACTCGGCGGCAAATCACCCAACATTGTGTTTGATGACGCTGACCTGGCACGCGCGGCAAATGGTGTGATTACCGGAATTTTTTCAGCCGGTGGCCAAACCTGCATGGCGGGTTCGCGCTTGTTGCTGCAGGAAAATATTCATGATGCATTCGTCGAACGACTGATCGCCATCGCCAGCAAGGCAAAACTTGGCGACCCCGCACGGTCAGATGTACAAGTTGGACCGGTGGCCACGCGCCCACAATACGACAAGGTGGTCAGCTATATCAACATCGCCAAGGCTGAAGGTGCGCGCTGCGTGTTTGGCGGCAACGCCCCCAAAGGGCCGGAATATGGCTGCGGACAATTCGTTGAACCCACGATTTTTGTCGACGTCAACAACGACATGCGCATCGCACAGGAAGAGGTCTTCGGGCCGGTCCTGTCAGTCATCAAATTCAAGGACGAAGAGGACGCCATCCGCATCGCCAACGATATCCGGTTCGGCCTGGCCGCGGGGGTGTGGACCAAGAGCCTGCACCGGTCAATGCTCATGTCCGCACGCATCAAGGCCGGTACAGTCTGGATCAACAATTATCGGTCCACGAGTTTCACCACACCCTTTGGCGGCTACAAGGACAGCGGTCTGGGTCGAGAGGGTGGCATTGACGCGGTCAAGGAATACCTTGAAACCAAGAGCGTCTGGGTCTCGAGCGACCTCGACATGCCAGATCCCTTTGTCCGCAAATACTGATTGAACGAGGCCGCCTCCATGGAAACGCAACGTGAGTACACGTTCGACCTGATCGTGATCGGCAGTGGCATTTCGGGCCTCTCTGCGGCAGTGGCTGCCGCAGACCGCGGGGCACGCGTGGCCATTCTCGAGCGTGCGCCTGAAGTGGACTACGGCGGCAACACCCGCTGGACCGAGTCGTATTTCAGGATGAAAAGCGAAAGCGAGGTCAGCGACGATTTTGAAGAACGTCTGGTGTCGAACGCGGGATATCACCTTGATCCCAACATCATTCAAGCCGCTAGCGAGCCCTACGAAGAATGGCCCCCCTTCGTCAAGGCGCACGGCATGCCTGATCCCGAGCTTGTCTCCACGCTTGCCGACAACGCTGGCCCCACTGTCGCGTGGCTCAAGAAATATGGCATTCACTTTGACTTCCTGCCGACCTATTTCCTGACCGCCGCAGCACCGCGACTGATGCCAGTGGGTGGCGGGCTGGCCATGATCGACGCGCTACGGGCGCACGCCCTGAAACAAGGCGTGACATATTTTTATGAGATGACCGCGCGCGCGCTGCAGCGCCAGGCCGCGAATGGAAAAACCACCGTCGTCACCACGGACAAAAGCGGTCACGAGGTCTTGCTGCACGGCCGGGCAGTCGTCATCGCCTCGGGCGGATTCCAGGGCAACCCGGAAATGCTCACCCAGTACCTGGGCCAGGCTGCTAAGTTCGTGCGGCCCGTGGCCCGTGGTGGCTATTACAACAAGGGCGAGGGCATCCGCATGGCCCTGAACGCGGGCGCGGCACCGGCCGGAGATTTCGGGTCGTACCATGCCGAGCCGCTTGATCCGCGGTCGGGCGCCACCGAGGCGCTGGTCATGAATTTCACCTACGGAATCCTGGTCAACAAGCATGGCAAACGCTTTCTGGACGAAGCACCCGGCCCCGTGGATGTGCATTACGACCATATCTCGCGCGCCATCGGCCAACAGCCAGACGGGATATGCCATGTGATCTTCGACCAGCGCATTCACGATGTGCCGAA
>CAIJKV010000148.1 GCA_903821335.1 uncultured beta proteobacterium
CAGCAGGAAATCAACCTGCTGCTGGTGCGTCTTGCGCAGCAAGGCAAGCGCGTACTGCGCATCAAGGGTGGTGATCCCTTTATCTTTGGCCGGGGGGGAGAAGAGATCGAGACCCTGGCCGATCATGGGATTGCTTTTCAGGTCGTTCCCGGAATTTCCGCAGCAAATGGCGTGGCCTCGTATGCCGGTATTCCGTTGACGCATCGTGATTACGCCCAGGCGGTCACCTTTGTCACGGGTCACCTGAAAGACGGCACGTCGAACCTGGACTGGCCAGCGCTGGCCCGACCCAACCAGACAATCGTGATCTACATGGGTCTGGAGTCGCTACCTGAAATCTGCAAAAAACTGATGGAAAACGGCTTGCCGCCCACCCACCCCCTGGCAGTGGTCCAGCAAGGCACGACGCCGCAGCAACGTGTGATGATCGGGACGCTGGCCGACATACACGCTGCCGTCACCAACGCTCAGTTCAAACCACCGTCGCTGGTGATTGTCGGCGAGGTGGTCACGCTGCACCACAAGCTTAACTGGTATCAGCGCGCAGAACCCAGGGATTGAAGCACCCTAGTTCAGCGCCTGCCTGCCCGGCATCGCCCGTGACTGTGCGCGCGTCCCGGCCTGCCCGGAACTTGATCACCGGCGTCAGTACGCGTAAAAGTGGCTTGCCAGCGACATCCTGGTGGGTACGTTACACAGACAAGTCGCGCAATTCACGCCTGAGAATCTTACCAACGTTCGACTTAGGCAATTCAGACTTGAATACAACGTGTTTCGGCCGCTTGTAGTTCGTCAACTGTTCCTTGCAGTAATCCAGCACCTGTTGCTCCGTCAGGCTGGGGTCGCTACGCACGATGAACACCTTTACGCTTTCACCGGTATCGGGGTCTGGAATGCCGACCACAGCGGACTCCAGCACGCCCGGCAATCGGCCCAGCAAGTCTTCAAGTTCATAGGGAAATACCTTAAAGCCGGACACCACGATCATGTCTTTCTTGCGGTCAAGGAGCTTGACGTAGCCGCCTTCATCCATCACGCCGATGTCACCGGTCTTGAAATAGCCATCCGAGGTCGTCGACGCCGCGGTTTCTTCAGGTCGGTTCCAGTAGCCCGCCATGACCTGCGGACCGCGCACGCATACTTCACCCGATTGGCCAGGCGCACTCTCGACCCCGTCATCACCGCGAATCGTGACCTCGGTGCCAGGCACGGGCAGGCCCGTATTTCCAGTGTATTTTTCGATCAAGGCCGTATTCACGCACACCACCGGTGAAGTCTCGGACAGTCCATAGCCCTCGATGATCGGCACGCCAGTCATTTTTTTCCAGGCATCCGCGACCGATTGTTGTACCGCCATCCCACCGCCTATCGTGATCAGCAAATTTGGAAATTTGACGTCGGCGAAGTCAGGACGATGGATCAGCGCATTGAACAGCGTGTTGACCCCAGGGAAAATGTGGATGCCAGGGTTGTGTTTCATCAACTGGATGAAGGCGCCCAGGTCTTTTGGGTTGGGCACCAGGATGTTGAGCCCACCCTTGCGTATTCCCAGCATTCCGCAGGCTGTCAGGGCGAAGATGTGATACAGCGGCAAGGCACACAAAAAGACCAGTTGCTTGATCGGGTGCTTTTTGAGTGCAGGTTCCAGCCATAAGTCGACTTGCAGGACGTTGGCCAGGATATTGCGGTGCAGTAACACTGCGCCCTTGGACACGCCCGTCGTCCCGCCCGTGTACTGCAGGAAAGCGATGTCGTCCTGCTGCGGACGCAGGGCCGGCATCGGATGCGACAGCCCCTGTTGCAAGGCGGCCTTAAAGTTGATGGACCCCGGAATGCACCATGCCGGCACCACTTTTTTGACGTGCTTCAACACGAAATCCACCAACAGGCCTTTCAGGCCTATTTGCTCGCCCACGCTGGTGACCACCACATGTTTGACGGCGGT
The DNA here is from genome assembly GCA_903821335.1 of uncultured beta proteobacterium. Classification (GTDB taxonomy): domain Bacteria; phylum Pseudomonadota; class Gammaproteobacteria; order Burkholderiales; family Burkholderiaceae_B; genus Zwartia. The sequence continues at coordinate 1,946 of CAIJKV010000148.1, forward strand.
GTCAGCCATGATTTTTTCATAGTTGTGCGCGCAGTTTTCCAGGATGACAAGCGCCTCAGCGCCGCTATCCTTGAGTTGGTATTGCAACTCTCTTGGGGTATAGAGCGGATTGACGGTCACGACCACCATGCCGGCGCGCAGCACGCCGAGCATCGCGATCGGAAATTGCAACATGTTGGGCAGCATCAGCGCGACCCGCGCACCGCGTGCAAGGCCCAATGTCAGCAAATAGTCCGCAAAATTTTTCGACAACAAGTCCAGTTCCCGATAAGTCATGGTCTTGCCCAGGTACTGATAGGCATCCCGATCGGCAAATCGCGCGAAGGACTGCTCGAACAGGTCGACCAGTGACGCATATTCGGAAATATCAACGGTGTGTGGCACACCTTCCGGATAGTTTTTGAACCAAGGATGAACCGGGTTAGCCATTGCAGTTGCCTCAATTTCTAATTTTTTATTTTTTTGCCAGGGAAAACATCAAAGATATGGGGGACGTCCATGTCATCGCATAGTACACAAAAACCTCATATCAATACGAACGTTCGTGCTAATATTGTCAAAATTTTAGCTGAGTTCAGCCGTTTGGTGTGAAGCCTGATCCAATGGAAAACCCTTGATTCAAATGAAGAAAGCCTCCTCGCGCCCGCCTCGCCAGGCCGACCAGGGTGCCCAGACCAAGGGGGCGTTGACGCGTGCGGCCATCCTGGATGTCGCACTCGATCTGGCTGCTAGTCACGGCCTCGAAGGCTTGACCATCGGCACGATCGCCGAGCGGATGAAGATGAGCAAGAGCGGGATCTTCGCCCACTTCGGCTCACGCGAGGACTTGCAGGTCGAGGTGGTGCGTGAATATTTCCGGCGCTTTGAGTCCAAGTTGTTCCAGACCGCCTTGCTTCAGCCCAAGGGCTTGCCCCGCCTGCAACGCATGATCGACCTGTGGATGCAGACGAGGATACGCGAGCTGAATTCTGGCTGTATCTTTATCTCGGGGGCCGTCGAGTTCGACGATCGTCCCGGAATCGTCCGGGATGAGCTGGTGCACAGTGTGCAGAACTGGCGCGCGGCGCTGGCCCGGGCGATTCAGCAGGCGATCGAAGTGGGTGACCTGAAAAAGACCTGTCAGCCCGAAGCCATGCTGTTCCAGATCTATAGCTTTGTCCTGGGGCTCCACCACGACGTGAGGTTCCTGAAACAACAAGAAAGTATTGCGCTTGCCCAGCAAGCCATCCAAAGAACGATCGACGAAAACAGAGCCCGCCCGTAACGGCGGGTACGCCGCCGTCGCCGTCAACACAAAGAGAAGGAGAGGAGTCAACATGCCTACATACACCGCCCCCCTGCGTGACATGCAATTCGTCCTGCATGAAATGCTGAACGTCGAAAGTACCTACAAGGCGTTCCCCGCATACCAGGACCTGGATGCACCGACCATCAATCAGATTCTCGAAGAGGCGGGCAAGTTCGCCTCCGAGGTGATCCAGCCGCTGAACCAGATCGGCGACCGCGACGGTTGCACGCGCAATCCCGACGGCTCCGTGACCACCCCTGCGGGCTTCAGGGCAGCCTACCAGTCCTTCATTGAGGCGGGCTGGCCCGCACTCGCCTGTGACCCCGCCTACGGCGGCCAGGGGTTGCCCCTGTTGGTCAATGCCGCCCTGTATGAAATGCTGAACTCCGCCAACCAGGCGTGGGCCATGTATCCGGGGCTGTCGCATGGTGCCTATGAGTGCTTGCACGCGCATGGCACACCCGAGCAGAAAAACGTGTATCTCAAGAAGCTGGTGTCCGGGGAATGGACCGGCACCATGTGCCTGACAGAGTCCCATTGCGGCACCGATCTGGGCCTGCTCAAGACCCAGGCGACACCCCTGCCAGATGGGTCCTACACGATCACCGGCACCAAGATCTTCATCTCCAGTGGCGACCACGACCTGGGCACCAACATCTTGCACCTGGTTCTGGCAAGGCTGCCCGGCGCTCCTGAAGGCACGAAAGGAATTTCGTTGTTTGTCGTGCCCAAGTTCCTGCCCAATACAGACGGCAGCGTGGGTGCTCGCAATGCGGTGGAATGTGGCTCGCTTGAGCACAAGATGGGCATACACGGCAACTCGACCTGCGTGATGAATTTCGATGGCGCGATTGGCACACTCGTGGGTGAGCAGCACAAAGGCCTCAACGCGATGTTTGTCATGATGAATTCCGCGCGCCTGGGCGTTGGCATGCAGGGCCTGGGCCTGACTGAGGTGGCTTACCAGAACTCGGTGACCTATGCCCGTGATCGCCTGCAAATGCGCAGCCTCAAGGGACCCAAGGCACCGGAAAAACCCGCCGACCCCATCATCGTTCATCCCGATGTGCGCCGGATGTTGCTCACGCAGCGTGCCTGGGCCGAGGGTGGCCGCGCCTTCTCCTATTGGGTGGCGCAGATGATCGACGTAGAAATCAATTCGCAGGACGAAAAAGAGCGCGAAGCCGTCGCAGACCTGGTCGCGCTACTGACGCCTATCGTCAAGGCGTTCCTGACCGACAACGCGTTTGCCTCGGCCAACGAAGGCATGCAGGTCTACGGCGGACACGGCTACATCGCCGAATGGGGCGTGGAGCAGTTCGTTCGCGACGCCCGGATCAACATGATTTACGAAGGCACCAACGGCATCCAGGCCCTGGACCTGCTTGGTCGTAAAGTCTTGTCGGATATGGGCGCCAAATTGCGCAAACTTGGCAAGATCGTCAAAGAGTTCATTGAAGAAGAAGGCGTCCATAAGCAAATGGCCGAATTCATTGACCCCCTGGCCGACTTGGCGAAACAGTTTGAAAAGCTCACCATGGACCTTGGTATGAAGGCAATGATGAATCGCGACGAGGTCGGCGCGGCTTCGGTGCCTTACCTTAGGGTTGCCGGTCACCTGGTCTACGCGTACCTGTTTGCGCGCATGGCCAAGATCGCCCTGACCAAACAAAAACAAAAGAGCAGTGACAGTTTTTACGATGCAAAGTTGTTGACCGCACGTTTTTATTACGCAAAGCTACTGCCTGAAACCGCCAGCCAGATTCTGGCCGTGCGCGCAGGGTCGGCAAGCCTGATGAAGATGGACGCTGACCTTTTCTGATTTTCCGCCTTTTGGCTTCTCGCCTCTGTATGGAACGATGATGCAACCGAATAAACCGATCAGCAAAGTGGCAGTACTTGGTGCCGGCGTCATGGGCGCGCAGATTGCCGCGCACTGTGTGAACAACAACGTGCCGGTGATTTTGTTTGACCTGCCAGCCAAGGTCGAAGAGGGTAAGCGGGGCAATAAAAATGCCATCGCCGCCCGGGCCATTGAAAATCTGAAGAAGCTCAAGCCGGCCCCCTTGGGCATGGCGGCGAGCGCAGACTTGATTGAAGCCGCGAATTACGACGATGACCTGGCCCGGCTCGGCGAATGCGACTTGGTCATCGAGGCGATAGCCGAGCGCCTGGACTGGAAACACGCCTTGTACGAAAAGGTCGCGCCACATCTTGGTGCGCAGGCAATTTTCGCGACCAACACGTCTGGCTTGTCGATCACCAGGCTGTCCGAAGGTTTTCCCGACGAACTGAAGAAGCGTTTTTGCGGGGTGCATTTTTTCAACCCACCGCGTTACATGCATCTGCTGGAACTGATCCCGATCGAGGCGACAGACCCGCAAATCCTCGATCGTCTTGAAACCTTCATGACCTCGACGATGGGCAAGGGCGTGGTGCGCGCGAAGGACACTCCAAACTTCATCGGGAATCGTGTCGGCGTGTTTTCGATTCTGGCGGTATTTGCCGAAGCGGAAAAATACCAGCTGGCGTTTGATACCGTGGATACGCTCACAGGCAGCAAGTTAGGTCGGGCCAAGTCGGCCACTTTCCGTACTGGCGACGTGGTCGGCCTCGATACGCTGGCGCACGTGATCAAGACGATGGAGCACGGCCTCGAGACGGACCCTTTCTCGGGGCTGTACAAAGTGCCGGCCGTTGTCGAAAAACTGATTTCGCAGGGGCGCCTGGGTCAGAAATCGGGCATGGGTTTTTACAAGAAGGAAGGCAAAGCTGTCTTGGTCTTTGACCCTGCGACGGACACGTATGTGCCGTCGTCAGGCAAGAGTGAGCCCATCATCGATCGTATTCTCAAGAAGCCGATCGCCGAGCGCCTGGAGTTGCTCAGGGAAACCGACGATCCACAGGCGCAGTTTCTGTGGGCGATTTTCCGGGACGTCTTTCATTACATCGCCATCCATCTCGGTTCGATCGCCGAATCTGCGCGCGAAATCGACTTTGCGATGCGCTGGGGCTATGGCTGGGAAACAGGCCCGTTCGAGGACTGGCAAGCCGCCGGCTGGACGCAAGTTGCAAACTGGGTCAAGGAAGATATCGAGCAAGGCAAGGCACTCAGCCAGGCTCCGCTACCTGAGTGGGTGTTCGCCGGGCCCGTTGCCGATAAGCAGGCGGTGCATGGTCCGCTCGGCTCCTGGTCGGCGGCGACTGGGCAATATGTGCCCCGTTCGCAACTGCCGGTTTACCAGCGGCAAGTGTTCAGGGCGCCTTTGCTTGGCGACGGGTCGCCAGACCCAAGGACTGCCGGTGAGACCGTATTTGAAAATACCGATCTGCGTGCCTGGGTCAGCAAAGATCCTGCGCAGCCACAACACGACAACGTACTCATTTTGTCCTTCAAGTCCAAAATGAATACGTTTAGTCCCGATGTACTCAAGGGCATCCAGCAGGGCGTCGAGCTTGCGCAAAGCGGTGCCTACGCCGGGGTCGTGATCTGGCAGCCGACTTCGCTCAAACTGGGTGCTCCGGGGGGGCCGTTCTCAGCGGGTGCGAATCTGGAATCGGCCATGCCTCTTTTCATGAAAGGCGGTCCGCAGGGCGTCGAGCCCCTGGTGAAACTGTTCCAGGACACGATGACCTGCGTGAAGTACGCGCAAGTTCCAGTTGTCTGCGCGGTCGCAGGCATCGCACTAGGCGGCGGTTGTGAACTGATATTGCAGTCGGCCAGGCGCGTGGTCGCGATGGAAAGCTATATTGGGCTGGTTGAGATTGGCGTGGGGCTGTTGCCCGCCGGAGGCGGCTTAAAAGAAGCTGCCGTGCGTGCGCAACGTGGTGTGAAGGCCGCTGGCAACACCAACTATCTCGACTACATCAAGACGCCGTTTGAAAATGCCGCGATGGCGAAAGTCTCAGGCTCGGCGCTTGAGGCGTTGGCAATGGGCTACCTGACTCCTGACGACATCATCATCGCCAACGTTCATGAACTGCTCTCGCAAGCACAGAACCAGGTATGCGCGATGCACTATGCCGGCTATCGTCCACCGCTGCGCGCGCCGATTGCCGTGGGTGGTCGATCCGTGGCAGCCACTGTCATGGGGCAAATCACCAATTTGCGCGATGGCGGTTTCATCTCCGAACATGATGCGTTCATTGCAAAGAAAATCATTGATGTGATGTCGGGTGGTGACGTCGACGCGGGCACACTCGTGAGCGAAGAATGGCTGCTCAAGCTTGAACGGCAGGCCTTTTGCGAACTCATCGGTCATCCCAAGACCATGGAACGCGTGATGGGCCTGCTGCAGACTGGCAAGCCGGTGCGCAACTAAACGCAAACCACGACAACCACGACAGATATTTCGCCCACACGATATTGAGAACGACATGAAACCGATTCAAGACGCCTATATTGTTGCCGCGACGCGCAGCGCCGTTGGAAAAGCCGGTCGGGGTGGCTTGCGCACGACCCGTCCAGATGATCTGTTGGCCCAGACCCTGCGCCACGTGATGACGCTGGCACCGTCCCTGGACCCCAGGGCGGTCGAGGATGTCATCGCCGGCTGCGCGATGCCCGAGGCCCAGCAAGGGCTCAATGTCGCGCGTATCGCTGCGCTGCTGTCAGGTCTGCCCAATACCGTGGGTGGCATCACCATCAACCGTTTTTGTTCCTCGGGCCTCAATGCGGTGGCGATGGCCGCCGATCGTATCCGCGTGGGTGAGGCGGATGTGATCATCGCCGCAGGCGTCGAGTCCATGAGCATGGTTCCCATGATGGGCAACACGCCATCGCTGTCGCCTGATATTTTCGTCGGCGACGAGAACATTGGCATTGCCTATGGCATGGGGCTGACTGCGGAAAAGGTCGCGCGCCAGTGGAAGGTCAGTCGCGAGGATCAGGATGCGTTTGCCCTGGCTTCGCACCAGAAGGCACTCAGTGCGCAGGCAGCGGGCGAATTTTCTGCCGAAATTTTCCCGGTCAACGTTGCGAACCGCCAGATGAATCTTGAGCAAGGCCTGGTCGATGTGAGTTGGCGCACCTTCATGCAGGATGATGGGCCGCGTGTCGACACCTCCATGGAGAGCCTGGCACGCTTGCGTCCGGTGTTTGCCAACAAAGGTTCGGTCACCGCTGGCAATAGTTCACAGACCTCCGATGGCGCGGGCGCGCTGATCCTGGCGAGTGCCAGCGCGGTCAAGACCTTTGGCCTCACGCCGCTTGCGCGTTTTGTCAGTTTTTCCGTGAAAGGTGTCGCCCCCGAAATTATGGGTATTGGTCCCAAGGAAGCGATACCCGCAGCACTCAAGGCCGCCGGCCTGCGGCAGGAGGACATCGACTGGTTTGAGCTCAATGAGGCCTTTGCCGCGCAGTCTCTTGCTGTCATGCGTGACCTCCAGCTTGATCCTGCGCGTGTCAACCCGCTGGGTGGAGCCATTGCCCTGGGCCACCCGCTAGGCGCGACCGGGGCGATCCGTAGCGCAACGCTGGTTCACGCGTTGCAAAGACGACAATTGAAGTACGGCATGGTCACGATGTGCGTCGGCACGGGGATGGGCGCGGCAGGGATATTCGAGCGCTGCTAGGGGCCATGCACTGGCCGAACGTTTCGCGCACTTCGGGCTAAATGTTCGGACCATTCAAAGGTCACGGCGTCGAACGTTCACGGATTGAAATAACAAGGCCCGCGATTGCGGGCCTTGGTGATCTGGCTTTCGTGAGCCCGCCTTCAGGCAGGCTTTCGACAGGTGATGCTTAGAATCTGTAACCAACTTTCAGGGTGATATCAAACGGATTGATGTTCAGTTTTCCGGTCGTGGTGTAGGTCCCGCCAGCGTAGGGGCCCAGGTTAGGTACGTTGCTGGTGAAGGACGCGGTGCTCGTGAGTGGCACCCAGCTGACGCCCGCATTGAGCGACCAGTGGTCGTTGAAGTTGTAGATCACGCCACCGTTCAGAACCGGGTTCCACGAACTCGACAGAGATGCCCCGCCATTGGCCAGTGCGTTCACGTTCGGATAGTCTGTATTGGCCGTGACGCTATTGAAATAGGTGTAGTTCACACCGACACCCAGATAGGGTCTCCAGGTATCACCGGGCTCGTTAAACACGTACTTTGCAACAATTGAGGGGAACGCAGCCCGCGCGTTTGCCGCATTCGAATATGAACCGAGTGAATCGGTCGTGGTGACTTTCATCAACGTGGGTGCGCCGAGCGTCAGTTCAGCACCAATATGGTCGGTGAACATGTAGAAGGCCGTCACGACGAACGCCGCGGAGTTGTCCACCGAGCCGTTCACCGTTGCGACCTGTTTGTTGTAACCAGACAGGTTGGCCGCCTGCCATGGGTTCGAGCTTGGCCCGTCTGTGCTCAGACCGGTCACGTTAGAACTGTTGGGCATGATGAAGGCACCACCGACATAGATCGTGGTGTCGCCGGCCTTTTGCGCCATGCTCACTTGCGAAGCAGACAAGGCCAGGCCCGCGATCGCGGCAAGCAAAACATTCTTCTTCAAACTCATTTGTCTTCTCCGTAGTTTTTCAAATTTATCTGTGCAGCTTAGGCTACACAGAATTTTATTGATATCAGATTCTGTCATAAATACGAACGTTCGTGCTAATAAATAGGTAGAAGCAGGGGAATCCCTGATGTGCTAAACGCAACAGTTGATCTGAAAGGGTGGTCTCGGCGAGGCCCGCAACCTGTCAGTGAGTGAGTTTCCTGAGCGTGTACCCAGCAAAACTGCATTGCTCGGTTTGCGCGTCGCCCTGACAGCGCAAGGTGTCGCCACCATTTGCCAGCTGTCCGAGAAGCGTCGCCTCAGTGTCGGAAACAGGCTGTAAGGGCACGCGGGTAGCCGCACTGACGCGACCATTGATCGCGAGATCGACAAGTAGAAAACCGTGGTCCTCAATCAAGGCCATGCGGTCGACGACCGTACGGTCCTCATCGGTCTGGACCACTTCGTAACTGCCCAGGCGCTGGAGCCAGCGGGTGACATGGGTGGGCGGCTGTATACGTTCACCGATCAGCATTTCCTGTTGTCCCATCACCGCGATCAACACCTCGCGATTGGAGACGGAGCGTCGCGTAAAACCGATGTCTCCCAACGAACGAAGATCGACAGGCAGCAGGCCGAGCAGAGAATATTCAATGCCCAGCAGACCGTCGCTGCGTGGGACGAGGTCAAACGCCTGACCCAATGCGTCGGCTTTGAGTTTGTCATGATCAAGACGCAACCGGACATGCCCGGCAATAGTCGTATAGTCGCCGACAAATGGGCGCAGTTGCTCAACCGACCCGGTCGGGTTGGCGGGCAGAACCTTTTGGCGCGCAGGCTGTGTGATGCCGGTCTTGGCTTGCAGTGCAATGGCCAGGGCTTGCGTGGCCAGACGATCAACGACCTGGCCGGCACTGCTGGAGTTTGCCAGCACGACGACACCTAGCTTATGTTCAGGCAGCGCATAGATCTCAGAGCGAAAAAACAAGGTCGAACCAGCATGGTGCGCGACCGGTCCGGCATTTTCGATGGTCGACGCACCAAGTGTGCTGAGCATCCAACCCAGGCCGCTGCGGAAATTCAGATCGAGTGGTACGTCAACATTTTGTGCAGAGAGCATTTGCGCAACCGACTGAGGCTTGAGCACCTGTTGCTCGCCGACCTTGCCACTGGCGAACACCATGGACAGGAAACGGCCAAGATCCAGCACACTGGCGTTGAGTCCGACCGCCGGGACATCACGCAGGGGCCACTCGTCAGCCGGCTTGCCGCGCCGGTACGCCTTGGACATCAGGCTTGATGATGTCGGGCCCGCTTCAAAGGTCGCCGTGCGCATCCCGAGGGGCTCAAGAACGGAGTGCTGCATGTAATCTTTAAACGGCACGCCGCTGATATTCTGTATGGTGTAGCCAAGCAAGGTGAAGCCGAGATTCGAATAGGAAAAAACAAGATTCGGCGGATAGTCGACATCGCTGTGCTTGACCTGTTCGACGAACTGAGTGGCTGAAACAGGCCTGGCGCTAAACATTCCCTTGGACAAGTCCCGAGGCAGGCCCGAGTGATGGGTCAGCAGATTTCTGACTGTGATCGGCGCCGTATTCTGAAACCGGGACTGAACAGAAAAGTCTGGCAGATATTTCTGAAGCGGCAGATCAAGGTCGAGTTTCTTCTGCTCGACGAGTTGCATGGCGGCGGTCGCGGTGAGTAGTTTGGAAATCGAGCCCACCCGATAGATTGTCTCGGCGCTTGCCGCCTGAGCCTGTTCCTTGTCAGCATAGCCAAAGCCCTCGGCCCAGACGACACGCTGATCGTCGACCAGGGCGATGCTCAGCCCGGTGATGGAGTTCTTGGCCATTTCATGGCGGATCAACTGGCTCAGGTAGGGCTTGGCGTCGTCTACGCCTTTAAGCGCGGCGCCCTGTGGCCGAGTGGGCGCATTGCTACAACCCGCAAGCAACAGCCCCAGAAAAAGTGCCAGCAAAAGGGACAGAGGTGGCAGACGCCTCGACACCCGCATCAGCGGCTCTCTCTAGTAGACATTCTTGAAAAATATCCCCCACACGCCCTTGCTATAGCTGTAGAACGGCAGGTTTGAGTTGTTGCTTTGGTAAACGTACCCAATTTCCGGACGCAAGCCGAAAATATACAGATCCCTCTTGGTGAGCGTCGCCGTGAAAATTCGTCCGGCGTCTGAGCGCTGCTCACCCCATACCGGGTCGATGTCCCAGTAATTGCGCCTGAGCACCGTTCCCCGCAGGTTGAGTTGTAAGTTTGTCTTGTCTTCCGCCACTTGCATGCCGATTGCGGCGTACATGCCATACGAGCTATACGCCTGGATCGCAGCCGTGGTGCGGTCGCCGCCTGCCTCGACGTTGACCGACAGGTTCCGCATGACACTGTAGTTGTAGGCCAATATGCCTTGGGTCTGGGTGCCGTTCAGGTACGCATAGTCCTGGAAGTTGAGTATGGCCTCCTTGGCAAATACGCTGAAGTAGTTCTGGTTGGGCTGATTAAAGACCATACGCGTCGAAATATAGGGCGAATCGTACAGAATCGTATTGTTGTAGAACATGAATTCGTTGCCGACCCGGACATCTTTGTAGTTGAAGTCCTGCCAGCGCTTGATAATACTGGTGTCAAAGGTCTGACGATTAAACATGGTCGTGGAGGGGTACGTGAGCGTCGATACGCTGGCCGAGGCAAAGAGGCCGGACTGGGGCTGTATCTCACGTTCCGCTTCAATTGTGACGTTCACTCCGGCTTGCGTATCTGTCGGCAACGCGGGCTGGTAGTTTAGAATTTGTCCGAAAATGTTGAAGGTTCTGACGGACGTGATCTGAGCTGGATTGGTGTCCTGATAGAGACCAATGTAAATCTTGAAGGTGTCGCGCTTCTGGATTTCACTCAGGTACCACTCAACCTTATCGCGTACGGTAATAGGAATGGGTTGTTGCAGGACTTCAATAAACTGCGCCTTGGCGTCGACCAGACGCCCGGCGATGTAGAGGCTACGGGCCAGTTCAAGCTGAACCCGCACGGCCTTGGTGTCGTCGTATAGCTTCTGGAATATTTCAATGGCCTGATTGATGTCGCGATCCATCATGACTACGCCGCGCTCAAAACGCGCTTGATAGGTCAGGGGGGTATCGGGCGACTCAATGGTCACGAACCTCACGGCACCTGGAACGAGCGGCACCAACGGCGCAGGTGGCGCCGGTGGTTTTTTGGGCGGTTGTGGCGTGAACGGCGCCCAGGGCACCTGGGGTGCCAGCGGTTTCAGGGGCGACAGCGTTGCGGGCGACGAAGGTTCCGCCTGTTGAGGCTGTTCCGGTGATTCCGTTTGGGCGAGTGCAGCCTCAAAATGAAAAATGGCTGCTAAAACAAGCAGCCATCTGGCTAGCGCAACAAAAATAATCAATGCGCTTTACCACCGTATGCACCCACCAGGCTTTGAACGCCACCGCCGGAGACCGTAAACGTACCACCGATTTCCTGGGCGGCCGGGCCGTAGAACTGACCCGTGCTCTGACCCGTCATGCCGCCTGCAGTTTGCACCACACCTGCGAACTGGGTGCCGCTGATTGCAAGTGTGCCACTCATGTCAAGTGACGAGTTTGGCGACACCGCTGTAATGTTCTTGGCGAGAGAAGAATTGCCCACCATCGTACCGGACGTACCAAAGGCAACCGTCAGCGCGCCAAAGTCGACGTTTGCGTACATATTGGACGTGGTCATTGCGGAGACCCCTGCGGCGTTGGTGTAGACGCCGGCAGCGTTGCCCGAGAAGTTCGCCGTGCCCGCAAGTGGTACTGCCGAGGACGGGTTGCCATAGGAAATTGCGCCGACCGTGCCGCCAACGCCCTGGCCGGTCATCCAGACCCCAAAGCCCTGATAGTCCCAGCCGTTTGCTGGTGAATTCGTGACCAGTGCTGAGTTCCTGTTGTTTGCGGAGGTGGCGCCAATGTAAGCACCCGGAGAGCCGGCAACGTTCACCGCTGCAATCGTGTCGCCTGCGGTCTTGTCGATCGTAAAGGTGTAGCCTGAGGCAGTCTGCAATGTCAGGATGGTCAGGTTTAAGCCGTTGTCATAGGCACCGACAAAACTTGCACCGCCGGTACCCTGGATGCCACCACCAATGTTCTGAACGCTACCATCGCCCCCTGCTGCATAGGTTTTATGCGCAGAAATACCGGTTGCCTGAACGGTTGTGCCTGGTGCGATCTGGCTCCATTGACCGAATGCCGTGGACGAGGGCAGAGCCGCTGCACTCTGGGCCGTCGTCCCTTTGCAACCAGCAAGAACCAGCAACATTGCAATGGGGGCGAAGGCCGAAATCCGCAACAATTTTTCAGATTTGTTCATTAATTTGACAACCATTCTATGATTTTTGATTGACACCGAACCACCGGGCGGCAAGCCCGATCAGATCTGTGCGACTGCAAGTGTAGAGCCCAAGAGCCACTTATATTTGAGCTTTGAGGAGTATAGAATCAATTTTCATGTTACGCGGTGTTTCAATAATTGAATTCTGACTCGTCAGCCGGGACAAAGGGCTTTAGTTCAAGTGACCTAGGCACGGATGGTCAGGCGTGAGCCCGGTACTGGCACGAACTTCCCGGGGAGGTCAGAACCGCTGCCACCACCCACAGGAATGTTGGTGCCGCACTGTTGGCACTGCGTACGGCATCTGGGCGCATTGTAGCAAATGAGGCCGGTGGCGATCGGCAGTAAAGTGAGCTCCCGTCCTGCTTGAGGTAATGGCCATGCGTTCTCCCAACTTTGCACCACGTCTTCAGCGACTATTGCCTGTGGTCCTGATTGTGGGACTGATTGCGCTGGCATACACCGTTCTGGAACCATTTCTGGTTTCAATTACCTGGGCCGGAATTCTTGCTTATATCACTTGGCCCGTGTTCATCAGGATGCGTGCGTGGTGTGGCGGACGGCAAAATTTGAGCGCATTGATTGCGGTCTTATTGATGGGGACCACCATCGTGTTCCCCATGTTATGGCTCGTCTATCTCATTGAAGAGGAATTGGTTGTCGGATATGGAATACTTGTGGCGTACTTGGCGAAAGGCAATCCGAGCCTGCCGGGAATGATTTTGAATATTCCCTGGCTGGGTGACTTTTTGCAGAACTGGCTGACGGCGCACCTGGAGGACACGACAGGGCTCAAGTTGCATGTCGCGCAGTGGGTCGCTCAGGAGTCAAGCCAAATCGTTCTGCTGTTTGGCGGTATTGGTCGTACAGCCGCCAAATTGGCTTTTGCGCTGATCACGCTATTCTTCTTTTATCGTGATGGCGAATATGTTTTTCACCAGGTGCGAGATGCCCTGCGAGCCTGCGTTGGAGAACGTGTCGATCTCTACCTGTGCGCAGCGGGCAATATGAGCAGGGCAATTGTGATCAGCGTCATCTTTGCCGCTCTTGTTCAAGGGCTGATCGCCGCGCTTGGCTATTGGCTCATTGATGTCAATGCTCCAGGGCTGCTTGGGCTTGCGACGGGGTTGGCGTCGGTCGTTCCCGTTTTCGGGACGGTACTCATATGGGGGCCGATCTGCGCAGGGTTGCTGTTGGACGGGCAATATCTTCAGGCGCTCGGTTTGATTGCCTGGGGCGTATTCCTGATTCATCCCGCTGATAATCTCATTCGACCGTTATTGATCAGCAACGTCACGAGCACGCCGATTTTGCTAACCATGTTCGGCGTACTCGGAGGGCTGGCGGCCTTTGGGCTGGTTGGGCTATTTGTCGGCCCGGTGATCCTTGCGGTGGGGAGCGCCGTCTGGATCGAGTGGACAAAATCAATTGCTTCGACAAATGTCAGTGCAAACGAGTTGTCCGGCAAGATTGATGGATGATGGGGTTCGAGCGTGATCGGCAGTCATCCGGACACTGCGATGACGACCCCGGATTCTTCGATCTGTGCCATGGCGGGTGCGCGAGCCTTCAGGCCGTGTCCTGCCTGACCAAACCCGACCAACTGCAAACCGGAACTTAACTTTAGGCCGACTTCTCCGCTGGCGCGTGAGGACGCCGCCCGTGTTGTCACGCCTGTGAGCGTGTTGAAGCCTTCACGCGGGGCAAGCTGCGCGGCGACCACGACTGCTGTGGCCTTGCATAAGGCCATCACCTGTTGTCCCGGGTGCAGGCCCAGAAGCTGCGCACTTTCCCTCGTAATTGTTGAATAGAGCAATGCCCCACCTTGAAGCTCCAGCTCGACGCGAAGCGACGGACTTTTCCGGCGCAACGACTTGACCCTGCACGGCAACTGATTGCGCATGCTGGTGCGAAGGCCGAGTGCGGTCAAGCCATCTACCGAGCCGCCGGAGTCGGGTGCCCGGTTCAAGTTGGCAATGACCTCGCTTCTTGCGGCATTTAGTAAATCGGAGGCCTGCAATAGTCTTTGGCCCGTCGCGGTTAACTGCGCGCCGCCGCCACCCGCGCCACCAACAACCTTTTCAACGAGCAAGGTTCCGGCGAGGTTAGTCAGTATTTCGATGGCTTGCCAGGCAGCCTTGTAGCTCACGCCAGCGCAGCGAGCCGCTTCGGAGATTGACCCGACCTCGCCGATGCGCCTGAGAATGTCGATTCTCTTGTCGGTGGCGTTGCTGCCCAGTGCCTGTTCGTACCGTATGGTGTCTTTCTTCATCGTCATATTGTCTCAGACTTAATTTCAGCTTTTGAATGCGCAGTTCTTTATTAGAATAGCGCATGCTAAACTCGCTATTGTTTATTAGAATAGCGGCATAATCATGAAAAAGCGCGTTTCTATTCTCTTCGCGCTGGTTGCCCTGGGCAACGGGGCGCAAGCCGCGCAAGTCAATGTTGCCGTTGCGGCTAACTTTACCGCTCCCATGCAGAAAATTGCCGCCCAGTTTGAAAAGGCTACGGGACACAAAGCGATCCTCTCGTTCGGGTCTACCGGGAAGTTTTATGCCCAGATCCAACATGGCGCGCCCTTCCAGGTATTGCTCTCGGCAGACGACACGACCCCTGCCCGGTTGGAGCAAGAGGGCCTGGGCGTAAAAGGCTCACGCTTTACCTACGCAATTGGGAAACTGGTGTTGTGGAGCAAACGAGCGAATGTTGTCGACGACAAAGGCGAAGTCCTCAAGTCGGGCACGTTCGACCGCCTGGCGCTTGCAGATCCGAAACTCGCCCCCTATGGCGCCGCTGCGATCCAGACAATGACCAAAATGGGGCTGCTTGCTCAGCTGACGCCCAAGTTCGTCCGGGGTGAAAACATTTCTCAGACCTTCCAGTTCATCGCCACTGAAAACGCGCAACTCGGGTTTGTCGCCTTGTCCCAGGTCTACGTTGATGGAAAGATCACAGAAGGCTCTGCATGGCTTGTCCCTGCGAACCTCTACGCCCCCATTCGCCAGGATGCAATCATGCTCAGCAATGGCCAGGACAATGCCGCAGCCATGGCGCTGGTCAACTACCTCAAGGGTGAACAAGCGCAGGCAGTCATACGTTCGTTTGGGTACGACCTGTGAGTTCGGGACAAATGAAGCCCCGACGCGCGCACCATGTTGCCGGGCACCTCGATTTGCTTGCCACGAAGTCTGATGGCCGCATGGGACGATAGGGCTTATGACGCTTCCAATCGACAAGCAGTCCATCGAAGCAGTTTGGCTCACGCTTGAACTCGCTGGCCTGACCACGATTGTGTTGTTGATGATCGCGACACCGCTTTCATGGTGGCTGTCACAGACGCGATCCAGGTGGCGTGCCCCGATCAGTGCTCTGGTTACGCTTCCTCTGGTGCTGCCGCCAACCGTTCTTGGTTTCTACTTGCTGGTGTTGATGGGCCCGAACGGACCACTCGGCCGTTTGACGCTTGCGATGGGCTGGGGGCTCTGGTCATTCACCTTCACCGGGCTGCTGCTCGGCTCAGTGCTGTTTTCTCTTCCCTTTGCGGTCCAGCCGATTCAGCATGCCTTTGAGGCGATCGGCTCTCGGCCCATGGAGGTGGCCGCTACCCTGCGCGCCCGTCCGATCGACGCATTTTTTTGCGTCGCGCTTCCCTTGGCACGACCCGGGCTGATTACGGCAGCGATCCTGAGTTTTGCCCATACGGTTGGCGAATTTGGTGTCGTCCTGATGATAGGCGGCAATATTCCTGGCAAGACCCGGGTGGTCTCCACCGAAATCTACAGCCACGTTGAAGCCATGGAGTACGGTCAGGCGTACTGGCTTGCGGGTGGCATGGTGGTGTTTTCGTTTGCCGTACTACTCAGTCTTTCGCTGCTCAAGCGACGCAACGGAAGGGTCATGCCGTGACATCGCTTCAAAACCGCGTTGCGCTCACGCTCTCTCGTCCGGATTTTGATCTGGCGTTCGACGTGTCCTTCCCCGAACGCGGGATTACCGTCCTGTGCGGGCCGTCGGGGTCAGGAAAAACAACGGTTCTGCGTTGTGTCGCGGGACTAGAGCGCGGCGCCTATGGCCTGGTGCGTGTTCAGTCAAATGTTTGGCAAGACTCCGACACCTCATTTTTCTTGCCCACATGGAAGCGACCGATTGGCTACGTTTTCCAGGAGGCGAGCCTGTTCGAACACCTCAATATTCGTGAAAACCTCGAATTTGGGGTGACGCGCGTGAAAGCGGCATCAGCCAGGAAAGCACTCGATGACGCGATCGCACTTCTGGGCATCCAGGCACTGCTCAGGCGCAGGCCCGATGAATTGTCCGGCGGGGAGCGCCAGCGCGTGGCCATCGCGCGTGCCCTGGCCACCCAACCGAAATTGCTGCTGCTCGACGAGCCGCTCTCGGCGCTGGATCAGGCCCGACGACAAGAAATCTTCCCGTGGCTGGAAAGGATCCGCGATGAGTTGGGCACCCCAATGCTGTATGTCACGCACTCAACCGATGAAATCGCCCGCCTCGCAGACTATGTCGTCGTGATGCAACGCGGGCGAGTCCAATGCGCGGGGCCGACTGCGCAGGTCTTCGCTTCAGTCAACAGCCCGGTCTCAAGCGGCGACGAGGTGAGTGTCCTGATCGACGGTTCTATCAAGGCACATGATCCGCAATGGAACCTCATGCGTGTCGATTTTGAAGGCGGAACCCTTTGGATCAGCGATAGCGGACTGGCAGTCGGCAAGCACGTCAGACTGCGCGTGTTGGCAAAGGATGTCAGCATCACGCTCGCTGAGCCGGTCAATACCAGCATTCAAAACCACTTTCCCGGCATCGTGGAGTCGACTCCCCAGGATGCGCACCCATCGCAGGCGCTTGTACGGATCCAATGCGGCCAGACCCTGGTCCTTGCCCGGGTCACCCGAAAAGCCATTGCCTTGCTTAATTTGGACGCGGGGACTCGCATCTGGGTGCAGGTCAAGGCCGTTGCGGTCATGTCCTGATCACCTATGATGGGAACCGTCACCTTTGCTCAGGCATGGGTGTTCCCTAGAGTCCGCCGAAAGGCTCTTTTCGATCAGGAGTCCGCTCGCTATGCACGCGTTGAAACATATTCAGGCAGGAGTGTTGAGCATCGCCTACGCTGAACTGGGGCCCGCCCACGGCCCTGCGGTGTTCCTGATGCATGGGTTCCCCTATGATATCCACACCTATGCGCAGGCCGCGCCATTACTGGCGCAAGCCGGCTGTCGCGTGATCGTGCCGTACTTGCGCGGTTATGGTGCCACGCGATTTCTAAGCGCTGACACCCTGCGTTCGGGCGAGCAGGCGGCTCTGGGCGCCGATTTGCTGGCGCTGATGGACGCGTTGAAGATCCCCAGCGCCGTGCTGGCTGGATACGACTGGGGAGGGCGCGCTGCCTGCGTGGTCGCCGCGTTGTGGCCCAAGCGCTGCAAGGGACTGGTTTCGCAAAACAGCTACAACATTCAGAACATTGCGACGTCCATGCTGCCGTTAACACCGGTGCGTGAGCATATGCTTTGGTATCAGTACTACTTTCACAGCGAACGTGGCCGTGCAGGTCTGGAGAAAGATCGCGCCGCCGTCGCGCACCTGCTGTGGCAGCAGTGGTCTCCGACGTGGCCGTTCACACAAGGTGTTTTTCAGCAAACCGCGCTGGCCTTCGACAATCCGGACTTTGTCGAGGTCGTGATTCACTCGTACCGCCATCGTTTCGGACTCGTCGCCGGCGACCCCGCATACGCTGACATCGAGACCCAGTTGGCGGCACAGCCCGTGATAAGCGTTCCGGCCATTACATTCGATGGTGCAGACGACGGGGTGCATCCACCCTCACAGACCGCTGCGCTGGCGCACCGGTTTGCGGGCACCCGTGCGCATCGCGTGGTGTCAGGCGTGGGGCACAATCTCCCGCAGGAAGCGCCCGCTATCTTTGCCAACGCGGTGCTTGAGTTGGTCGGTTTGTGACGCGCTACGATGCTCAGGCGTAGTCAGATTGGTCGGTTTGTGACGCGCTACGCGGCTCAGTCGTAGTCAGTTGGGTCGATTTGTCAATCGCCACGCTGCTCAGTCGTCGTCAGGTGATGACTTCAGCGTGCGAAAAATCAGTCATCACGGCACGGGCACCCGCGCAGGCGATGGAGGCGCTGTCGCCGCGAGCGATGGGTTCGCAGAGATCTGGTCGAACCAATTGCCCAGCTTCGCGTGGCCGGGCCGCCAGTGAAATTCAGGTATCAGACCGGCGAACCCCAAGGCGCAAGCGAGCGTGATCTGCGCCAGGTTGAGTGCGCCATGGAACATCGGTTGATCAATCTGCTGCTCCCAAAGATCCATCATCCGCCTGGCGCGGTCTGCTTCATGCAAAAGTATGGTCGGAGACCGCTCGTGTTCAGGCCGTCTGTATTCGCGGCCCAACACGGCGAGTCCGTCCAGCATGCTTCTCGCGAGGGCTTCGAGGCGGCGTGCTTCCCACGCCTGCGCACCCGCTGGCAAATCGAACGCGGGCTTGCCATCAAGGCGATCGAGGTACGCGCAGATGACGGCGGATTCTTCCAGCCCGACGCCGTCGTCGCGGACTAAATAGGGAACTCGGCCCGAGGGATTGATGCTGTAGTACGGGCTGTTTGCATGACGCGTCTTTGCGACAATGATCTCGACCCGGTCCGTCAGTCCTTTCTCCAGGATAACGACTCGTACGATGCGTGCGTAAGGTGATCCATTCGTGATGTAGAGCTTCATCGACTGTACTCTCTGTGCAAAGCGTTGAGTGCGAACATACCTGACTGCGTGAGTCTAGTCCAGACCGGGTGCCTTGATACCCGGAAGCATCCTCACCAGCGTGTTGTCGCGGATCACGTAATGATGAAACAAGGCCGCTGCAGCATGCGCGCCGATGAGGAAGTAGCCAACCGTGGCGCCGAGCTCATGCATATTTTTGAGCCACTTCCCGAGCGAGGCGTTCGAGCCAATCAAGGGCGGGAGGTCAACACCCCAAAATGGAATCGCCTGACCCTTCGCACTCAGGATCAGCCAACCCAGAACCGGCAGCATGATCATGAGCGCGTACAGCGCCACATGCATCGATTTTGCGGAGACCTTTTGCCATCTTGGCGGGTCCGGTATGACCTGTGGCGCCCGAGTAAACAGGTTCACCAGGATCCGGGCGAACACTAGCGCCAGCGCAGACAGTCCCAGCGTGTAGTGCAGTTGTTTAAGCGTATCGCGCGCGCCTGAGTCCTTTGGAAAAATCCCCTTAAGCTCCATGGTGGCGTAGATCGCCACGATCAATAGCAACATGACCCAGTGCAATCCAATGGTGATAGGCGTATATCGTCTGGCTTTGCTAATGCTGTGCATTTAATTTCACCTGATGTTTTATTACATTTTAGGATTCGACCACTTGGGCTTTCACGTCAGGTGATACACGGGCGCGGTCTGGACGTCAGGCGAATCGCCTGGATGATGACCAAGTGAAAACGGGATGCTTAAGAACGCGATGCCCGCCACCAGCGCAAGAGCTGGCACGACCGCACCAGCGACGGATAGAACAAAAGACTTGAGATCGTGGTTCATGGCGCATTTCCTCATTGACAGTGTTGACCTCGATGCGAGGCCATGACGCCATGATGCATGACTGAGCCTGAATGATGACTGAACCTTCTGTTCATCCTGCGTTCAGGATCTGCTGCTTAGAATGCCTGCATGCCTTGACCTCCTGCTGAAACGAGTCTGACCCTTGCTTGCCATCACCTACTTCTCAGCGCGTCGGATTTCAGCTGCGCTGCTGGCGCTGCTGTTCGCGTTCCTGTGCCTTGGAGCCCGCGCCGACGGTGTCGTGGGTCACGACGCTGCACGCAAGGCTCTTGAGGCGGGTGATATCCTTTCATTGCGAACAATCCTCGATCGAGCCGAAATCGTGTATCCCGGCCATGTGCTGGAGGTCGAACTTGAGCGCAAGGAGGGCCACTGGATCTACGAGATCAAGATTCTGCAGGCCGAAGGGCTGGTCGTTAAACTAAATTTCGATGCGAAAAACGGCAACTTGATCAAGAGCAAGTTGAAATAGCTGTTGGTATCGGGAAATCGCAGCAAGCACTGCGTGATGATAAGGTAAACAAGCATGCGGATTCTTTTGGTCGAGGATGACCTCACGCTCTCGAATCAAGTTCGACTGGCGCTTGAAGAGGCCGACTACGTCGTGGACTTGGCCGAAAATGGGCGTGATGCGCAGTATCTTGGCGAGACCGAGCCCTTCGACGCTGCAATCCTCGATCTTGGCCTGCCTCTCGTCGATGGTATTACCGTGCTCAAGAGCTGGCGCGCACAGGGTATTTGCTTGCCGGTGCTTATCCTCACCGCGCGTGACACCTGGCATGAAAAGGTCGCAGGAATCGACGCGGGTGCCGATGACTATCTCGGAAAGCCATTTCATATGGAAGAATTACTTGCCCGCGTGCGCGCGCTGATTCGTCGCGCTTCGGGTAACGCCTCATCCGTTCTGATCTGTGGCGCGGTGCGGCTCGATACCCGCAGCGGGCGCGTCAGCGTTGACGGCGAACCCGCCGTGCTGACTTCGCACGAGTTCAAGGTGTTGTCCTACCTGATGCACCACCAGGGTGAAATTGTTTCGCGCACCACGCTGACTGAACATATCTATGCGCAGGATTTCGATCGCGACTCCAATACGATCGAGGTGTTCGTCGGGCGCTTGCGCAAGAAGATCCCTTCAGAACTCATCGAAACCGTGCGAGGTCTGGGCTATCGCATGCGTGGTCCCACATGAGCACCAAATGAGCACCGAGTTAACCCGCGCCCCCCCCGAGGGTTGGCGTGCTGCGCTCTCGACGTTGCGGCGCTCACTTCGGGTTCGCCTGCTGCTGGGCACCTTGCTCTGGATCACGATCGCACTCGTGACTGCCGGTTTTGTCTTGACCGCATATTTTCGGGAATATGCAATCAGTCAGTTCGAAAATGCCACGCAGATACACCTGGATCAACTTGCAGCGAGTTTCGATTTGAACGAGCAGGGCGAACCGATGTTGCGTACACCGCTGACGGATCCGCGCTTTATGCGGCCACTGTCAGGGCTCTACTGGCAGATCAACAACCCGAGCGGCTTGGATGCGATGCGATCGCGGTCGCTTTGGGACAGCGTGCTGGTCCTGCCGGGAGATCAAATGGCCGATGGTGAACTGCATTTCCACACCATTCGAGGCCCCGATGGCAAGGACCTGAAGGTGGTGGAGCGAACCGTGCACATTGCTGATCGTCCGAGCCAAGACTGGCGTTTAGTCGTGGCTGCGGAAGTGCAAGACCTGAACCACACGGTGGGCGACTGGACGCACCGGTTGGTCCTGTTCTTGCTGATACTCTTCATCAGCCTTGCCTTGGCCGCCGTGGCCCAGGTTCTGATTGGGCTGGCCCCGCTGCGTGCACTGCAGACCGCACTCCAGCGCCTAAGCGGCGGGCCGTTGCGCCGACTCGAGGGTGAGTTTCCGCACGAAGTGCAGCCTTTGATCAACGACTTCAACAGTGTGCTCGACCATAGCGTGCGCGTCGTCAAGCGGGCGCGCGCCGAGGCAGGCGACCTAGCCCACGCAATCAAGACGCCGCTTGCGGTCATGGCCAACGCCGCCGACCACGATCGCCGTGCCGACGGCCCCGTGGGGGATCTTGCGAGGCTGGTGGCGGATCAGGTGACTACGCTACAGCAGCAGGTTGAATGGCGGCTCAGGCGTGCTCGCGCCACCGCTACGACTGAAGCGCCGCGCATTTCAACCCCCATCGCACCCATCATCACGCAATTGGTCAGGGTCATGGAGCGCGTCCACGCGGAACGTCGCCTGCGTTTCGAAGTCAAGATCACGCCAGACGACCTCTGCTTTCGCGGTGAAGCCCAGGATTTGCAGGAAATATTGGGCAACCTGATCGATAACGCCTGCAAGTGGGCAACGTTGCTCGTATGCATCCATGCCAGCGTGGTTGATTGCCAACTGACCATCGTGATCGATGACGATGGCCCGGGCCTTGATCCGGCTCAGCGCGATGCGGTCATCCAGCGGGGAGTGCGCCTGGATGAACAGGTGCCGGGCTCTGGCCTGGGCTTGGCGATCGCCAAGGACCTGGTCAGTCTCTATGAAGGAAAGATCGCACTATCTCAATCACCTCTCGGTGGTCTTTCAGTCAGCGTGACATTCTAAATTCCGAGATCACCCAAAGCTGCTTTAACGACTTCGTCCTAAGCGATGCAGCAGCACGCAACAATGCCGGCGTTTCAATTTTAGAAATTCTTACTCGGGCGCACTATTTTTTTAAGCAAATCAAAAAAATAGAGCCGTATGGAATATTGCTCCGAACCGATACCTCCCCACCGTGGGCTTGTGCAACCGATCGCACAATGGATAGGCCCAGCCCGCGCATGACCTTTCCGCTCAGACTGAAATGTCGTTCGAATATGGAATGCACTTGGTTCTGCGGTATTCCCTTGCCACGATCAGCGACTGAAATAACGACGGCGTCAATATCATCGACCAATAACAACTGCACCGTTGCTGCGGCAGGTGAATGTTCAAGTGCATTGTCGATCAGATTGTGCAATGCGATGCGCAGTACTCCAGGGTCGACCGGATGGATGACCGGTTTGGCTGGAACGTCCAACGAAATTTCATGAGAGGCAGGATAGTACGCCTGCACTTCCTTCAGCAATCGCACAAGATCAACCGGCTGCAGGGTGGCTTGTAGCGATCGATCAATCAGTCGGTCGCGCGTGATCAGGGTATTGGACAAGTCAATCAGCCGCGTGGTGGCGCGTCGCATGTTCTCATGGCGCTTGAGAATCTCCAAAGGAAAATCCTTCGCTAATATGGCCAGCGAGTCCAGAGATGCCTTGATATGAGCAGCCGGAGTTCTGAATTCGTGGGCGACAGTTGTCAGCATTTCACGCTGCAACTGATCACGACGTGATAGCTCGGCCAGAGCATTTCGCAATGAAATATCATCACGTTTTTTTACAAGAAGCAGAAAACCAAATCCGTTGATCATCAGAGACATAAAGAATGCGAGATATATCAACTGGATAATCACGTGATCTGAATATGCGGGAATCGGAGCAAATGAAAAGGTGAACGTTACGCGAAGAAAAAGGGAACAGGCAACGATAAGATCGACAACGCCCATGATGCTTCGCATCAGACGATCATCTCCCGAATTTTTCAGCATCAGATAGGCCATGCCGATGTAAAAAATTCCGGCAACTGCCGATCGATAGGTATTCGCGATGTTCCTGGTTTGATCAAAAAAGAAAAGTGCAATCAAAATAATGAGGAAAAAGGCAACGATCGCACGTGTGAGCGCACGCAACTTCCGGTAATGAAAGAACTCGGCATAGGCCATGAACTCGACCGCAATCCCGAGTGTTTGAAGCGCAGCGCCACAGAATCCTATCCAGCGAAATTCCAGCGGAAGCTGAGGAAGCATCCAGCTCATCAGGGTGCCAATTCCCAAGGCAAGTTTGGCACGCTGCCATACCCGTAGCTCCAAATTACCTGCGGCCTGCGTGCGCAGGTACGTCCAGGCAAGTATTGCAAAGATCAAGTTACCCGCACCGATCAGGAATATCAGCGTATAGGTATTAAGAAGGGATAAATCAGGCACTGAAAATATATCCCTGGTTGCGGACCGAGCGGATCGGGAACCGCACCCCGCATTGTCGAACGACTTTTTTTTGCATCCGACTGACGATCACTTCGAGTCTGTGCCGATCCAATTCATCAGGCAGGAGGTCCAACGCTTTTGCAAGTTGCACAAAGGTGCAAACCTCATCGTGGTGCCCGAGCAATATTGATACAAGAGCCAACTCGCTGAGGGTCAGCGGCACTTCACCTCCGCCAGGTGATTTAAGCCGTGCCCTGATGGAGTCAAGCGACCAGTCTCTGCTCTGCACCGTGTTGATGGCAGTCAGGTCAGAGTGTCGTGTTTTTGCCAGAATCCGGTTGGCAAGACGCTTGACATGCAATATCAATTCGTCAACGTCAATCGGTTTTACCAAATAGGCATCAGCACCGACTGAGAGTCCTTCAAGCCTGTCCTCTCGTTGGCCACGCGCCGTCGCCAGAATCAGTCCCATACGTTGATTGCCGGATCGGAGATGCTCACAGATCGACAGGCCGTCTTCCCCCTCCAGACCAATATCCAGAATTGCAATCACACGTCGTTCAGTCGCCAGAAATCGGTATAGCGCGTTTGCCCCGTCAAAACCCTTAGCGGTAAATCCCAGGCTATTCAACTGAAAGCACAGTTCTTCACGCAATACCTCGTCATCCTCGACCACTGCAATCGTCAGGCAGTCCATGTTGGCTGGGGCAGAGATGCGTTCGGTATTCATAACAGAGAAAAGTCTCAACAATGAGAGAAATCGAGAGCCTGACGAGCATTGCGCTGTGCCAAGATAAACATGTGTTTACTGTTGGACGGTGTGCAGTTCAGGGTTTTCAACATGATCGCATTTTATTGATCTGAAACGAAATGGTTAGCATATTGGTGGTTACAACAAAACAAGCTGATTGCGTCAGTACAGGTGGTCGGTCTCGGGGAATGTCTCGTCTGGCCATTCTGGCCGCATGGGTGCTACCGGTGGTTGGCGCGCCGGCGTTGGCGCAAACAATTGTCACGCAGGGCGTGTCAGGAAATAGCTTTATCGCCGGCCAGGCAGTCACCTATAACAGCCTCAGCATCAGTCCTTACTTGTCGCCTGGCATGTTGCTGTTGACCACTACCAACGCTGCAAGTGCGACGTCACCGAGTTTGACGGTCGATGCCATGGCCGGTACAAATTTTAGCGGTGGCGCATCAAGTCAGTCGATATACATACCGCTGACTGGCATCAGCGTGCAGGCGGGCGGATCGCAATATCAGGGGGGTTCATCACTGCCATCGTGGATGAATGGTCCTGCCGTCACGGTTACCAACTCGGCAACCCTGGCAGGCTATGTCCAGACCGCAACGCTGCCTACGGGGGGGGCCTGGGCGTACGGCCCGTCGACAAGTCAGATCTACACGTTAGGAACGCTGGCCGCAGCCAGTTTTGGGGCAAATGCCTGGGGCAACGGATCGAGCAACGGTTGGAATGGGGGCGGTGCCGGTGGTACCGTCAGTTTGACCCATAGCACAGGCACCCTATACGTTGGCCCTCCGGGTACGGGGGCCTTAGCTAGTGCAGGAGTGCCCTGGCAGCCCTATTCAAGCGCGTTGGCGGCCTTCTCGTCCGGTGGCACCGGCTTGCAGGGGCAGGCGTCCGTCGGCAATGGGGGTGCGGGGGGCGCGGTCAACGTGACAACGAACGCGGGCAGCATCATCCAGACCTATGACAATTGGGCGCCCGCGCGTGCCTATGGCACCGCGTCGTTTAATGGCATCAACGCCCTGTCGCTGGGTGGCAGCAACGGCTGGCATTGCGGCGACAGTAAATGCACCTCCTATAGCTTTTCCACGGCGGGTGCTGGCGGCAACGTCACGGTTCAGCACAACGGCTCGATCTCCAGCAGCGGAGCTTTTTCATCGTCGTTGAATGCGGGGGTGATAGGCATCGCGGCCAGTTCAGTCGGGGGGGCTCTGGCTTGCCCCAACGGCAACTGCAATGTGACCAGTTCCAGCGGCCCCCAGCAGCCGGGCGGCGCGGGTAATGTCGCTGTCACGCTCGGCAGCACAGGGTCTATCACCTTGCAGCAAGGCAATCCGATCGGGATCTTGGCCACCAGCGCAACCGGTAGCACGCCGTTGAATAACTATAACGGCACGCAAACAGCCGGGAACGTGTCTGTATCGCTCAGTTCAGGTTCAACGGTGACCATCGGTCAAACCGGCGGCAGTTCAAGCGCGTTTTCGGCCGGCGTGCTGGCAGTGAGTGCAGGCAATGCCGACACATTGTCACCGTTTTCCAGCAACATCGTCGCCACCGGCGGCAGCTCTTCGTCGGGTTCGGTTACTGTCAATAATGCCGGCAGCATCAGCACCACCGGCAGGGCATTGTCAGTGGGAATCGGTGCGCTGAGTGTTGGTGGCAGCGGCATTCTCACCCAGGCCGCCAGTAGCGGCGTCAACTACCTTGGCAGCACGTATAGCGGTAGTTCAAGTAGCAGTACCGCCAGCGTTAGCGTGACCAATTCCGGCAGCATTACTACGAATGGCAATTCGGCATATGGCATCGTGGCGCTGAGCGGCGCTGCGGGAGGCTTGCTGGCAGCCGCGAGCAATGCCGTGTTCAGCGGCTCCTCCGTTACATCAGGCGTGATTCTGGGCAATTCCAGCGGCAATACCTCCGGCTCTTCCGGCGGTGCGGTGTCTGTGACCAACTCCGGGATCATTGCCACGGGCAGTTCAGGCAGCGGCAATTCGGCGATCGGCATCGTCGCGCAAAGCATCGGCGGTGGCGGTGGCAGTTCTGGCGGGCAAGGGGCAGCGGCCTTCGTCGGCGATGCCGGAGGCGCGGGGGGTTCCGGTGGTGCGGTCACCGTCAACATGACGGGTGGCAGCCTCACGACCCAGAACGACGGTGCCATTGGCGTTCTGGCGCAGAGCATCGGCGGCGGCGGTGGCAACGGCGGCAACGCCGCGGGGCTGTTCGTGGCGGTGGGTGGCCGTGGTGGCTCGGGCGGCTCCGGTGGTGGGGTGTCGGTCAATCTTAGCGGCGGCACGCTCACGTCTGCTGGCGATTTTTCTGCGGGCGTGCTGGCGCAGAGCGTGGGTGGCGGTGGCGGCAACGGTGGTTATGCCAAGTCGGCCGGCCTCTTTATCTCCTCCGCGATTGGCGGTGCCGGTGGCGGCGGTGGAGCCGGCGGTAACGTCAGCTATTCCCAGTCCAGTGGGACGACCGTCACGACCAATGGCGAGGGTTCTGCCGGCGTGCTGGCGCAGAGTGTTGGCGGCGGCGGCGGCAGTGGCGGCGCCGCGCTGACCCACAGCGCCGGCGTGATTTTCTCCGCGGCGATAGCGCTCGGCGGCAACGGCGGCAGCGGCGGCGGCGGCGGAGCAGTATCGGTCACGAATTCAGGCAACATCAGCGCGACCGGGCCCGACTCAATCGGTATGCTGGTGCAAAGCATCGGCGGCGGCGGCGGCAATGGCGGTTCAGCACTCGCCAAGTCGCTGGCCATTGCGGCTGATCCCACAATTCCTACCATTTCGTTCAGTACTGCGGTCGGCGGCACGGGGGGCAGCGGGGGCGCGGGCGCAGCGGTGACGGCCCAGAACACTGCCGGCGCAATCTCCACGCAAGGCAACGGTGCGATCGGCATTCTGGCTCAATCGATCGGCGGTGGCGGCGGCACCGGAGCCGACTCGACTGCAGGGTCCAATTCGGTCCAGGGAAAGTCTCCCACGCTGAACCTGGCTGTGTCGGTTGGCGGATCGGGCAGTGCGGCCTCCAGTGGCGGGGATGTGATCGTGATGAACGCCCCCTACAGCTATTCTTTGCCGAGCCTCGCCAACCCGTCGCCTAACGTTCCGATCTCGAATACCTTCAGCTCTAGCGCAACGACCCTGATATCGACGGTCGGTAATAACGCGCCCGGCATCGAGGCGCAATCCATCGGTGGCGGTGGCGGCAACGGCGGGGCGGGCAATGCAACCGCCGCGAGCCCGAACCTCGGCGGCACTCCCGGCACTGCAGTGGGGCTGGCCTACAGCATGGGCGGCAACGGCGGCGGCGGTGGCAATGGCGGCACGGTTCTGGTCAGCAATCTTGCCTTTCAGGCTCAAAATGCGAACGGTACAGCAGCCATCTCGACCACCGGCTCCGGTTCGTCGGGCATCCTGGCGCAAAGCATCGGTGGTGGGGGCGGCAGCGGCGGCGGTGGGGCCGCGACGGCTGGCGGGAATTTGATCAACCTGCAGGTTTCAGTGGGGGGTAAGGGCAACGTCGGCGGAGCGGGCGGAACCGTGACAGCAACCAATACCGGCACGATCACCACCGGTTCGGTGATCGCCAACGGTTATACGAATAGCTCCAACCAGAACGTCTCCGTGACGACCGGTGGCGATTCCTACGGCATTCTGGCCCAGTCCATCGGCGGCGGGGGCGGGTCGGGGGGCAGCACTGATCCGGCTGCTGGAATCACCGCGCTCGGGACGATCTCGAACTACCTCAATAACCCGGGCACCACTTACGTCGGGACGATCTCGGTGGGCGGTGCCGCTGGGCCAGGGTCAAGTGGTGGTGCCGTGACGGTCAATAATGGGGGTGCCATCGCTACGCTGGGTGAGCGCGCCTACGGCATTCTGGCTCAGTCTGTGGGTGGTGGTGGTGGCATCGCCGGCGGCGTCGCGACGGCGGCGAACACAGTGCTCGGCAACATCAACCAACCGGGGAAGACCTACGGCGCCACCGTGGCGGTGGGCGGCTCCGGCGGCTCTGGCGGCGATGGCGGCGCGGTGACCGTCACCAATAACTTCCAGGCATCCCCGTCCTCGGTGACCCAGACCAACGGCTTCATCGGCACCGCCGGTTACGGCGCCACTGCGGTGGTTGCGCAATCAATCGGTGGTGGTGGTGGTGTGGGCGGCGAGGGCAGCGTGAACAACGTCACCAACCTTAGCCTTGGAGTTTCCTACACGGGCAGTGGCGGGGTCGCCGGCAGCGGCGGCGCAGTGACGGTCACCAACGGCAGCGGTACTCAGATCGTCACCGTGGGCGACGATGCCTACGGTGTTCTCGCGCAATCGATCGGCGGGGGCGGCGGGGTCGGCTCGGCTGGCTGCACCAATTCGGCGTCGGCGGGCGCAAGTGGCTTATCCGCGACCCAGTGTCTGGGCAACACCAATGCGAGCGCGTCCGGCGGCATCGTGCCCTGGACTGACTCGTCGTCGTTCAGCGTCAACTTGGGTGGCAAGTCTGGTGCCTCAGGTAGCGGGGGCACGGTGTCGGTTACTGAGAATGGATCGATCCTGACCACCGGCGCACGCAGTTTCGGCATTGCGGCACAAAGTATTGGCGGTGGCGGTGGCATCATGACGGCCACCGCGACCAACCTGTCGAACGCGGTTGTGCAGACCCAGCCCGGACAAAACTCTGCTGCAGGCGGCAACGTCTCGGTTTCCCTGGGCTCGGCCGGCAGCATTACGACCTCTGGCGCTGGCGCATGGGGGATCGTGGCACAAAGCATCGGTGCGGGCGGTGGTTTGGTGGGCGACCCATCGTTGCCGCTGGCGACGCTAGTCTCCAATACCCTGCCGACGCTTTACCAGTCTGGCGCTGACGGAGGTGCCATCAGTATCACCAGCGCGGGAAACATTAGCACCACCGGGGTCAATGCGCATGGCATCGTCGCGCAAAGCATAGGCGGGGGCGGTGGCATTGCAGCCGGCTACAACCAAAGTACCACCTCAAATGTGGTCATGGGCAATAGCGGCCAACTTTATTCTGGCTTACCGAGCCCGACCTACAGTGGCCAGGGCGGAGCGATCACGATCAACCAGACTGGCGGCACAATCAGTGCCTCTGGCCTCGGGTCGATTGGCATCATCGCGCAAAGTTCGGGTAACAGCACCTACATGTCGCCAATCTCAATCACGGTTGGGGGCAAAGTTATCGGTGGCAGCGGGGCCGGCGCAGCGGGCATCCTGGTGTCTGGCGGTGAGGCGACCAATAATGGGCATGGCTTCACCCCCAACACTATTACTGTTAGTTCTGGCGGTTCCATCAATACCCAAAATGGATACTTGGGCAATGCCATCATTTCCAATAGCGGCATCACCAATCTCTACAATTACGGTGCAATCACAGGCAACATTATCCTGGGACCCAATTCCGCGAGTGCCGGCGACGCGTGGAATTACGGTACGTGGTCGGGTGGCGCAACCGCAGTCGTTGCCAACAGCACCTTCAATAATTATGGCGAGATCAACCCGGCGGGCCCTGGCAAGATAGGCACCACCACGATCATCGGTGGATTCAACCAGACTGCGAGCGGGCGACTGACCGTGGATATCGATTCGCGCGCTGCGCAGTCGGCCGATATGCTGGTCGTGCAGGGCAACGCGCAAGTGGCAGGCAGCATTGTGCCCAAGGCCATGGCTTTATTGCCTGGATCGCTTCAAGTTCTTTCCGTCACCGGCAATCTGGACTACAGCGCGACCGTGTCGTCGTCGCTTGCATTTACGTGGGATAGTCAGATCGTTGGCAACAAGGTGGCCCTGACACCAACCGCCAACTTCACCCCATCCGGTGTGTCGCTGACGGATAACCAGAGCAGTCTGGCCCGCTATCTCGCCCGGGCCTGGACCAGCGCTGATCCCGTCCTTGCAACGCTCTTCGGCACGCTTAGCCAAGTCCAGAGTGCCGCCAGCTATGCTGCCGTGCTCAATGCCAGCAACCCAGGGGTGGCGTCAACACAAGCTGTGAACCTGGCGCGCGCGGGCTCCAGCCTGCTTGGCTCCGCATTGGGTTGCCCAAACTTCGTCCGTGACGGTACCCTCCTGGGCGAGGATCGCTGCGTCTGGGCCCGGGTTCTTGGCGGACAAGCAAACCAATATGCCGTTGCCGACAATCCCGGCTACAAGGTCGATGGGCAGACGATTCGGTTTGGTGGACAGAAGCAGGTGGCGCCGGGCTGGTATGTCGGTGGCGCGCTCGGTGCTGGCAACAACCTTGCCTCAGCGTCGAATTTCTCCAGCCGTGGGCAGATTTTTGATGGCAGCGTGTCGGCGCAATATCTCACGGGGAACTGGTCGTTCGCCGGTTCGGTTGCGCTCGCCGGCGGATCGTTCAATAACAGCCGCGTTTTCGACGGATCGATTGTGCCGAATGCACAGGTCGCCAGCAGCGCGCTCACTGGCTATTCAAGTGCGTTACAGGTGGGTGGCCGGCTGCGGGCTGCCTATGAATTCGCACTCACGGACATGTACATTCGTCCCTATGCGGATCTGGACCTGATCAATACCTACAGCCCGAGCTGGCAAGAATCAGGTACAGGTAACCTGGCACTCGCCTATGCCTCAAGCAATCAGACCAATGTGGTGATCTCGCCGATGGTGGAGTTCGGCACCCGCAAGGATTTCGAAGACGGCATGACGCTGCGCGCCTTTGTGGATGTCGGCGCAAGCTTCAATAGCAATGACAAATGGGTGCAGAACGCCAGCTTCGTCGGCGCCAATGCCTCGAACGGAAATTTTCAGAACACCTCCAGCGCCGTGCCGGTGCTCGGGCGCGTCAATGTGGGGGTGCAGCTTTTCGCCAAAGACGGGTGGGAAGTGCAGGCCACTTATGGGCTGCAGGCCGGCAACAACTATCTCTCCCAGGTTGGCACGGCCCGAATCGCCTATCACTTTTGAGAGGGAGCACACACACTCCATCAGCGGGAAGCTGAAACCCGGTAGTGACTCTCGATAGCGATGCACTCCTGCGCAGGCCTGTTTTTTTGCATGTATAGATTGGATGTTTTGATGAAAAAACTTTCGTTGACTGCAGTCGCTGCCTTGGTCTTGTCTCTTGGTGTCGCGGGCGAATATGCGCGGCTTCCAGTATTCAGTGAGGCGTACGCACAGGCAGCCACGGCCGCATCGTTGTTGACCGAGCCGCAACTCCAGGCCTTGGTCGCACCCATTGCGCTCTATCCAGACTCGCTGTTGTCGCAGATGTTGATGGCCTCAACCTATCCACTGGAGATTGCTGAAGCGACAAGTTGGTTGCAGGCCAACCCGAACGTGAAGGGTGACGCCTTGCAAACAGCGCTAGGCCCTCAAAAATGGGATAACAGCGTGAAGTCCCTGGTTTCATTTCCTGAGGCCCTGAATGTCCTGGGCAACAAACTCGACTGGGCACAAAAAATCGGTGACGCCTATCTGGCGCAACCCAAGGATGTGATGCAGGCGATTCAGGCATTGCGTGCCAAGGCCAGGAGCGCAGGTCATTTAAATTCGACGTCGCAACTCACTGTTTCAACGACTCCGGAGTCGAACATATTGATCGTGCCGGCTAGCCCTCAGGTCATTTATGTGCCCACCTACAATCCGACGGTGGTCTATGGACCATGGCCATACCCTGCATTTCCACCGTATCCCGGTTGGGGCTATGGGTACGGCTATGGTGTTGGCTGGGGTCCTGGCGGCTACGCCCCCGGTGCGACAGCGGCCATGGGGCTGATGTCTTTTGGCGCAGGGATGGCTGTGGGCGCGGCACTCTGGTCCAGCCCGAACTGGAGCCATGGCTCAATCACCATCAATAACACCAACTTCAACAACTTCAATCGGAACTTCAATAATGTAAATAATCGCGCGGGATCCAATTTCAGTCATGAAGGAAACTGGAACTACAACCCGGACCATCGTGGAAATGTGCCATATTCGAATTCGGGTCTGCAAAATAAGTATGGTGGAGGGCAGTCCGAGGCTCGCCAAAACGCTCAGCGCGAGGCGAGTCGCACTGAGTCAGCAGACAGCGCGCGCAATGTCCATCATGACGAGACCCGTGCGCATGACGACTACGAAAATCAGTCACAGAATGCAAAAAATCGGGAGTCGAGCGACTTCAACAAGATGTCGTCCGAAAATCAGGAACGTGCAAAGAACGCCGATGCCAAGGCAAAATCAAACTATCAAGACTACGACAGCGAGCATTCAGGGGCTGATCGGGGTTCAAGAAAACGCAGTTCAGAGGGAGGAGAGCACGGTGAGGAATCCGGTCATCGTGGCCGCTGAATCCGGTAGATCGTCAATTGTGACTGGTGGCGCGGCGTCAAGCGTTGTGTAATGTGTGGTCATAGGTCATAGGTCACAGGTCACAGGTCACAGCAGGTCTGTAGATTTCATGACAGACGGAAAGCCGATGTTGAACCACCTAGACTTCTCCATACTTGAGGAATTCGTCGGCATCATGATTGCTCGGTTAGTGGTTGTTCGCGTCATCAATCTCATCGTCATCGCCCCCATCTGCTGTGCTACCAACCGGGTATAAATTTGGGAAGATGTACTCAATCGCTTTCATCGGGAATCCCGCGCGCACACGACCCTTCGGCGTGTCCGACACCAGGAATCCTTCGGTAACCATAGAGGACAGGACGATCCGCGCCGAGCGTTCGGGCATCCCCGTCAGCCGCCCAGCCTCCATGCGATCGAACTCGCCCGACGAGATGGCGTGCGAGTACAACCAAGAGCACTGCGGTTTCAAGTCGGTTCTTACCGAGCGAAAGTACAGGTCAATCCGCTTATGCAGCGTTTCAATATCGAACAGACCGTACATGAATTGACTTTGGCCTCGAGCGGTTTGAATCGAATATTTGCAGAAATCGATCAATTTCTTTTCTGACAAATTTCCTCGCCCGTCGTGGTCGCCCATTCGTGATTGATCGGCACCCGCGAGCGCGGCCTTGTACTTATCCTGTGTTTTGGAGTATCCGCGCGACATTGACCAAAGTCCGGACTTGTTCAGTCCGCATGACCTGAGCATCGCATCGAGAAGAATTCGTCCAACCCGGCCGTTGCCGTCCATAAACGGGTGTATCCACGAGAATCGGTGATGAGCCATAAAACAGCTCGCGATTGCCTTGAGTTGATGTTCCCCGCTTGTGTGGGCGAGCGAAAGCACTTGGGAATACACGGCGTCAAAGCGAGCCAGAAACGTACTGACCGCAGTGGGGTCTGGCGCGCGATGGTTACCAACGACAACGTCATCGCCCTGATCCTTGCGGAACACGCCAGGCGCGATGAGTTTGCCATTCTCAAGCGTCAACGCCGCTGGAGGGAGGTGCTCTGCGAAGATGCGATGTACCGTCGACGCGAATGGGAGGATGCCAACAGCCAACAGGTTCTGTTTGCGTGCCCATTTCTCGGCCTCGATATGGGCAATTGACAAGCTCTTTAGATCTCGCCGCTCATTTACATCCTGATGATCCCTTAACGCGCGAGCAATATCGGCCGGTAGTGTTCGGTGACCTTCAATGAGGTTCGAGTAATAGCAATTCATGCCCAGCACAAGGCTGGACATGCCTTGTGCTGTTTTTGGAGCGATTTTTACCTCAAGAACTGCGGAGTCAACGCCTAACTCGTGCCCCATCCCAAGCAACTCGCCAAAGTGCGGGCGAGACGAATCGATGGTGAGTGGCTCCATCTGAGACGGTGAAGTAAAGGATAAGGAATGCATAGAACCCCGTATACACGCTCTATTTATGCCGATGTTATATAATATATTATTCTATTTATTTCAACAAGTTAAATATATATTAGACATATTATTGCCGATATGTGTGCCGATGTGTAAGCGTTCTTTCATGTTGTAAATCAAATTAAAGAATGGATTAATTTGATTGTCGCAATGAAACAGAGCTTTCACTCACCCGCATCACTGACATCTACGCGATTTCGGCGACTCTGGGTGAGTCGGTGCGGGCGTTCGTGCCTGATCAAGCGTATGTTGGTACATAACGTACTGAAGAAGTTTATAAGTCGTCAAAACTTGTGGCGTACGCCAACGCCGACCAATGCGTACGTCAAGCCCTGGCTCATACTGTAATTGGTGGAGTAAGCACCGAAGGCATAGACGTTGGTGCGCGGGGTGAAGTTGTGCGTGTACGCGATGCTATAGACGGTCTGGGTATCAACCGGGAAACTCATGTTCGAATGCATGGACGCCAAAGGCTTGGCGAGTTGCCATGACAGGAATACGGTTGAAGATTTGTCCGGGCTCATCGACAGACCGAGCAGGTAGGAATCCACGGCGATACTCGGGTCAAACAAAACGGCGCTATTGAGGTAACCAAGATTGCTGGGTTCCCTGAGCACCTGGAAGGTTTGAGCCGGGTTGAGCCAGCCATTTCGTGTTTGACCGTAGGCTGCGGAAAATTTGAAAAGACCCAAGTCATACGCAGCACCAAGAATCCATGCGGTCGCATTGACGACATCGTCGTTGGCCGTCGCGGCATTCGGGTAATAGACGTTGTAGGTGGCAGTGGTGTAGAGGGACCCCGCGCGGTAAGTCAGGCCGGACGTCAATGAACGAAGGTTGTCTTGCGTCGAAAAGTTATAGTTCGCCGAATCGCCCGGCTTGACGGGAAGCGCTCCGTTGCTTGTGTAACCTGATTGCATCTGTGTGGAAAACGAATAGCCGAGCCCAGCTTTGAACCCACCTATCTGATCTGTCTCGAACCGGATCATATTGCTGAAACGCTCGGCGCTCGCCGAGCCAAAGGATAGTCCGAGCGCTGCGTTCGCAAAGTCGCCAGGTCCGAATGGGGTCAGTTCGGATGCGTACTCATACGCAAAGTCATACTGCCTGCCGAACCTGAAAGTGCCCAGACCGTTTTGCTTCAGCCCTAGCCAGGCCTGCCTGCCGAATATTCGCCCGCCCTGCGTCACGTTGCCGTTGCCAAGACTAAAGCCGTTTTCCAGCACAAAATTCAACTCGGTCTCTGAAGCGATCTGTTCCTTTCCCTTCAATCCGAAACGATTGCCTGATTGGCCGCCGTTCATAAGACCGACGCGCGATGCTGTTCCGTACGCGCCGGAGTCATTGGCCGAATGGCTTTGATAGGCGATACCCATGTCCACGGTGCCATAAAGAGTGAGTGAAGACTGGGCAAACGCATCGTACGAGGCAACTGCCAAGCATAGAAAGTAGACACTGCAAAGCCACTGCCGGTGCCGTTTCAAGATAACCCCCTGGAGTCACCGCCAAGAGGCAGTGCGGCGAGAATAACGCGTTGACCGTCAATCATTTGTCATCGCCCACAGGGAAACTAGCAGCGCTGTGTTTCGTTTTTGCTTTCAACTTCTGCTGCCTTTTTAATAATCGCGATAACCTTACCCCTAGGAAATTAACTAAGGAATGTCTGAAGCAGTCGTAAAACCCAAAGCAAAGGAGTATCCGGTTCAATATCAACCATGAGCACTCCTCTTGGCAAATAGAAGATAAAAATATCAGGCGCAGAACCGCTTTAGGCTAATTGGCATACTTTTGCAGCAAATATCCACGGGTCCAGGATAGTACAGACTGACCTTTAACTGAATTAGGGACAACACCTTCAAAAGTTGCCCCAGTATTCGATGTAAATAAGCCATCAGAACCTGAAAATTGCCACAAAAAATTATTCATATAAGCAGCATCAGGGCAGACACGCACTGCTTTTAACTTCTCACCTGATGGTCCTGCTCCACCATCAGGGCAAACACTTTCAAGTGCT
This sequence comes from uncultured beta proteobacterium, assembly GCA_903821335.1. Lineage (GTDB taxonomy): Bacteria > Pseudomonadota > Gammaproteobacteria > Burkholderiales > Burkholderiaceae_B > Zwartia. Next base: position 38,277 of record CAIJKV010000148.1, read on the forward strand.
GCGACAAATTGGTTTCGAGAAAAATTGGATTTTAACTGCCCCTTAGGAGCCAACCCCAAGGAATTGGCTGGCCAATAAAAACCATCCAGACCAACAAAAGGGGCGCTACTTCTGGCAATCTTTATTATAAAATCATCGTACGAGGCTGCATTTCCCTGGTTTACAGTACCGTAGTTATTTCTTGGTAAGGAAATTACGCTATTCACTACATTGTTGTACTTACTGGAACAAGTACTCAGTTTGTAATTTCCCGCAGAACTCACTACTAAGGGACTTGGTGATGTGTTAGAAACAATGGTTGGCCATATGGCACCCGTAGGATTTCCTGATACGGGAGCCTTCACTGCTGGGAAAAATGTAGCGTTGAATAAGAATACGCCACTATCCTCCTGAGTATTGCTAGCGTTTGCCGAAAAGCCAAAACAGTCTATGCCGGTATAGGTAGCACTACTATTATTACTATAATCATAAGCGCGCATGAACTTACGAGCATCATCCCCACCAAGGCCTAAGAACGATTTACTAAAAACGTTATAAGAATACCCATTTATTTTTACAGGATAGACGTTATTATCATCGCCTATGGAGATGCTTATTGTTGGAAAAGCAACCTGCATAGACGAGCCACCGACTTCAAAATCACCGCGTACAGTTGGATTGCCTATGTAATACGTTGCATTCCCACCAAAAGCATTGAAATACTGATCATTTAGATTAATCCACGTCCATAAACCTTCTTCGCTATTACCATTGCTGGTGCGAAAGTCGCCCACCGCAAACCCTTTTGCGTTCTGTGCGTAATCTTTCATAGAGCGATAAAAACTTGCTATTTGCAAATCACTAAAACTGCCGCCATTAAATAGCGCCATGGTACGCATACCAGCTGTAGAGAAGAGCTCAACCTTAACCTGATCGGGTGTGACGCCATCTGCAGTCATTGTGCCAGCCATCGAATCGAGAAGGGGCTGAATAACACATAGGGAAACATCTTTCTGATTACCGTTTGATGAGTCCATCGTCATCGTGCAACCCTGCGGCAGGTAGCCGCTGGGTAAGCCGGTTGAATTATTTTCCGTCCAAGCAGATGGATCGATCGTGCCAGCGTCATTTAAAAAATCATTGATGCCATTATCAACAAAACTTTGGCTACGAAGCAGTGTAATTTGCGGATAATCGCCTTGGCCAGGAATGATTTTATAAAAATGGATACGTGTGCCACTACTTCCAGCATCCAAAATCATGGTGTAAATTGGCTTAGTTCCAGTACCACCAATATTTGTTACGCTACCGCATGAACTGAGGGTTGCAAATAAAATACTAATTAAAAGGCGTTTCAAGGTTACCTTACAATCATCATGCACAAAAATTCCATTAATAACAATTTAAAAAGAAATCAGACGATTCGAGAGACAAAATAAACCTAGCTATTACCATTTTGTCAGGCGAAGCCTTATCTATTTTGCGGATGCAAAGAACATTATCTTTTCAAATTCATCAATTTAAAAATCACCAAGTAATAACTCGATTGGTCTCTTTTGTCCAAAGCTGGCGAAGAAACTCAGCGGTTTCAGCATATGAACCATTAATAAGAATCGGCTCATAGTGTTTGCCACCTTGTGCGGAATTTTTTGGTGGGTAGTAGAGTGCGAAAATTTCCGGATGAACTAAAAATAGAGCAGCTGTTTGATCCCATAGCAACATCTCTCCGCCAGGCCCAGCGGAAACATTTGCAGGAACCCAGATTGACAATGCCGTGCAGTCTGAATAACCACTACCAAGAAAATCTGGCTTTGGCATCGTCTTGCCAGGATCAGAACTCTTGGTGAATTTATTATTGCAATTAATATCCCTTGTTAACGCACGCTTTAATCTGCCCGGCAAACCAGTGTCTAACAATCCTTCAGAACCATTCCCTCCGGCGACCATCTCGTAACTCGGGATATAGCAATTAGGTGAAGGAGTTAAGGTATTAGCACATACCCCACCAACATCCTCATCGCGGGGGATATCAACAAAATAAATATTCAACCCTTGTAACTGAGCCATAGCCGTCTTGCATGCCGGTAAATCATAACTACAGTTAAAGGACTCACGGCCCATCGTTCTAGAATTATCACCAACGGGTTGACCCATGATCACGACCCTGTCAATTTTATCTCGAATCAAGGGGCTGTAATTCACAAACGAAGTGTAAGTCCCGATAATCAATAAAGAGACTTTTTTACAGTTGGCCACCGACTCGACAACCTTTTTGACATATAGATTGTCCGAAGACCAAGGCTTTGGTGCATCAGCTAAAAGTCCATCAGCTTGATTCATCATGGACCGGAAATAGGCTGCCCAATACCATCGATTCAGGTCTGGACTTGGTACTTGTTTTCCGCCAACAATAATTGGAATTTTGCGTTGATTGGGTTGATCGGGAATGCGATTAACCAATTGATCGATCGCAGCTGCGCCCTGCTCGGGCAGCGTATAACCTTCAGATTGAATGATGGCAGCAACATATTTATTGCCAATCACCAAAGGGATAGCCATCATGTCATCAATGTCAAAGTCGTTATCAATCAACACACATGAATCGCGCATTGGCGCTGAAGCAGAATTACCTGCTGCCCCAGAAGCAGGCGGCATGAGCATAAAGATGCTTGAGAATAAACAGGCTATTAACCACTTCCGGCTATTATTTCTACTCGACATAGATGCTCCTCGTGATTTTGCTTGCCACAGATGGCACGCTGGATACAGCAGACGCCTTCGGTGTGCTGGCCTAGTACACGGTGCAGAGTCGGCCAGATCGGTGACCTGCTATCGCCGGATGCGGGGCCACAAATCGCCGGGTCGCTGCCCTATACGTCGACGGTAGCACGGTATATTGTTACAAAGCGGCGCAAACAACGCTGAAATCGGCTCTGTCTCAATTTACTTAGGATGTTTGTTAGCGGCGGTTTGAAACCGCGTAAATCTGGCGGTCAAACTGCGCTTTTAATGTAATGGCAACGAGGTTAGCTTGATGCATCACGGTCAGAATGGTTCGGTGCCGCGGTCCATGTTTTTGTAACTGCCTTTGCCCAGG
>CAIJKV010000149.1 GCA_903821335.1 uncultured beta proteobacterium
CATGCCGCTTCGGGCTTCGCCCTACGCGGCCTACCAGATTGAAAAAAGGACTCAATGAAAACTGCAAAACAGATATAGTTATCCACAGCTGACCGCCTTCAGGTCAGCAAAAGCCCCTGGTCAATATTCAACCGGCACAGGTGGTCAGTTTTAAATCGGCGCCAACAACCCCCCTTTTGTTTCAATACGGCTGACGCGTCTCGGCCACAATCGGAAGGTCGAACTGCACCACCGAAAGCTCTCTTAAGAACGATTGCGGCTAACCAGATTGTCCTGGTTTCTGGCAAGCCCAGAGCAAAAGCAAGCACCAAGACTTGCCGCAATCAGTTGTCAGGTTGCAAATAATTTCCATTGCCCTACCGATCATTAGAGAGTAAGTTGGGTTCCACCCTTTGGGAGGCGTTATGAAAATCATCAAAATTGCGTTTGCATGCCTGATCGGTTTCTCAAGCTTTTCCGTGCTGGCCGACTGCAACTCTGCGTTGCAAGGCGTCTCCACCACGAGAGAAAAGGTGACGCCAACTAACAATGGATGCGCCAAACCTGCGGTTGCGAATAATCCGGTACCTGGCCCAAACAACGGCCAAGCCGGAAATCCGACAACCCCTGCAGTACCCGCCAGTGCTTCAAAGGGCACGGCGCCCGTCAAGAAAAAATAAGATTGCTTGCGTTCGTCTCAGGACGGATATTTGCTGCATCACGGCATTTTGATGTGGGAGTGCTTCCCCATGCTCTGGACCACGTTCCGTTTAGCTCTGCTGCTGAGTTGCGCCCTCGCGTCACCCGTATTCGCGGCCGATGAGGTGTACAAAGCCGGTCAGCTCAATCAGACGCAGAATGTCAAAAGCGTTGAGATCAAGGTGATCAAGCCGGTCAAAATCGAGGTCGACAATACCCAAGGCAAACAAGCCGCGCAAGTTGGAGACAACGTGCTCGGAGGACTTCTAAGTGGCGCGGCGAGCAGTCGATTCCTCAAATCACCGGTTGGCAACGTCGCAAGCGGTGTCGCGGGATCATCGAGCGCACTGGTATCGAACACGACATTGATTGATGGCGTACAACTTGTCTACGCGGAAGACAACAATCTGAAAAGCGCCGTCCAGGTTGCCAAAGTCTGCGAATTCAAGCTCGGCGCGGCAATTGCGATGTTGTCTGTCGATGGTACACAGACCCAAATCCAACCCAACAACGACGCACCCTGCCAGCAGTAGTCGCTTCGTTTGACGGTCACTGTCCGCGCACATCGAGAATGGCGATCCGGCCATCAAAATAAGGCGATAGTGCATTTCAGTTCACATCAGTTCAGGAGACATATCATGCGTCAGAAAACAACGGGTAGGCTTGCTGCTCGCTTGAGTGTTCACGGCTTGGCAATCGCCGGCTTCACGATGGCCGCCATCGTAGCGATACCAAGCGCAAGTGCCCAGAATGCCCCAATAAGTACCTCGCGATCCAACATCAAGCGCCCAAGCGAGATGGCTGGAAGTGGGCCAAAGAAAGAACTACCCGGTTCGGGAACAACAGGGACAACCGCCAACAATATTGCTTCGGGCTCGTCATCGCCGAACGGACAGAGTCCAAATCAGCCATCCGCTCCTAAACCTGCGCCGGGGGGAAACGCCTCGCAAAAATCGCCAACGGCAGAGACAATGAGTTGGCCATCCAAGAAGTAGCCTAACCACAGAGACGCAATTCCATCTACTACTAACCACTCAAAGGAGTGGTTTTTTGTGGCCTGCGACCGGCTGCTATGGGTCGAAATCGGCAGATCGGCTGAATTTCTGGAATTGCAGGAATCGGTCGTGTGCCGTCTATTGGAAATGCGTAGGAGAATGGTGATCGCAAGGCGATTGGCGGGGCTCATCCATTAATCCTCATGCACGTAAACCCTAGGCAGGCTTTTTGATTCAAGTCATTTTTGGGAATGGATTTCGATTGTGAAATTTTGACGCAAGACTTAGCGTGGTCGAACCGACAAAGGAGACCGTCATGAAAGCACTCAAGATCCGTTCGCCCGTCGAACTCAAAATTACGTTGGCGGTCCTTGGCGCGTCTCTGGGGGTGGGCGTGATACCAGCTGCCGGCGCGGCGGGGAATGACAGCGCCACAACCAAAAAGGGGCAGACTCAGCAGTCGATCCCGGCAGCAAATCAGGGAGCAATCAAAAAGGCTGGTGCTCCAAATGATTCCAAGGCGCCCTCATCAGTAGGTCCCGCAGCTACGGTCAAGGATAACTCTGGCGGTCCAGTGACGCCGGCGGATTCCTCCTGGCGAAAAAAAGTTCTCGATGGAAAGACTGACCGGTGATAACTGCCTAAACCATAGCGTCATGCGCGAAGAGAATATCCCCTATCCCTCCCAACGGCAGACGGGAGATCGAATCGAACGGTCGTCACTCTTCTCCTATGCATGCGGTCGCTGTGGCCGTTGCTGCAGGGGCACGCTTATACAGACGAACCCCTATGAGATCGCCGTATTGGCGCAGCATCTTGGGACCAGCACCACAGCCATCATCGCCAACTATCTGGACGGGGTGCACCTTCGACATCAGGGCGATGGTCGTTGCATCTTTTTGTCAGACCAAGGTTGCGAGGTGCATTCTGCCCGCCCGTTCGTTTGCCGACTTTATCCTCTGGGCCATGTTGGGACATCCAATGGGGAGGAATCCTTCGTTCCTATCCCTCCTCAACCGCTCACTGCGGGATCCTACGGCGAATCCGGTACGGTGGCAGACTGGCTGATACAGCAAAACATCGAACCAATGATGATCGAGTGCGACTCGTATGTGATCCTCTTTCGGGAACTCTTTGCCGCGTTTGCTGCGCACGAGGGAGATCCTCTGGGGATCTACGACTGGCCGGAGGGGGCCGCGACAATAGATATGCCAGAACTACTCGATATCGACGCCATGCTTATGGCCGAGTGTCCGGAAGATATACCGATCACGATTGAGGGGCGCGTGGCTCGGCATCAGGAGATTCTGAGGAAAATATTTGGGCTAGACCCCGAAAATCGGGTTTTAGAAAACTAAGTCTACGCTGCTCGCCCAGTATTTTATGAACGACTTCATGGGGTCGGACTGCGACCGTCATTGTCCCTGCGCGACCGGCGCTTCCGGGCCACAAGCGGAAGGTCGAACTGCAGCACCGAAAGCCCCCTTAAGAAAGATCGCGGCAAACCAGATAGCGATAATTTCTGACAAGCCCAGAGCAAAAGCAAGCACCAAGACTTGCCGCAATCAGTTGTCAGGTTGCAAATAATTTCCATTGCCCTACCGATCATTAGAGAGTAATTTGAGTTCCACCTCCTTGGGAGGCGTTATGAAAGTCATCAAGATTGCGTTTGCATGTCTGATTGGTTTTTCAAGCCTCTCTGCCTTGGCCGACACCGAATAAGGGAGGGGGTTCGGTGGAGCTGAATAGCATTTCGGAGATTACGGTTACAAAAGATGCAAACACCCCGACCAAAGCCGTCGCTCCGAACGTCGGACGGGGGGCTGGAAGAGTCCAAGTTCAAGATTAGCAACCGCGCCAAGGAGATTCGCCATGCTTTCAAGTAGCGTCCGCAGGATTCCCGCTCGGATAAGTGCTCAGGGTTTAGCAATAGTGATAACCTCCCTGACTATTGCTTTTGGCGTATCAAACGCAAGCGCCGAAAGTGACTCGATCGTATCGCCACGCGATCCCCAATCAGGCCTGCCAACTGGAAGCACTGCAACTTCGGGGAAGACGGTATCAGGCAATCCGACTGCATCACCTGCCAACAACGCTGCAGTCAATAAAGGGCGTAAACCTGTCACGCCTAATCCCGCGTCAGGTGGAAACTCTTCGCAAAAGTCGCCAACGGCGGAGACAATGGGTTGGCCAGCCAAGAAGTAGCCGAACCACAGAAACGCAATTCCATCTAGTACCAACCACTCTAAGGAGTGGTTTTGTATTGTTCTGACCGACTGCTCAGGGTCGATTCCGGCAACTCATATCTATCAAGTCAACGCCTGCTTTGCGCAACATCGCAGTCACTGAGGCGCGACGAAACGACACCGCACCACGCAGCGTGACCTCGGCCACACCAGCATTTCCCTGCGTCATTCGACGACGCACCTGCTGGCGCACCCCCGCAACCGGCACCAACGCAACCGCCTGGCAATCCCGAAAACAGTCGGTTGGGGCCGTGATCGGCACCGAGGGTATGCGCAGGTATTGGCGGCAGCGATTGGCCTGCTGTACAGTGACGTCCTGTGTTTGGGGCTGGGGGCGGCTGGTACTGGCCACAGTGGTGAAGCACTCTGTCCAGCTAACAGCAACTTGCCCGCATCAAACTTGTTACCCGCATCGCATGCGACAAATAAGCCATAAGCGACAGTTCTATAACGGCAATTTCACAAATACGCTTTCAACAGGTAGGTAAAACATGAAACTCTACGGACTCCCCGGCGCCTGCTCGCTGGCCGATCACATTACCCTGCAATGGACAGGCAAGCCCTTCGAATACGAGGCGGTTGCGCGTGATGGGCTCAAGAAGGCCCCGTACACCGACATCAACCCGTTGGGCGCTGTTCCTGCCCTGACTGATGGCGATATCGTCCTGACGCAGAACGTCGCGATCCTTGAGTACATCGCGGAAAAGTACCCGGAAGCCAATCTGCACGGCGGCGTGACAGCCCACGCGCGCGCTGAAGCCCGCCGCTGGCTCGCCATGCTGAACTCCGACGTGCACAAGACGTTCAGCATTCTGTTTGGCGCTGGCCGCATGGTCAATGGCGAGACGGCGCAGAACGAACTGCGCAACACTGCGTCGGATCGCCTCAAGGAAATGTTTGCGATCATCAACAAGCGGCTCGAAGGCCGCGAATGGCTCGGCGAAGCGCGCTCGGTGGCGGATGCCTACCTGTACGTGATCCTGCGCTGGGCCGGCGCCTTCAAGATGGACCTGTCGGCATTCCCGAACGTGCAGGCGCACTTTGCGCGGATTGCCTCTGGTGACTTCATAGTTAACTCATGACAAAACCAAGCCCTATCCATCGGCCAGATGACACCTCGCCTGCCGAGCAGATTCAAGCCCCCAATTGCCCTGGAGTCCGAGGATGCAAGCACTGTACAACCCGAAAATGTACCCGACGGAAATCCGAGGCAAGATCAATCGGATGCCGTTGCTGGCGATCGAGATAGCGAACCGCTGGGCACTGGGGTGGCCACAGGCGGTCAAGGAGCTGATAGCGTCAGGAGAGTACCTGGAAGTCCTGAAGAATCAGGAGCAGCAGGAAAGGGCGGTTCTGATTCTCCCGGGGATGGATCATCTGGCACGGCACGAAAAGGTACAGGAGTACGGTCTGAGTCTCTGGCCGCCGAGCGCCAGTAGCTAATTGGCGCCTCCACCAACGCGGCAAATCGTCAGGAGAAATGAATGAAGTTCGCACCGCCACGAATTTGTGGAGCAGTGCATCTATCAATCGTTGGTCTGCTGATGGCTTGCCTAACACTCGTCGCAATCGTTTTCATGTTCGTTAGTTCAGACGAACCTGTTATTGGATTCCTTCGGGGCAGTGTCGTTGAACCATATCTGCATTACTTTCCAATAGGGAATTCCATCGTTTTTAATTTGTCCGTCGGATACCTGGTTAGCACATTTTTCTGGCTGTTGGTCGTATATTTTCCCGAGCGACGTGCTAGAACAATCATCCGGGAAAACCTTCGCCGCAGATACTCTGAATTTAGGGAAAATACGATCCAGATACTTCTATGGGCGGCCGACTGTCATGTCGATCAACAAGTCAAATCGGATCTCCTAGATTACAAAAACTTTAAGGAGTTCTTCAACGAGAACGAAAAGGCTCGTTGGTATGCCGCACTAAACGGACTACAGCAAAAACACGATTGGATAGATGACTTACTGCTTGAAATGGAGTTTCTCGCTACGGAGGTTTCATACGTACTTAACAAAGTCGATATCAGTGACGCGGATCAGCATTCGTTTTTTAAAACACTAAGGGAACAAATATACCGTTTGAAGAACTCAAAGGTTTACTCATACGATCAAGTTAAATATCTTGGAAACTTTCTCTGGGAAATACATGCCCGTTGGAGCATCGTAGGGGGACAGCGGAAGAATGACATTATTGAAAAGATGATCAATGCGCTTTGAGCTGCAATAGCTCGATCGCACACAGGACAGATCGAAGCGGTCAAATCGGGCCACTTCATGTCTGAAGCCACCGTGTAACTGCATATTTTCAAGAGGTAGATGTGGCCATTACCGGAGTGTTTAGCGGTACCTTCAGTACCAACGGCGACGCGACCGTTCGCCTCAACGGCAAAGAGGTTGCCGCATATCGAGCGCCGGAGCCTGTTAGGCCGCTTTTCACTGTGCCGTTGCGCAATCGTCCACTCAACAATAGCGTGCTTGCCGATCCAAAAATGAAAGTGGCTCGCGCACGAAAACACCTTCAAGAACTTGATGCGTCGGTGCAGGCGTACTTCGCAAGTAATCCTTTCAACTTCTACGAGGCTCGCAACCCAGAAACAGGCGACGACGTGCTTCACGTTGTGGTCTCGTCGCCCTTACCAAGGGAGGCAAGCACAATGGCAGGCGACGCGATTCAGAATCTTCGCAGTGCACTCGACATCATGGTGTGTGACCTGATTCGTGCAAACAATGCGACTCCGACACACAATAGTGGCTTTCCTTCGTCGAACGAGCCATCTAAGGCACGGCCTAAGATTCAAGGCGCCAGTGCGGCGACCGAAAAGTTTGTGCTGAGACTAAAAGGCACAAAACGATGGAACGATCCTCTACGGTTGCTACAAAGGCTGGACAATCTGCATAAGCACAATCGGCTGATGGCCGTTGGAGCTGCATCTGTAGGCGTTCTAGCGCGTGTGCATATGCCTGGAATATCAATGACCCCAGAGGGAGGAATTATGTTTTTCGGTGGCCCTGGCGGAACTCCATGTATGCAACAGCCCGGCATTCCGACCCACTCAGGTCAGGTCTTTCTGCGAGAGGGCGACAACGAGCTGTATCGGCTGGTGCCCCACTTTGATGAGGATGTCCGCGCAGACATTGGGGTCGTATTTGGCGCAGGTGAAATAGGCGCCGGACAGGGCGTGCGTGAGACCATCTTTCAACTCGCCAATCTAGTCGAACGTATCCTCATTGTCTGCGAGCGTCGAGTGATTTAGTTTGACATTGTTCCGACTTGCTTTAATCGAAGGTCGCCGGATCGCTGCGTGACCGCGCAAACGCACCAGAATGCCACTGACGGCTTCGCAGTCCCCGGGGTCGGCACGGAATTGGACGGGAGCGTCGCGGGTCGCAGCGGCCGTTTAAAGGCAGCTCAGTGCCAATGGCGCTTTAGATCGGGCGCGTCCTAACTTGCGACGGCTATTTCCTCAAAAATTTCAAAATTTTTCTTCGGAGGGATGAACCTAGAAACTGAGACCCCCCCCTTCCTGCCTTGGCCTACCCCCTGCCACCCCCGCCCCTGTCGTTTCCACCAGCCGAAGGCTCACTTGTGCGGTGACAATCATTGGTTCAGCGCGTTGCGCCCATCACTAGGCTGTTGCGTCTTCTTACTTGCTCACCGGGCAAGTGGCTGATGTCATAAGACTGTTAACGGCGTTCAATTTCCGTATTAAATCGGCGTCGTCGATACGGGGCACGCAATAAGGCTTGCGGGTCAGTAGCACTTGTTTTGAGATTTTTGATTCCAGGCAGTACATGCTGGATTCAAGGTTTACCGTCCTGCGGA
>CAIJKV010000150.1 GCA_903821335.1 uncultured beta proteobacterium
CGCGATCGACGACTCGTCGACCGACTCAAGCAAGTTCCCGACAAAATCGCCGTGATCGGCACCCGCGTAGGGAGGACGCACGACGCGACCATGCAGCATGCCGGGCATCCGCATGTCGTGCACGAAAGTCAGCTCGCCCGTCACTTTGCCCGGAATATCGACCCGCGGCACTGACTGCCCGACGACGGTGTAGTCCGATACGCGTTTGACCGGCACGGCCGGGTCAAGTGTGAGTCGGATATGCTGACCCGCAAGCAGTTCGGCGTAGGATACTGACCGCTGCGCGCCAGCCTGCGAGGTCGTCGCATCAACGATGACCCCGCGGTCGACTGACAGCACGTCGACGCGGACCTGCAGATGCTGTGCCGCCATGCTGAGCAAATGTTGACGGGCTTGTGCAGCGGCCTGACGCAGTGGTGCTCCGTGAATCTGGATCGAGGAACTGGCGATGGTCGGACCCTGGTTGGGAGCCATGCCCGTATCGCCCAGGATCACGTCGACCTGGTCCATGCCGACATCAAGCTCTTGGGCAACGATTTGGGCAAAAGCGGTTCGGATGCCCGTGCCAAGATCCACGTGTCCATGCAACGCCACCACGCGACCGTCATCCCATACCGATAACAATATCTCGGGGCCTTCGGCGGGGTTGCCGGGTGTGGCCGCAGGCTGACCGCTGACCGCGAGCGGCGCCACAGGCGTGTCGCGCACGACGACCAACACGCCAACAGCCTGGAAAAAATCCTGACGACGCCGAAGTGACTGCAGACGACTCATGCTCGCGCCTTTGCGTCGGCTGCTGCCATGCAGGCGGCCGCGGCGTGCACCGCGCGGACGATCTCGACATGCGTGCCACACCGGCAAAAATTTCCCGACAACGCGTCGCGTATCTGTTGGTCAGTCGGCGCCGGTGTGTCGTGCAGCAACGACACTGTCATCATGATCATGCCGTTCAGACAATACCCGCACTGCGCGGCCTGCTCGGCGATGAAGGCCTGCTGCACAGGATGCAGGTCACCACGTGTGCCAAGTCCTTCGAGCGTCGTGACCGCGCGCGCGCCAACCCCACCCACTGGGATCACGCAGGAACGAGCCGCCACGCCATCGACCAGCACGGTACAGGCGCCACACTCGCCCAGACCACAGCCATACTTCGGACCATTCAACCCCAGATCGTTGCGCAACACCAGCAGCAACGACGTGTCGGCCTGTGCATGCACCGTGTGCGTGCGGCCGTTGACCTGTAGCGCGATGGGAGTGGCAGGTATCCTGGTCATGGTCATGGTGGTGTCAGCCTAAACGCTCAGGTAATCGCGACGAACGTCTGCATTGGCTGCCAGTTCCGCCATCGAACCCGCGTAGCGGATCTGTCCTTTTTCAAGCACATAGGCGCGGTCACACACCAGCTTGGCAAAGTGCAGATTCTGTTCAGACAACAAGATACTGACGCCCTGCGCTTTCAACGCGATGATCATGTGCGCCATCTGTTCGACGATAAGGGGCGCAACCCCTTCGGAAGGCTCATCGAGCAAGACGAGATAGGGATTGCCCATCAGCGTGCGGGCGACGGTCAGCATCTGCTGCTCGCCTCCGCTCATCCTGCCGCCAGGCCGGTGGGGCATTTCACCAAGATTTGGAAAGAGCTCAAACAGCTTTTCGCACGTCCAGTACGGGACGGCTGTCCCGTCTGGCCACCTGCGTGCGGCCTGCCTGCCCACCTCAAGATTTTCAAGCACCGTCAGGTCAGTAAAGATGCGGCGGTCTTCCGGCACGAAACCCAGTCCCCTCGCAGCCACCGTGTGCGGGGCCTCTTTTGAAATATCGTGACCCATGAACCGCAGCACGCCGCGTCGTTTGTCGAGCAGGCCCATGATGGACTTCATGGTGGTGGTTTTGCCAGCCCCATTGCGCCCCATCAGGGCGAC
>CAIJKV010000151.1 GCA_903821335.1 uncultured beta proteobacterium
CCGACGCCCTGTACGTCGAGCCCGATGCGCGGAGGCATTTTTTCGTACAGCGTGCCGGTCAGGCGTCCGATCATGATGGATCCTAAAGCGAATTAGCCAAGCAGGCGTCCGGCGCGCACGCGCGAGCGCCCGCGCGACGTCCGAGACTGGTAGTTGAGTTCCCCGAGCTTTTCAGACAAGGGTGCGAAGTGCGCGTGGCAAATTGCGCAGGCAAGCGCATCGGCAGAATCCGGTGCCGGCACACCGTCAAGCGCAAGTAGTCGCTGCACCATTAACTGCACCTGTTCTTTGGCCGCCCGCCCGGCGCCCACAACGGACTTTTTAATTTGCAGCGCAGTGTACTCCTGGACGGTCAGCCCACTGTCGGCCAGTGCGCATAGGACCGCGCCGCGGGCCTGCCCCAGCAACAGCGTTGATGCCGGGTTGACATTCATGAAGACGATTTCAACTGCTGCGACATCGGGCTGAGTCTCCTGCGCCACCTGGCGCAGGTTGTCCAGAATGACCTTCAGGCGTTGCGGCAACGGGATCGTCGCGGGCACGACGATCGTGCCACTTGTCACGTAGGTCAGGCGCGGGCCCTGAACGTCGATGACACCGAAGCCGGTGCGTCGCAGGCCGGGGTCGACGCCAAGGATACGCATGCGCGGCTGAAGATTAGTGGCGGAAATGACGCATGCCGGTCAGCACCATCACGATACCGTGTTCGTCGGCGGCCGAGATGACTTCGTCGTCGCGCATACTGCCACCTGGCTGAATCACACTGGTGGCTCCCGCCGCCACGACCACGTCAAGGCCGTCGCGAAAGGGGAAGAACGCATCAGAGGCGACGGCCGAGCCTTTGAGTGACAGACCTGCGTTTTCTGCCTTGATCGAGGCGATGCGCGCAGAATCAATGCGGCTCATCTGGCCCGCACCAACGCCCAGCGTCATGTTGTTGCCGCAGAACACGATGGCATTGGACTTCACGTATTTGGCGACTTTCCAGGCGAACATCAGGTTGCGCAGTTGTGCAGCGCTTGGCTTCTTGCGTGTGGCAACGCGCAGATCAGATTGGTCGATGGTGAAGGAATCAGGAGTTTGCACGAGCCAGCCGCCGCCCACGCGTTTGACGTCGATGTCGTTATGGCCGTCGCCCATCGGTACGGTCAGGACACGGACGTTCTTTTTTGCAGCCAGCAACGACAGTGCCGCGTCGTCGTAGGCGGGTGCGAGCAGGACCTCGACAAACTGCCCGCTGATTGCTTTGGCGGTTGCCAGGTCGACAGGACGGTTAAAGGCGATGATGCCGCCAAACGCAGACGTTGGGTCGGTTTTGAACGCCTTGCGGTAGGCGGCAAGCGGCGTGTCCGCGACAGCGACACCGCATGGATTGGCGTGTTTGACGATCACGCAGGCGGGCGTGTCAAAGCTGCGCACGCAGTCCCAGGCCGCGTCGGCGTCGCCGATGTTGTTGTAGGAAAGTTCTTTGCCTTGCAGTTGCACAAAGTTGGCAAGCAGTCCTGCGGGACATGTTGGATCGACATAGAACGCCGCGCGTTGTTGCGAATTTTCGCCGTAGCGCAGCACTTGTTGCTGACGAACCTGAAGTGTCAGCACGTTGGGCCAGGTATTGCGCGCAGGCGCCACTTCCTGTGCGGGTTGCGCTTCGGTCAGGCTGCTGAGCCAGGCGGCGATGGCACCGTCATAAGCGCTGGTGTGTGCATAGACTTTCGTGGCAAGTGCCAGGCGCAGACCAAACGAGGGTGAGCCTGTCGCGTCCATTTCAGCCAGTACACGGGGGTAGTCTGCCGGGTCAATCACGACCGTGACGCCGCCGGCTTCGGTGCCGTGGTTTTTGGCCGCGGCGCGCAGCATGGCCGGCCCGCCGATATCGATATTTTCGACGGCGTCGGCAAAGGTGCAGTCCGGTTTGGCAACGGTTTCACGAAAGGGGTATAGGTTGACCACCAGCATGTCGATGCGGTCAATGCCCTGCTCCTGGATCGTTTGCATATGGTCTGCGCTGTCGCGTCGTGCCAGCAGGCCACCGTGAATCTTGGGGTGCAAGGTTTTGACGCGACCATCCAGAATTTCGGGTGAACCTGTGTGGGCGGCGACTTCGGTGACGGCCAGTCCGGCCTCGGCGAGCAGCTTGGCCGTGCCGCCGGTTGAGAGCAGGCGTACGCCGCGCGATGCGAGTGCTCGGGCGAAGTCAACGATGCCGGTTTTGTCTGATACCGAGAGAAGTGCAGTTTCAATTTTCATGGAAGGGATGATTAAAAGGGAAGCAGGGTTGTTCGGACGAAAAGTGGTGCCACGTCCGACCGAAAAGTTAGACTGAACGTTCAGCCAGAAGTTTGTGTGCAATCAGCTTCTTACGCAGGGTGTTGCGTGTCATGCCTAGCATGTCCGCCGCGCGCGACTGGTTGCCTTGGACGCGCTCCATGACCACTTCGAGCACTGGCTTTTCGACAAAACGAATCACCATCTCGTGCAGGTCGGTGGGGTCGGCGTCACCCAGGTCAGCAAGATACTGCTCAAGGCTGGCACGCACGCATTCTTCTAGGACGTTTTTCTTTTTCATGGCGCAATGGAGTGGGGTCAGGCAGCCTGCAGGCTGCGCGTGGTGTATTTGGGATTGTCGCAGGTTGTGGCAATGTTCGGTGAAATGTTGCCTTGCTGCGAAAACCAGTCGCTGACCGCCTGGAATTGTTCAGCGGTGGTTTCCAGCTGGTTGATTTGGTCTGTGAAGGCTCGTCCCGCAGGCAGGCCGCTGACATACCAGCCAATATGCTTGCGCGCTGACCGTACCCCGCTGCGTTCGCCATAAAACTGATAATGATCGGCGAGGTGCTCGAGCAACAAGTCCCGTATTTCTACCCAGGTTGGTGCCTCGAGTGTCGTGCCCGTGCGCAGGTAGTGGTCGATTTCCCGGAAAATCCATGGACGCCCCTGCGCGGCGCGGCCAATCATGACCGCGTCTGCACCGGTGTAATCCAGTACCGCTCTTGCCTTTTGAGGGCTATCAATATCACCGTTGGCGATCACTGGAATTGAAATGCTGGCCTTCACTGCCCGGATCGTGTCGTATTCCGCGTGGCCGGTGTACATGTCTTCGCGTGTACGGCCGTGCAGGGTGAGTGCTGCGATGCCGCTGTCCTGCGCGAGCTGCGCAATGCGCAGGGCGTTGCGGTGTTCGCGGCTCCAGCCCGTGCGGGTTTTGAGCGTGACGGGCACACCCAGCGGTGCACAGGCGGCCACCACAGCGTCCAATATGCGTGCGACCAGGTCTTCGCTGCGCAGCAGTGCCGAGCCGGACGCCACATTGCAGACCTTCTTGACCGGGCAACCCATGTTGATGTCGATCACCCGCGCGCCCTTGCCGATGTTGAACACGGCGGCCTGCGCCATCATCGCGGGGTCTGCGCCGGCGATCTGCACCGCGACCGGATCGATCTCGCCGTCATGATTGAGTCGACGTGAGGACTTCACGGTGGCCCATAGTTGTGGATTGCTGGCTGCCATTTCGGACACGGCGTAGCCAGCACCCAGTCGTTTGCACAACTGTCGGAAAGGCCGGTCCGTCACCCCCGCCATGGGGGCGACAAACACATTGTTCGGAAGTGACCAGGGGCCGATTTGCATAGGGGGAAATTGTAAACGGTTGAAGTCACGGCTGAAGGAACCGTCAGAGCCTCAGGCCCTGAAGCAGGTGCCGGGCCAGCGGTGCGCGCAAGGCCGGAACAAGATCCATACTCAGCAGGGTCAGGCCAGCGGCATGCTCAACGATGGGCCATTGTGTGGCGAAGGCCCGTGCCATCAGGTCGGTGAGGCCGGCCGTCAGTTGCCGGTCAGGCTGGCGCATACGTTCGAATTGTTGCAGTGAGGGTGCAGGGTCAGTGGTCGGCGCGGTGAGCCAGCCACGCAGGGCGATGGCCAGTACGGCGACATCGCGCAGACCCAGGTTCAGGCCCTGGCCCGCGACCGGGTGCAGCGTTTGCGCGGCATTGCCGATGGCAACCAGGCGCCCCTCAACAGTCGACCGACGCATATTGAGCAGCAGTGGAAACGTGGACACCGGCGCCTGCACGTCGAACGTACCCAGGCGGGACCCGAACGTGTCGGTCAGCGCCCTGGAAAAAGCCCGGGTGTCCAGGGCCTGCAGCGCGCGCGCGCGGTCTGGTGCGCAACACCATACGATTGCTTGTTGGTCTGGCGCGCTGGGGTGTGGCAGAACCGCAAGCGGGCCCTCGCGCGTGAAACGTTCGAACGCCCAACCGAGCCTGGGCAGCGTCGCCCGCGCACTGGTCAGCAGCGCCATTTGTCGATACACACGTTTGACCGGGCTGGTTGGGCTGCCGTCCGCCTGCACCGCTAGCGCAGCATGGTAAGTGGCCGTGCCTTGTGTGACCTGGACGCCAGCGTGGTGTTGGGCCGCCAGATGCGCCGCAGGCCCCGTCAGGATACGCACGCCACTGGCGGCGACAGCCCGCGCGAGCGTCGCGTGCAAGTCAGCGTAACGCACCACACTGCCGAGTTGCGGCACCTGATAGTCGGTATGACGAATGACGGTGCGACCCAGACGACCGCGTTGTGAG
>CAIJKV010000152.1 GCA_903821335.1 uncultured beta proteobacterium
GTAAATCGTGCCGGGTCGTCGCTTGATGCGTGCCATGACCTCGGTGGCATCGGCCATCTGCGGTGTCCATTTTGGCGACACAAAGGAGGTCGTCTCGACGTTTTGAAAGCCCGCGTCACTGAGTCGGTTGATCAGTTCGACCTTGATATCGGTGGGGACGAATTCTTTTTCGTTTTGCAGGCCGTCCCGGGGGGAGACCTCGACAATTTTTACGCGGCTGGGAAATGCCATGTGTGTTCTCGCCAAATTTATGAATGCTAGTTTGTGCTCAACGGGGTGGACGGGGTCGCGCCACGCAACCACCCTCGCGTCGGTCGATGCTGCCTGCCATCTCCAGCGCGATGAGTTCGAGTTGGACAGTTTCAGGCGGCAACCCGGTCCGGCTTTGCAGAACTTGTGCCGATACTGGATCGTAGCCGATTGCCCGCCAGACCGGCGAGCGTGGCGCGGTGCCAGCCCTGGCGCGTGGTTCGGCCGTTTTGACGGCGACCGACCCGAACTCGGACAGAATGTCTTGCCCGCATTCGACAAGTTTGGCACCCTGTTGAATCAGGGAGTGTGTGCCGCGCGTCAGGGGCGAATGGATCGAGCCCGGGATGGCGAAGACTTCGCGACCCATTTCGACGGCCAGTCGAGCCGTGATGAGTGACCCGCTGCGCAGGGTCGCCTCGACCACCAGCACGCCACGCGTGAGGCCTGCCACGATCCGGTTTCGACTGGGGAAGTTCTTGGGCAGCACCGGGCTACCTAAGGGAAGTTCGGACACGAGCAGCCCACCCTTGTCGACAATTTCGGTGGCCAGACCGGCGTGTGACTTGGGGTACATGTTGTCCATGCCGGTACCGAGCACCGCAATCGTTCCCCCGCCCTGCAGTCCGGCTGCCAGGGCGCCCTGGTGCGCGGCCCCGTCGATGCCGTCGGCCAGGCCGCTGACGACGCACCAACCTTGCCTGGCCATGTAGCCGGCGAAGGCGTAGGCGTTGTCCAGGCCATCCGGCGTGGCACGGCGCGCTCCGACGATGGCGATGGCCTCGCGCAGCAAGACAGTCAGGTCGCCTTGCGCGAAAAGCATCACCGGGGCGTCGGTCATCTGCCGCAACCGGGGCGGATAGGCCGGATCTGAAAACGTGACGAGATGGTGGCCCGGTTTGGCGGCCCAGCAAAGCGTCTGGTCGATTATGTTCGCGAGTTCCGGGGCGCACGGACGCAGGGCGCGTTGAGCCACCTGCGCTGGCAAGCGCGCGCGCAGGGCATCCGGGGTGGCCAGGTAAAATGCGTGGGCATCGCTGAATTGATCTAGGATGGTGCGGGCCATGACCGGGCCCACGCCCGGTTCATTGGCCAGCCGTATCCATGACTCCATTGGGGTCGGGGGTCGATTGGGCTTCATGCCCTTGAGTTTGACATGGGAAAACCAGCGTTCTGGCCGTTCGGATGTCACAATTGTCCTGCCTCGTCTGGCGACAAGAGCCGGGGTTGAAATGGCGGACCAAGCCCCCATTACTCAAAGACTATCGGCCCGAACGAAAAAAACGATTAGAAATCAATCGATTATTAAATTAAAATTTGTCGGTGATGGTGTGCAACCCGTGTCCGTTGCGCTGGTCTGACCTTTTTGTTTGTCCTTTTTTACCCATTTTCTTGCTCATGGCTCTGCTTCCTATCCTGCATTACCCTGATCCTCGCCTGCACAAGGTCGCAAAGCCTGTCGGCGTCGTGGACGATCGCATCCGCAAACTCGTCGCCGATATGGCTGAAACAATGTACGAAGCGCCTGGCATTGGTCTGGCTGCCACCCAGGTTGATGTCCACCGGCGGGTGGTTGTCATTGATGTCAGCGAAGAAAAAAACGACCTGCGCATCCTGATCAATCCGCAGCTCATTGCAATAAGCGATGAGCAAAATACTTACGAAGAAGGCTGTCTGTCCGTGCCCGGCGTCTACGACGAGGTCGAACGCCCTGCCGAGGTGCGGGTGCGCGCCCTGAATCTTGCAGGCGAACAGATTGAATTTGACGCCGAAGGATTGCTGGCGGTCTGCGTGCAGCATGAAATCGACCACCTGAACGGTAAGGTCTTTGTGCAGCACCTGTCGCTGCTCAAGCAAACACGCCTGAAAGCACGGCTGCGCAAGCAAGAACGCGAGCTGGTGCGTGCCTGAGTCGCCGTCCATTCACCGAGAGGCCATCGGGTCGGCACCCATGATCATTGCCAAACCCGTTACGTTGGGCCGGGCGCTGACCATCCCTGGATAAACGCGGCTGCCGACTGGCGCTTGCCGCCTGGGCGCTGTAGTTCCAGCAACCTGAGCACACCATCCGCAGTCGCGATGTCGATGCCCTCGGCGCACGCACGGAGCACCGTGCCGGGTGGACAGCCATGATGTGCCCTGGCCGCCGTTGCCCGCCAGACTTTGACCGGTTGGTCCAGTCCAGCCAGGCAAATCGTTGCACCAGGAGCCGGGTTGAAGGCTTGCACACGCCTGGCCAGCAGTTGCGCCGGCTGTTGCAGATCAAGAGGCGCCTCGGTCTTGGCGAGTTTTGAAGCGTACGTGATGCCTTCGGCGGGTTGGGGCATGCGGCGCAGTTGCCCTGCAGGCAGGGCACGCAGCGCCGCCACAATGCACGCCGCGCCAAGGCTTGCAAGCTTGTCGTGCAGCGTGGCGGCGTTGTCGTCGGGCACAATGGGCAAGGACTCCATCAGTAGCATGTCGCCGGTGTCCAGGCCTGCATCCATCTGCATAATGGTGATACCAGTCTGTGCGTCGCCAGCTTCGATGGCACGCTGAATGGGCGCCGCGCCACGCCAGCGTGGCAAGAGGCTGCCGTGGATATTGAGGCAACCCTGAGCGGGCAACTCAAGCACCCAGGCTGGCAGGATCAGGCCATAGGCCGCGACCACCAGCACCTCAATCCGAGCCTCGGCCAAGGCCGCCTGCGCCGCCTGCGCGTCGTCCGGATAGCGACCGTCCAGTCGCAGGCTGCGGGGCTGCAGAACAGTGATGCCGTGCGCCGTGGCCAACTGTTTGACCGGGCTGGGGGTCAGTTTCAATCCCCGTCCGGCAGGGCGGTCGGGTTGGGTCAAGACCACCGGGACGGTAAATCCTGCCCCCAGGATGGCCTGGAGTGCCAGTCTGGCGAATTCCGGTGTGCCTGCAAAGCCTACGCGCATGTTATCGATGCCTGCTCAAAAGTCCACTGCTGTCCGGGAAAGACCTTCAGGCGGTTTCGCCCCAGAGGTCGTACTCATCGGAGTCGGTCACGCGTACACGAACCAGGTCGCCAGGACTAAGCGGCTGAGGGCTACTGACGAAGACGCATCCGTCAATCTCGGGGGCATCGGCACTGGACCTGCCCACGGCGTCACCGTCCTCGTCGACCTCGTCGATCAGGACCTGCATCTCGGTGCCCACACGCCTGGCCAGGCGGGCGGTGGAAATTTCCTGTTGATGCGCCATAAAGCGATCCCAGCGTTCCTGTTTGACCTCGTCGGGGACTGCGTCCGGCAACGCGTTGGCTGGCGCCCCGTCAACCGGCGAATACTGAAAACAACCGACGCGGTCGAGTTGCGCCTCAGACATCCAGTCCAGCAGGTACTGGAACTCGCTCTCGGTTTCGCCGGGAAACCCCACGATGAACGTCGAGCGCAAAGTCAGGTCGGGGCATTGTTCACGCCAGCGGTGAATGCGCGCGAGTGTCTTGTCTTCGAACGCCGGCCGCTTCATTAATTTGAGAATGCGGGGGCTGGCATGCTGGAACGGGATGTCCAGGTAGGGCAGGATCTTGCCCTCGGCCATCATCGGGATCACTTCGTCGACATGGGGGTAGGGGTAGACATAATGCAACCGTACCCAGATGCCGAGTTCTGAGAGCGCCGAACACAATTCGGTCATGCGTGTCCTGACCGGGCGACCATTCCAGAAACCACTGCGAAACTTGACGTCCACGCCATAGGCGCTGGTGTCCTGGGAAATGACCAGTAGCTCTTTTACGCCAGCGCGCGCCAGTCGCTGCGCCTCGTCGAGCACGTCGCCGATCGGGCGGCTGACCAGATCGCCACGCATGGACGGAATGATGCAGAAACTGCAGCGGTGGTTGCAGCCCTCGGAAATTTTCAGGTACGCGTAGTGACGCGGGGTGAGCTTGATGCCTTGTGGCGGGACCAAGTCCAGGAAGGGGTCGTGGGAGGCATTTGGCGGGGCAGCCGCGTGCACCGCACGCACGACTTGTTCATATTGTTGTGGCCCCGTGACAGCGAGCACGCTCGGGTGCACCGCACGTATCACTGCTTCGTCGACACCCATGCAGCCGGTGACGATGACCTTGCCATTTTCCGCCAGGGCTTCGCCGATGGCTTCCAGGGATTCAGCCTTCGCGCTGTCGATAAAGCCGCAAGTATTGACCACGACGACGTCCGCGTTGTCGTAATCGGGAACGATCTGGTAGCCCTCGGTTCGCAGTTGCGTGAGGATACGTTCAGAGTCAACGAGTGCCTTGGGGCAGCCGAGACTGACAAAACCGACTTTGGGGGAGGACATGGCTGGCACCTTGCGGGTGGGCTCCCGCCTTCAGAAAGAGATCGATTTTACCTTGCTGCTGCGCGATGCCCCTACAATTCAGGGATGACACATGACTCGCCCCCGTTATCCCATAGTCTTTTGGCTGGCGCCCGCGCCCTCGCGCAGGTTCAAGCCGGATGGTCCCTGACCGAAGCCCTCGCCGAGGTGCCTGACGAATTACGACCCTCTGCGCAGGCACTGACGTTCTACGCCATGCGTCACTGGGGGCGCGCGATCGGGCTACGCAGCCAGTTGGTGCAGCGCGTGCCGCCGAACGAAACGGTCTATGCCCTGATTGGCCTGAGCCTTTGCCTGCTGGACGTCGCCATGGAGGCTGAACAGAACGCCCCCGAAGCGGGTGCGCCGCTCTATACCGCGCACACGCTGGTTGACCAGAGCGTGCAAGCCACGCAGTGGCAACAGTCGATGATGGCCTTCAAGGGCCTGGTCAACGCAGTGCTGCGGCGTTTCCAGCGTGAGCGCCCGACACTGGTCGCGGCACTCAGCGACGACCAACAGGCGCGCTGGAATCACCAGGGCTGGTGGGTGCAGGCGTTGCAGAAAGCCTATCCCGAGGACTGGCAGCGCATTCTCACGGTCGACAACACCCACCCCCCCCTGACGCTGCGCGTCAACACCCGACGGGTCACGCGACAGGTGGTCCAGGATGCCTTGACCGAGAAAGGCCTGGCCTGTTCAGCCACGGGTGCGGCGGGCCTGGTCCTGGATGTGCCACGTCCGATCGCCTCGTTGCCGGGCTATGCGCAGGGCTGGTGGTCGGTGCAGGACGCCGGGGCCCAGCTTGCTGCCCCGTTGCTGGAGGTACGTGACGGCATGCGTGTGCTGGATGCCTGCGCGGCGCCCGGTGGTAAAGCGGCCCACCTTCTTGAACTGGCCGATATTGAGCTGACTGCCCTGGATGTCGAGCCGGGCCGTCTGGCGCGGGTCGAGCAAAATTTCGAACGACTGGGACTGCGCCGCGAGGGCGTCACGCTTGTCGCAGCCGATGCCTCGCGCACACAAGACTGGTGGGACGGCAAACCCTTTGATGCGGTGTTGGCCGATGTGCCATGCACGGCGTCGGGCATTGTCCGGCGGCATCCTGACATTCGCTGGCTAAGAAGGTCCAAGGACATTCGCAAGACGGTTCAGTTGCAGCGGGAAATCCTTGACGCCCTCTGGGGCGTGGTCGCGCCTGGTGGCAAACTACTGCTTGTGACCTGTTCAATTTTTCCCGAAGAGGGCGAAATGCTGGCAAAGTGGTTCCTGGCCAGGCACACACAGGCCGAGCGGTTGGCCGCACCCGGCCAGCTGCTGCCTAGCGAGCCTTCCGAGCTTGATGCAGCGGGGCATGATGGGTTCTTCTATGCATTGTTTTCAAGACGTGTTTAGGTTCTGATCCGGAGATGACTGTGGCGGCAGTTTCACTGATGACCGTTCGGCAATGCATTGTTGCGTGCATTGTCGCGTTGTGCGCTGTCTGGCCCGTCGCGGCTTTTTCGGCGCCGGCACAGGTGACGCTCATCGAGCCACTCATTGGTGACAACCAACTGACCATGGATGTTGACTTCGCGATGGATCTTAATCGCGTCATGGTCGATGCGGTCGAGCATGGCGTACCCCTTTACTTCACGGTGGATCTGACCATTAAGGCCCCGCGATGGTGGTGGCTGGACCGTGTCGTGGTCGACACTTCGCTTACGCGGCGCCTGACCTACAACACCCTGACGCGACAATGGCGCGTGGCCTCGGGGGACTTGTTCCTGCCCGTGGGTTCCCTGGACGAGGCCATGGCGGTGCTGCGCCAGGTGCGTGGCTGGCCGGTGGCACCCCTGGACCAGTTCGATCCTGATTTTCGCTACGAGGGCCGCATCCGGATTCGCCTGGACACCTCCCAGCTTTCCCGCCCCCTGCGTGTGGATGCGCTCGCCCAGGGTGCCTGGTCGCTGGTCAGTCCCTGGAAGCCGTTCGACTTTTCGATTCGACAGGCGGATCCCGTCAAATGAATCCCTTTCTACGACTCGCGCTGATCATCGGGATCGCCAGCGGGGTCAGCTTGTTTGTGTTGCTGGCCTGGTCGACGGGCAACGCGTCGCGTGTGGCGCAATACCAGACGCCGTTGCTCTGGCTAAACGGGGCGCTGGCGCTGGCGTTGTTTGTCTGGGTGGGCACGCTGACAATCCGCCTGATCCGGCAGTTGATCGACAGGAAATTTGGCGCGCGGCTGACCGCGCGCTTTGCGCTGGCGTTTACCTTGATTGGCGTGCTGCCGGGAGCAATGATCTACACGCTTTCGGTGCAGTTCATGTCGCGTTCGATCGAGTCCTGGTTCAACGTGCGGGTGGATACGGCGCTTGAATCGGGCCTGGCGCTGGGCCGTGCCGCGCTCGATTCGCAACTGGCAGAACTGGACGCGCGCGCCCGGGCGATGACCCCCGAGCTCAATGTGACACCTGACAAGGACGTTGTCGGTGTGCTGACCCGCCTGCGCGAAGCCAACGGCCTGACCGACGCAATGGTCTTTACCAGCAACGGCCGGATCATTGCGTTTTCGACCGATACGCTGGGTTCCCTGTTGCCAAGTTTGCCGCCGTCCACGGTGCTCAACCAGCTCAGGATGACGCGGGGTTATTCCGCGGTCGACACCGATGAGTTGCGCACAGGCCCAAAAGATGTCGACCTGCATTTGCGCGTCATCGTGCCGTTGAGCGGCCCGGAACGCAGCGACCTGACCTTAAGCGTCAATGCCGAGGCGCGCTGGCTGCAGCTGATGCAACCGGTCCCCGAAAAAATCGCCCGTAACGCCAGCGAGGTGCAGACAGGCTATCTGGACTACCAGGAGCTTGCCCTGTCGCGCCGCAGTTTGCGCAATCTGTTTGGCGTCACGCTGACGCTGGCGTTGTTGCTGGCGGTGTTCGCCGCAATCGCCGTGGCGCTGTATCTGTCCAAGCGGCTCGTCAGTCCCTTGCTCACGCTGGCGGCCGGCACCAAGGCGGTCAGCGCGGGCGATTATGCGCCGCTGCCAGAGTCCCTCTCGCAAGACGAAGTGGGATACCTGACACGCTCGTTCAACGCGATGACCCGCCAGCTGGAAGAAGCGCGGCGGATGGTGCTGACCAACCGCCAGGAACTTGAACGTTCGAATGTCTACCTTGAGAGCGTGCTGTCCAATCTGTCGGCCGGCGTGCTGGTTTTTGACGAACAGTTTCGCATCACGACTTTCAACCAGGGCGCCCAGACCATACTGAACGTTGACCTGCGCGAGGTGCCCGGCCGTCCGCTCGAGACGGTTGACGGGATGCTCGAGTTTTCAAGGATTATCCGTCAGGCCTTTGCCGAGCACGCTGCCGTGGGTTCAGAGCGCATGCACTGGCAGGAACAGTTCGAAATCACGCTGCAACCGGCAACACCCGACGCGCAGGCCTACACGCTGACGTTGCTGGCGCGCGGCACGCATTTGCGTGTGGATGGGCGCGGCAATGGCTACATGGTGGTGTTTGACGACATCACCGAAGTGATCTCGGCGAACCGCAGCGTGGCTTGGGGCGAGGTCGCCAGGCGACTTGCCCACGAAATCAAGAATCCGCTCACGCCGATTCAGCTTTCGGCCGAACGCCTTGCCATGAAATTATCGTCTAAGCTGGAGCCTGTGGACGCACAGTTGCTCGAGCGCGCGACCAACACGATTGTCAGTCAGGTTAATTCGCTCAAGCATATGGTGGATGACTTTCGAGAATATGCGCGCAAGCCCGCCGTGACCATGGTGGCAGTAGATTTCAATGCGCTGGTAGACGAGGTTCTGGCACTGTACGGATGGGACCCGGTCGGAGGCATGGCACACGATGCCAGCCACGCCTGGCTACTTGAAGTGTCACTCGCAGACAATTTGCCATTGATCGACGGTGACCCGACGCAGTTGCGGCAAGTCATCCATAATTTGCTGGCTAACGCACGGGATGCCTTGGTGGATCAGGCAGATGGTGGTGTGATGCAGGTGTCGACACAACTGACAGGCGCGGCGCAGGGCGACGGGCTGGATCAACCTGCTGTACGCTTCACAGTGTCGGATAACGGCCCCGGGTTTACCGCGCAGGTTCTACAACGTGCTTTCGAGCCCTACGTAACGACCAAAGCGCACGGGACAGGATTGGGGCTCGCGATCGTTCGCAAGATTATCGAAGAGCACGGGGGACGGATTGACTTGTCCAACCGACGTGACGGAGGTGCCAGGATTTCAATACTTTTAACCCGACTGGCCGGGCAAGTGGACGCCAAGCCACAAGACAACGATAATGCTGCACATGTGCAATAGGTGAAGGTTTATGGCCAGAATTTTGGTGGTCGACGATGAAATCGGAATTCGCGAGCTGCTTTCCGAAATCTTGTACGACGAAGGACATACAGTTGAGCTGGCCGAAAACGCGGCGCAGGCTCGGGCATCGCGACTTCGCGTCAGGCCCGATCTGGTGCTGCTCGACATCTGGATGCCGGACACGGACGGTGTGACGCTGCTCAAGGAGTGGGGCTCGCAGGGGTTACTGGACATGCCGGTCATCATGATGAGCGGGCACGCCACGATCGATACGGCCGTCGAAGCCACACGCATTGGCGCCATTGACTTCCTCGAGAAACCGATCACCTTGCAGCGGTTGCTTAAAACCATTTCTGCAGGGCTCGCCCGGGGTCGCGTGACGGCACCCAAGACAGCACTGGCGCATCCCGTTCTCGTGACGACTCCTGCCGTGCAACCCGCAGCAGAACCCGAGCCTGCGCTTGTCGAACCGATTGCCCTGGTCGATCACAGCCTGCTCGGTGACATCACACTTGATCAGCCTTTGCGCGAGGCGCGCGATGCGTTCGAGCGTGTGTATCTCGAATATCACCTGGGCCGCGAAAATAACAGCATGACCCGGGTATCGGAAAAAACCGGACTTGAGCGCACGCATCTGTATCGCAAGCTCAAGCAACTCGGAATCGAGTCGCGCAAGCGCAGCACCTGAACCCGGTTTTCGTTCAGCCGGGTGGCGCGGCCGGCGGCGGCTTCAGTCCGCTGACGCGCTGGTCTTCGTAGGTTCGGCGTACTTGTACCAGTTCTGCCGCAACGGCGACTGCAATTTCGGCCGGGGTGCGACTGCCGATTTGCAGGCCGACCGGCCCACGCAGGCGTCCGATCTCTTCACCGGTCAAGTCAAATAGTTGCAACCGCTCGCGGCGGGCTTTCTGGTTGCGCACGGATCCCAGGGCACCCACGTAGAACGCCTTCGATTTCAGGGCTTCAAGCAATGCCATGTCGTCAAGTTTAGGATCATGCGTGAGCGCGACAATGGCTGTGCGTGTGTCGGTCTGGATGGCGACCACCGCATCGTCTGGCATGCCAGGCTGCATGGTGACACCCTGCATCGTCCAGTCGGCGGTGAACTCTTCGCGTGGGTCGCACACAATGACCTGGAACTCCAGCATCAGCGCAATCTGCGCCAGCGCGTGCGCGGTCTGATTCGCGCCGATAATGAGCAGACGCCAATGTGGGCCGTACACAAAGTGGCATCCCTGTTCATTGACTTGCGTCAACTGCCCTGGCTGCGCATCGGTCAGCGTTGACTCCCCGGTGTGCAAATCCAGCCAGCGCCCGATGAGTTGCTGTGATTCTGTCACTTCCACGACCGCCTTGAGCCAGCCCAGGGGCCTGAGGGGTTCGATGACGAGTTTGAGTGTGCCGCCGCAGGGGAGCCCGAAGCGGGCAGCCTCTTCCTGGGAAACCCCGTAGGTGATGAGTTCGGGGCCGGCAGGCAGGCGAGCGTCGCGGGCCTGCCCGATCAGGTCGTCTTCGATGCAACCGCCTGACACGGAACCCACAACGCGACCGTCCTGCCTGACCGCCAGCATGGCCCCCGCCTGTCGGGGGGCCGAGCCCCAAGTCTTGACCACCGTTGCCAGATGCACGGTGTGACCATTGTCCAGCCAGTCAAGCGCGAGTTTCAGTACTTCGGTATCAAGGGAGTTCATGCGTATTTTTATGTGAGTGATGAGTCGTGCAGGTTGTCAATTAGTATACTGATCCACTTTTACCGCGTCGACACAGAGGCATAGTCATCATTATGGATCCATTGTTTATCGTGGCGCTTGCCGTGCTGGGTTGCGTGACCGGCTTTGCCGCGGGCCTGCTTGGCATCGGCGGCGGGATGTTGCTGGTGCCGTTCCTGACTTTACTGCTGACCTGGCAGGGCGTGCGGGGCGATCTGATCATACATGCGGCAATCGCGACGTCGATGGCGTCCATCCTTTTTACTTCGGTTGCAAGTGTGCGTGCGCATCACAAGAAAGGCGCGGTGCGCTGGGACCTCGTCGCGGCCTTTACGCCTGGCATTGTGCTTGGTGGCCTGCTGTCGGGCGGCGCGGTGTTTGCAGCGCTGAAAACCGGTTGGCTGGCTTTGTGTTTCGCCGTGTTCGTTACTTATTCTGGCTATCAGATGCTGATGGGGAAAAAGCCCAAGCCGTCACGCCAGATGCCTGCAGCGGTCGGAACGGGTGCCGCAGGTGCCGGCATCGGTTTTCTGTCGGGCCTCGTCGGAGCTGGGGGTGGTTTTGTGTCGGTGCCGTTCATGACCTGGTGTAACGTGCCGTTGCATCAGGCTGTCGCAACCTCGGCCGCGCTCGGTTTTCCGATCGCACTGGCCAACACGATTGGTTACGTCTGGTCGGGTTGGGGGCACGCAGACTTGCCGCCCCAGATGATTGGTTTCATTTACTGGCCGGCCTTGATCGTGCTGGTCATGTTCAGTGTCGTGACAGCACCCATGGGTGCGCGGGCGGCTCACAGGCTCCCCGTCAATACGCTCAAGCGTGTCTTTGCTTTCCTGCTGTTCGGGCTGTCGCTGTATATGTTTTACAAGGCGTACAACGCGTTTTTCTGATGCATTTTGTCACCAAATATAACTCTGCTTACTAGGCCTTAAACCTAAAATTCGACCTCCTTTAATGGTGGCGTTTTTTGCGTCCCGTGCAACACGAGGGAGGCCGGCGTGGAAGATTTCGCCTTTGTTTCATCATTACCCAACACCTTGGGCATCGAACTAGAACTGCAGCTCGTTGACCCCGACACCTTCGACCTGAAACCTGCAGCGCAGGATATTCTTGACAACCTGCCCGATGACCCCTTGTCGGCAAAGATCAAACCTGAAATAACGCGCTCGATGATCGAGCTCAATTCCTCGGTTCACCTGCATCCGGCATCACTGCTGGTTGAAATGCACACCATGCGTGACCTGCTGTGCCACACGGCCGAACGTGTCGGTGCGCGTGTGTCAGGTGGGGGCACACACCCTTTCATGCGCTGGCAGGACAGGCAGATTTTCGCGTCACCACGCTTTGAACAGCTTGCCGGCACGTATGGCTATCTGGCTCGGCAATTCACCGTTTTCGGCCAGCATATTCATTTGGGCGTCACGGGGGGCGACGAGGCCATCGCACTGATCCGTGGCCTGATGCCCTTTGTCCCGCACCTCATCGCGATGTCAGCGTCGTCACCTTACCGCGATGGTGTCGACACACGGTTTTCCTGCTGCCGGCAGCATGCGATCAGTTCGTTTCCGCTGGCGGGCCACATGCCCGCGCATATTGCCGACTGGTACGCCTTCGAGGCGCATCTGATGCAGCTTGGCGCAAGTGGTCTGATGCACAGCCAAAAAGATCTGTACTGGGACGTTCGCCCGAAACCTGAATTCGGCACGGTTGAAATCCGTGTCTGCGACACCCCCCTGACGATCGAGCGGGCCTGCCAGATTGCGGCGTTCGCGCAGGCGCTGGGCGTGTGGGTGATGGGTTGTCCGCCGCCGGCTGACCTGGCCTGGCTTGCCTATCGCAGTAATCATTTTCAGGCTTGCCGATTCGGCATGCAGGCTGATTACGTCGAGGCGGGCGGCGCTCAGGTCCGGCTGGCCGACCATCTTGCGGCACTCTTTAATCTGTTGCTTCCCGTCGCACGCGACCTCGACACCGAAGAGACGCTCCTTGCGCTGCGCAGTAGTCTGGCCAGCCAGGGAAACGACGCGCGCTGGTTGCGTACTTGCCATCAGGAATCAGGGAGCTTGCCGACCATGGTGCATCGGGCAAGCAGGTTGTTTCAGGGTGCCGCGCGTGGGGATTTGCGCTGAATGGCGCTTACGCTGACACGCGTCTCGTTCGGGTTGGCTCGCAGTGTGCCGGTTCGCCACGAATGACCATAGGCCACTTCGATCGTCAGGTGCAACTTGCCGTCCGGCTGGCGTTGTGCCTCCAGCGCGTCGACCAGCCGCTTGCGCCAGCTGCGCCCGACCAGTCCGCCGCGGCGACCCAGGGCAGGGTTCCCGCCGAGTGCGCGCACATCCTGCAGCAGCTTGTCCGCAGTTTCATAGGTCAGCGTCAGCACTTCCTGATCCATGACAGGATCAGCAAAGCCTTTTTCAATCAACAGATCACCAAAATCGTGCATGTCGACAAAGCTCGGCGTAGCGGTGCGCAGCCCTGCCTGCGTGAGGGCGGCACGCAATTGCTGCATGGTTCCGGGGCCAAAGCAGGAAAAAAACACCAGCCCGTTCAGTCGCAGCACACGTCCCCATTCCTGCAAGACGTCGTGCGGTGCCGGATGCCAGTGCAAAGCCAAGTTGGACCAGACCAGGTCGACGGACTCAGGTGCCAGGCCGGTTCGGGCCAGGTCTGATTCAAGCCATGTGGGGCGGGTGGCATTGCCTGACACCCGCGCCATCCAGTCGCGCCAGCCAGCCTGCAACAGTTTGCGCGCGTGCTTGATCAAGACCGCATTGTGATCTTGGCCGATGCATCTCGCGTCCGGATAGCGCGCACGCAGCAGCGGCATCTGCTGCCCGGCACCGCAGCCGGCATCGAGGATGACCTTGGGGTCCAGGCGCACCAGTCGTAGGCGTTCGTCCATGCGGCGGGCAACTTCCCCGTACAAAAATTGTGCATCCGCCAGATTGCCGCGCCTGGAAAACTGAAGCGCGACGTGCCTGGGATCGATGGGCAGTGTTTCCGGGGTAGATAAAGGAGTCATGGGTGCATAGACGAGGCGGGCGACTGGATCAAACTTGGCATACAGGAGGTATGAAAATGTACTCTATTCGAAGCGTATTCCGGCGAGCCCTGTCCTCGCCCTGTCCGTTATGTGGTCTGGGCGCGCGGGGTGGAGACCTCTGCGATGGCTGCCAGCAAGAGCTGATGCCTCATCCGGATGGGCACGATCGTTGTCGGCAATGCGGTGCCTATGCAAGCGCGGACGCGCCGGCAGGCGCACAGAGCAACGCCCAGACAGACGCACAGACAGACGCACAGACAGGCGTGCAGACCGCCGCGCAGACACACAAGCAGACACCCACGCAGGCACACACGTTTGGTGGCCCCTGCCGCGCCTGTCGGGCGGGCGCTCCGGCGTACGACCAGACGGTGGTGGCGATTGACTATGCGTTTCCCGGGGACATGCTGGTGCGGGCGCTCAAAGAACGTGGGCGGCTCGAACTCGCGGGCTTGTTCGGGCGCATGATCTGGCAAGGGGTCGTTGCCCGGGAAAATAGCTTGCCTGCCTTAGATCTGCTGATTCCGGTTCCCTCCAGTGTGGCGTCGCTTGGGCGACGCGGGTTTAATCCCGCCGCGGAGATCACCCGCCAGATCGCACGTCAAGGCGGGTTGCCCATCCGACGTGACTGGCTGCGTCGCACGCGCGAAAGCGCGCTGCAGAAGGCGCTGGGTGCCACCGACCGCAAACGCAACGTACAGGGCCTCTATGCAGCGCCTGACGGCCTTCCTGCCGTGTGCGTTGGCTTGGTGGATGACGTGATGACAACCGGCAGCACCATGCACCAGGCGGCACTTGCGCTACGTTCAGGCGGCGTCGCGGCGGTTGTTGCCCTGGTGGGCGCACGTACGCCTGTCCACGCCACCGCACATGTCTGGCAAAATGGCGACCATGTTTGATGTCATCCTTGTCCAGCCTGAAATTCCACCCAACACGGGTAACGTGATCCGGTTGTGCGCCAATACGGGCGCACGACTGCATTTGGTGCGTCCACTGGGGTTTGAGATCGACGACGCCCGCCTGCGTCGCGCCGGGCTGGACTATCACGAATGGCAACCGGTTCAGCTGCACGACAGCCTGGAGCAAGCGCTCGCGGTGATCGGCCCCCGACCGGAGCGGGTGTTCGCGATTACCACCAAGGGGGCTCGACGTCTGGGAGACACGCCACTCCTGCCTGGAGATGTGTTCGTATTTGGACGGGAAACGGCAGGCCTGTCGCCGACCCAGCTTGAATTGTTCGGACCCGGCCAGCGCCTGCGCCTGCCCATGTTGCCTGGCCAGCGCAGCCTGAACCTGTCTAATGCCGTGGCGGTGGTGGTGTTTGAGGCCTGGCGCCAGCAGGGTTACCAGGACGGGATCTAGGGACGGTTTAGTCGAGCGACAATTGCAGTCGTTCAATGACGACATCCGAACGTTTCTTTTCGCTTTCCATCAGCGCGCGCAAAGTGTCCGGCGTCGAGCCCACTGCGGAAAAATATTGCATGGCAAATTTTGTGCGGATGTCTTCGCTCTGGATAATGCCCGACAAGGTGCGGTGTAGGGTGTCGACGATGGCTGTGGGTGTGCCGGCAGGCGCCAGGATGGCATTCCATGAAATGGAGATGAAATCCTTGTAGCCCTGCTTTGCCAGCGGCGCGATGCCAGGCAGGGTGGCAACGGGCTCCGTGCTTGTGATCCCCAGCGCGCGTACTCTTCCTTGCTTGACCTGCGGCATGGCGATGGCAGGGACCATGAAGGCTGCCTGGATGTCGCCCGCAATGACCGAGGTCGTGATCTGCGGGAACCCTGCGTACGGCACATGTAGCAGATCAATCCCAGCCTGTTGCTTGAACATTTCCATGGCGAGTTGCGACGCACTTCCCAAGCCGACCGATCCGTAGTTCAGGTGTCCGGGCTGTCCGCGTGCCAGCTCGACAAACGCCGCGAGGGTATCGGCAGGGAGTGCGTTGTTGACCACCAGCACGTTGGGGCTGGTCGCTACCAGCGTGATGGGAGCCAAGTCCTTGAACGGGTCGTAGCCCAGCGTGTTCTTGTAGAGAGTCGGAGCCGTCACGAGCGGGCCGTTGATCGTATAAAGCAACGTATAACCGTCCGGCGTTGCGCGGGCGACATAGCGCGTGCCGATGTTGCCACCTGCCCCTGCTTTGTTATCGACCACGATGGTTTGCCTCAGCGCTTTGGACAGCGGTTCGACCAGAGTGCGCGCGAGTAGGTCAGGTGAGGACCCCGCCGGGAATGGCACGACCAGGTGGATCGGCCGGTCTTCGGGCCA
>CAIJKV010000153.1 GCA_903821335.1 uncultured beta proteobacterium
ACGGCCTCGAGCAAGCCGTAGAGGAAGCCCTTGGCGGCACCCGTGGCAATACTTCCTGCCGACACAGAGCTATCAAGGTGGGTGACGGCAGCCTCAAGGTGCTCAAAACTTTGTTGCTTGTCTGCGTTCATCTGTTTCATACCAATCTGCGTCATCAAAGTTAAGTTATAGCCTACTTTGCCCTGTACAAGACTGATAGGAAAGCCGTCGCGTTGCGGTCAATCAACCGGGGGGTTCAGGACTGGGCCTCGCGCCAGGCCAGCAGGCGCGCAATGCCCTCACGCATAGGCACGACGGGCTGCCAGCCGATCACCGTGGCGGCCAACTCATGGGCCACGTGGAACGCGCCACCCGAGGTCAGGCGCACGGTGCCGGGCGCATCGGGACGAATCTCGGGTTGCAGGTCGCTCTTGCAATAGTCAAGAACCATTTGCACCAGTTCGCGCGTCGTCGTCGGGTCAACGCCCGAGACGTTCACGGCCACATCAGTCGCCGGGCTCTCGAACGCAGCCAGGTTCGCGCGCGCGACGTCACCGACATACACGAAGTGCTTGCTTTCGCTGCCGTCTCCCGGAAGAACCGGGCGTTCGCCCTTGCGCACTTTGTCGTAGGTTTCCATGATGTAGAGCGAATTGGCGGCGCGATAGTGCTGGCGCTCGCCGTAGACGGTCGAATAGCGCAGCACCACATATTGCAGGCCGGACTTTTGATGCGCCTGACGGCAAAGCTGTTCACCCATGATTTTCGAGGCGCCATACATGATGGCCGCCGGCGGCGCGCCGGTGACGTGAAACGGCCCCTCTTCGACCAGGGCACCCTTGATACCCGGACCGTAGCCGTAGACTGCGTTGGACGAGGCAAAGACGAGCTTGCGCACCTTGTTGACCCGACAGGCCTCAATCACGTTCTGCGCGCCGCGGATATTCACATCGATCGCCTGCCAGGGCGACTGCGCAAAGCCAAGCGTCATATAAGCCGCCAGCAGCAACACGCCGTCGACGCCTTCGGTGGCCAGCAATAGTTCATTCAGGCGCGTGATGTCTGCGCGCACCACGCGCACCCGCGGATGATTGTCCAGATGGGCGATGGCTTCGTGCGTGCCAAAGGCAAAGTTATCCAGCAAAATGACTTCGCCCACGCCTGCCGCCAGCAGGTGATCGGCAGTGTGTGAGCCCACCAGACTGGCCGCGCCCACGATCAGGATGCGGGCGCCTTGGATGGGCAGCGCTGCAGACAGGGCCGCGCCGGTGTGTGTGCCGGGTGTGCCGGGTGTGCCGGGTGTGCCGGGTGTGATGGGTGTGCTGGGTGTACTGGGTGCGTTGGGTGTATTGGCTATGTTGGTCATGATGCGTGTTGTCCTTCGTGATGAAGCAGAAAAAAATGGGTGTCGTGCATCCTAAGTGAGCGTCAGCCCCCCAGGTAAGCCTTGCGCACGAAGGGATCGTTCAGTAATACATCTCCCTTGCCCGCACGCACGATTTCACCGTGTTCCAGGGCGTAGGCGTGGTGTGCCAGCTTGAGGGCCAGGCGCGCGTTTTGCTCGACCAGAATAATGGACATCCCGGCGTCACGATTCAGGCGCTCGATGGCGGCAGCGATCTCGGCCACAATCTTGGGTGCGATGCCCAGCGACGGTTCATCGAGCAGCAGCAACCGGGGACGCGCCATCAGTGCGCGTCCGATCGCGACCATCTGCTGTTCGCCCCCGGACAGGGAGCCGGCGAGTTGGGTCCGGCGCTCTTGCACCCTGGGGAACAAGGCATAGATTTCTGCCAGCGAGGCCTCGACCTGGAGACGCGAGCGCACCGAGTGCGCACCGACCAGCAGGTTGTCGAGCACGGTCATGCGGCTAAACAGGCGCCTGCCCTCTGGCGACAACGCCAGACCGTGCGTGACCCGCGAGGCAGCAGGTTCGCGCGTCAGGTCCTGTCCTTGCATGCGAACCGTCCCCGAGCAAGGCTGGACAAGTCCCATGAGTGCTTTGAGCGTGGTGCTCTTGCCGGCACCATTGGACCCGATCAGGGCCACAATCTGACCGGTTTCGACCACGAAACTGATGCCACGCACGGCCTCAAGCGCGCCATAGCGCACCGTCAGCTGATCGACTTCAAGCATGGGCATAGTCAGGGGCTCCGAGATAGGCTTCAATCACCGCGGGATTCTCACGAACCTGTGCGGGCGTGCCTTCAGCAATTTTTTCGCCCTGCACCAGCACCACAATGCGCTCACACAGGTCCATCACCAGGGCCATGTGATGCTCAACCAGCAACAAGGTCAGTCCAAGCGTCTGCAACCGGCGCAACAGGCGCCCGAGTTCGTTGCATTCCTCGTGGTTCAGGCCGGCAGCGGGCTCATCGAGCAAGAGGATTTTCGGACGTGTCGCCATGGCAATGGCAATGCCGAGTTTTTTTTGCAACCCATAGGCCAGCGACCCGGCGGGAATATCACGCCACGCCTGCAGGTCGAGCATGTCAAGAATGGCGTCGATCTCGGACGACACGGCACTGGCAGGGATGAGGCCATCGCGCCGTCCGGTCAACTGCGCCACTGCGGTGCCGGCGACCCGCGACAACAGTCCCCGGTATATATTTTCAGCGACAGACACCTGCGGGTAGGTGGAAGTCGACTGGAAGGTGCGCGCCAATCCCGCGACCACCACGCGGCTCGGCGGGCCACCGGTGATCGACTGGCCTGCAAAAGTGACGGTACCCGACGAGGGCGCCATGGTGCCGCTGATCAAATTGAACGCCGTCGTCTTGCCTGCGCCGTTCGGACCGATAAGGCCGACGATTTCACCCGCTTTGACTGCAAACGACAAGTTGCGAAGCGCGGCCAGACCACCAAAGTTTTTGGATAGCGCATCCACGCGCAACAGTTCCTGGGTCATGGGAGCTTTCCGGCAAGGCGTTTAAATTGGCTGGTCAGGCTGATCAACCCCCCAGGCATGAAACGCAAGATCAGGATCAGGGCGGCGCCGTAAAAAATATGCTGCGTCTGCACGGCACCCCTGAACAATTCTGGCAAAGGCGTCAGGACCATCGCACCCACAAGCGGTCCCCAGGCTGACTGGCGCCCCCCGATTACCAGCATGATAATGAAGGCGATGGACAGTGCAGGATTAAACGATTCAGGGGAAATAAAGCCAATATAGCGGGCAAGCAGCACGCCGCCCAACGCCGCCATCGCACACCCCATCACAAAGGCCGCGAGCTGAATCCGGTTCACACTGAGGCCAGTCGACTCAGCCAGTGCGGGGTTGTCGGACACCGCATCGATCGCCTGCCCCAGGGGCGAGCAGAACAGCCGGCGTACAAACAGAATGGACAAGATCGCCACCAGCAGCGCCAGGCCATAGAACCTGTCACGCGTGTCAAAGACAAAACCCAGGATCTCGGCGGGTGCAATATTGGCAATGCCATTGGCCCCGCCAGTCAGTTCAGACCAGTCAAGCAGGGCCAGTCGCATCAGTTCGCCAAAGGAAAAAGTGACCAGTACAAAATAGACACCCTTGAGGCGCAAGATCACCCAGCCCAGCGCGAAGGCAAATAGTGCTGCAAACGCCATCCCCGTGATCCCGGACACCAGAATGTTCCAGCCATAAAGTGATGAAAGCAGTACGGAGACGTAGGCGCCGATCGCCACGAAGGCGGCGTGCCCAAAGGACAGTTGCCCCGAACGACCCACAATCGCCAGACCGTTGACGATGAGGATATTCAGACAGGTCAGCACCGCGAGATGCAGCACAAAGGGGCCTGAAAACCATGGCCAGACCGCGACCACCGCCAGCGCGGCCAGCCACAGCCATTGTCTGCCCTGGATGTTGTCAGCGACCCGATACGATCGTGGCATGTCAGACCTCCCCTTTTCCGAGCAAGCCTTTGGGACGCAGCACCAACATCACCATCACCACGGCAAAGATCACCATATCGGCTGTGCTGCTGCTAAAGAAGAGGCTGGCGTAACTTTCGATCAGGCCCAGCACCAGGCCAGCCAACGCCGCTCCGGGAATGCTGCCCAAGCCGCCCAGCACGACCACGATGAACGCCTTGAGCAAAGGCGTGGACCCGACAAAAGGCGACACCGAAAAAAGTGGCGCCATCAGCGCGCCAGCCACAGCGGCCAGACCCACACCCAGGCCAAAACCGAGCGGGTAATAAATCCTGGCTTGTATGCCCTGGATGGCGGCGATTTCAAAATCTTCCACCACCGCCCGCAGCGCGCGCCCCGGGCGTGAATAACGCAAGAACGCATACAGAATGGCCAGCACGATCAGCGCGAAGGTGACGACGTAGACACGTGAGTTCGGGATGACCAGCGACCCCATGGACAACGTACCCTCAGCCACTGCGGGCATGGACAAGGGATCAGGTCCGAACACCATCAGGGCAAGGTTTTGCAGGATCATGGCCATGCCGATGGTCACGATCATGCCGTTGAGCTCGTCACGCCTGAAGGGCTTGAGAATCAGCCATTCGAGCAGGCCACCGACGACCACCGCACTCACGAAGCTCAGGCCCACGGCAGCCAGGAACGGCACGTTCAACCGGGTGGTAAAAAAGTAGGCCGCAAAGGCACCCAGCATATAGAACTCGCCATGCGCGAAATTGACCATGCGCATGACGCCAAACACCAGCGTAAAGCCGACCGCCATCAGTAAATACAGAAATCCGACGATCAGGCCATTGATCGTCGCCTGCACCAGCAATATGCCCCAATCCACATTCAGTCCTTGCGTGATCCACAGCGCACACCGCGCCTGCGCGCGGTGCACCGGTCGGCTCAACGACAGCCGATTGATTGACCTGCAAGCGGCCCGCTATTTGCAACCTTCAACCGTGCAGCGCGCGACGGTCACCTCGACACCATCCTTGATCTCACCAATGAAGAATGGGGCGTTGAGTTGGTGATCGATGCCGTACGCGGCTTTGCCGGTCCAGCTCAGTGCACCCATCGCGCCGGGAAAGTCACTGATTTTTTCGAGTGCTGCCCTGACTTTGTCTGTATCGGTTACCGTCCCGGCACGCCGCATGGCCTCGAACAGCATGCTCGTGCCGTCATAGAAGGCAGGGCTAAAACCATTCATTGCCGTCTTGTACTTCGCGGTGTACATGTCCACATACGCCTTGGTCGAAGGCTGCAGCGGGTCGACCGGCGAATGAACGAACATGCCTTGTGTCGCGGTCTTTCCGGCAACGTTGACGATTTCCGGTGTAGCGGGGCCGCCGGTGCGGATAATCTTGCCCTTGAAACCAAGCTCGCGTGCCTGCTTGACGATCAGGCCGGCCGTGGTGGGCGAGTTGCCGTCGAGTTCAATGGCGTCGATGCCCCGCGCCAGCATGCGGGTCAGGAGCGGTACGAAATCAACACGGTCACGCTCGAAAAATTCCTTCGCAACCAGGTCTGCACCCCCTTTCTTGTAGGCGGCATCCAGGTCCTTGGCAATGGCCTGGCCGGTTTCGTCGTTGGGGAATAACCCGCCGACCTTCTTGATGCCCTGCGTCTTGATCACCCAGTCGATCTGTGGCTGCGAGACCTCGGCTGTCGTCACATTGGGCCGAAAGCTGTAGGGCTTGTCGGCACCAAGGGCCTTGGGTGTGAAGCCCAGGGTCATCACAATCACTTTATTTTTTTCTGTAATCGGCTGGATGGCAACCACGGCTGCAGAGCCCACCGGACCGATGATGTACTTCACTTTGTCTTCGAACACCAGCCGATTGGCGACGGTCACGGCTTCGTTGGCTTGATATTTGTCGTCGTAGGCGATGACCTCGACCTTGTACGTCTTGCCCGCAACATCGAGCCCGCCCTTTGCATTGACTTGGTCGGCGGCAAGTTCGGCGGCATTCTTCATGCCCTGCCCCCATGCGGCCCCGGGACCCGACAGGGTGACCAGGGCACCAATCTTGAGCGTGTCCTGAGCGAAAACACTTTGTGCCATCACAGCACCCAAACAACCGATTGCAGCGGCTAAATATTTAATTTTCATGCCAGTCTCCTGTTCTTGTAAAAAGCCTGCCCTACCCCTGAATGTCCTGCAACACAGGCATCAGGTAACGACGAAACTGCTCGGGATTCTCACTCATCGGAAAGTGTCCGACCTCACGCATCACGGTGACCTGT
The DNA here is from genome assembly GCA_903821335.1 of uncultured beta proteobacterium. GTDB lineage: Bacteria > Pseudomonadota > Gammaproteobacteria > Burkholderiales > Burkholderiaceae_B > Zwartia. Next base: position 6,121 of record CAIJKV010000153.1, read on the forward strand.
GCCCCGGGAATGGACTGTGCGGTCCGAATCGTGTCTTCAGGCGAGCATGAAAAATCATATTCACCCGTCAGCAGATACAGCGGGCACAGGTCTGTGCGTATGCCCGTCAACTTGCCGCGCAAGTCGCTGTCTGCGCGGTAAAAGTACAAGTCGCCCTTGAAAATCCCGGGGCCACCCTGCATGTATTGCCAGAGCGTCTCGTACCGGTAGACGTCCGGCGACTGCGGCGCCACCAGGCCGGAAACCAGCGCGGCACACACCTCGCCGCCATGCACATCGGCGCGGTGCAACCATGACGTGTCATACCAGGGTTCCTGATAGTCGGCCGCCTCGACGCCAATCAGGGCCCGAAACTGGTCGGAGTGAAGATGGGCCAGTTGCAACACAATGCGCCCACCAATCGAACAGCCCATGACGACGGGCCTGTCGAGCTCAAGCGCGCGGCAGAACGACAGGATGGTCTCGACGTAAAGCGCAGTCGACAATTTGTATTCCGTGTCCTGAAAGCCCTCTGGTGGGTAGGACTTGCCGTGCCAGGGCATATCAAAGGCGATCACCCTGAAACGCGAGGTAATTTCAGGATCATTGAGCAAGTGCCGGTACTGCCTGCCGTCGGCGCCTGCGGTGTGCAGGCAAACAAGCGGTATGCCAGTGCCCGCCTGCTCGAAGTAGACGCGGCAGGCCTTGCCCTCAATTGACACCGAGAGGTAGCGTCCGACAATCGGTTCGAGTTCAACGCTCATGCCACACTCCCGCGTGCGGATGCCAGCAAGTCCTTGATGAACTGCAGGTGCGCCATCAAGGGTTGCAAATTGCCTTCAATAGAAAATTCGCGTCGCTTGTTCAAGGCCAGAATGTCATGCCAACCCGCTTCTGGCATCGCGTGCCAGAATTTGATCCAGCCCAGTTCCGAGCCTTTGACCGCGAAGTCCCAGGATTGCAATGGAACCGACCGATCCACGATTTCAACCACCCGGCCATCCCGGATGCGCACGATCGCCCGAACGTCACCGAACTCAAGCAACATGTCAGCGTGCACC
>CAIJKV010000154.1 GCA_903821335.1 uncultured beta proteobacterium
ATCTCGCGGGTGTTGAATCCGACGTACTGGCCTGAACTGTCCTCTGCAGGCTGGGGGCGTTCAGAACTCGCCGCCCAGCTTTATGACGAAGTCCTCTTCCACGGCGCCACATTTGGCGATCTTGACCGCGGGAATGGGCCAATGATCCTGACCTCAGCCACGGAAATTTCGACGGGCTCGCGCTTTGTCTTCAGCCAACGGCTGTTCGACGTGATCTGCTCTGACCTGGATGCCGTGCCGCTTTCGCGTGCTGCGGCCGCGTCATCGGCGGTACCCGTGGTGCTGTCGACTATCACGCTCAACAACTATGGCGGCACCTGCGACAGGAAGCCACCGGCATGGATAGGCATGTTTCTCGACACGGACAATCCGCCACGTCCTGCGGCACGCATGCTGCGCTCGCTCAGGGCCGAAGAAGATTATGCGGACAGCGTTCATCGGCCCTACCTCCATCTGGTCGATGGTGGCGTGTCCGATAACGTCGCCATGCGTACCGTACTTGACACAATGGAAACACTAGAGGCCTTACGCGCGGCGGGCAAGAAAACGCGCCTGGACAACACTAAAAGGATCATTGTGATCGTCGTAAACTCCCTGTCTTCACCCAAGACCGACTGGGACGAAACAGAACGCTCACCGGGCATGCTCAACATTCTGCTCAAGGCCGCAGGAACACCCATCGATCAGTACTCCTATGAAGCCGTCGAGCTGCTGAAAGATACGGCGGCCCAGTGGCGCACCATGGCACTGATCCGCAATTCAGTCGCGATGAAAACCAACAAAGATCAGGTTATCGCCGCAGCCTTGCGCGTCCCGGATGCTGAAATCTACACGATTGATGTGTCGTTTCCAAAACTGAAAGATGTGGCCGAACGCGACTACCTGAACCAGCAGCCCACCTCGTTTACGTTGCCCGACGAAGCGGTTGACCGCCTGCGCGCAGCGGCGGGCACCATCCTCAGTGAGTCCCCTGAATTCCATCGCCTGCTCAAGGACGTCGGTGCCAGCCTGATACCGGCGCCAGGCACAAATGCACAGACGACGACGCAGAAATAGCGTAACACTAGCCCTTTCACAAGAAAGCCATCGCAGCTGAACGACTCAGCCATTGGCATTGGCCTTGAGCACGCGTTGATTCCCTTCAGCTCATGATTCCGATCTGCCATGGCACGAACTCGTGGTCACCCAAACCAAGCAATTCGCTCTTGGACGGCTCACCGGAGGCTGTGCGCAAAAACAAATCAAATATCCGCTCACCCATTTCCTGCAGGGTCGCGGTGCCGTCCAGGATCTCACCGCAATTGATATCCATATCGTCGCGCAGTCGCTCGTACATCGGCGTGTTGGTCGCCAGTTTGATACAGGGCGCGGGTTTTGACCCGAACATCGACCCCCGGCCAGTCGTGAAGGCCACCAGGTTGGCGCCGCCCGCGATCTGGCCAGTCGCCGACACGGGATCGAAGCCCGGTGTGTCCATGAATACAAACCCCGCCGTCGTCACCGGCTCGGCGTATTTGTAGACTTCCATCAAGGGCCCCGTTCCGCCCTTCATTGAAGATCCGAGTGATTTCTCGAAAATATTGGCCAGCCCGCCGATCTGGTTACCCGGGCTGACGACCCCATTGATCTGTACATCGCGTCCGACCGAGTAAACATCTTTCCACCAGCGAATACGCTCGATCAGTTTTTCACCGATCTCGCGATTGGCGGCGCGCCGAGTGAGCGTGTGCTCGACCCCATAGATTTCCGGAGTCTCGGACAAAATCCCCGTGCCACCATGACGCGCCAGAATATCGACGGCAGCACCGAGTGCCGGATTCGCCGTGATCGAGGAAAAGCCATCCGAACCTCCGCATTGCAAACCAACGATCAGATGGCTGGCCGATACAGTCTGGCGCCTCGCCCGATTCGCTTCGGGCAACATCGCCTTGACCGCGGCTATGCCGGCCTGAATGGTCTTGGTCGTACCACCCGACTCCTGCATGATGAAGGTTTTAAGGTGCGGACTGGCTTGCAGTTCTTCCTCCTCCATCAGACCCTTCAACTGATTGCGCTCACAGCCCAGGCCGATGATCAGCGCACCCGCGAGATTCGGGTGACGCGCGTAGCCAGCCATGGTCCGGCGCAAGAGGTGCATGGGCTCACCAGACATCTCCATGCCGCATCCGATCGAATGGGCGAAGGCGACCACGCCATCGACATTCGGGTAGTCAGCCAGACGTTCAGGCGTAAACCATTCTGCGATTTTTTTTACAACAGTTGCCGAACAATTCACGGTCGACAACAAGCCAATGAAATTGCGCGTACCCACTTTTCCATTCGCCCGCACGTAGCCCTGGAACGTCGCAC
>CAIJKV010000155.1 GCA_903821335.1 uncultured beta proteobacterium
GGGTCGCGAAACAGTGCAGGGCATGTCGAGCACCAGTTCGCTCGTAAATCCACTGGAAACACTATAAACGCCAACGACGAGCGTTTCGCTCTGGCCGCTTAAGCGGTGAGCCGCTGCACTGATTTGTCTTTGGGTCAGGTGGGGAAACCCACAGCAGCGTCATTAACAAAGAATCGGGGTTTGCCGGGTCACACGGTCCGCCCTTAACACTACGTGAATCGCTGAGGTCCGGCCTGTCGGTTGGCTAAGTCCAAGGTTAAATCAAAAATAAATCGACTACACATGTAGAACTGCCTGCATAGGGCTCGCGGACGGGGGTTCAATTCCCCCCGGCTCCACCATACCGCACAATGGCTTCCCCTCGGGGAGGCCATTTTTTTGCCTGAAACCGCGTGTTTACGGGGGTTGGCGCGGGTTCTTGCAGGCTGCAGAGACAGGCACTGTGACCGTATTACGCCCATTTTTCTCTCCCCGTTGCCACATTCCCTCACCTCTATACAATAAGTAGCTTACAAACCCTCGACGAGCAAACGTTGTGACACTACTGATTTTGGGTAATAATCAAAATCAATCGTGGCTAGTCACGGATTCGAGTGGATTTCAAAGGGATTTCACACATCATACGCATCGTCTCGGCTATCGCCCTTCTGCTTTTCCAGATCCTCGCCGCCACCCCTGCTCTGGCGGCTGAGCCTCTGCGGCTTTCAGTTTCGATGTCGCCCCTATCACTCCCAATTTTCGTCGCCCAAGAGCAAGGCTATTTTGCAGCCGAGGGCTTGACGCTGAACGTCAAGGAAGTCCTGGGCGGCCATCGCGCGATGCAACAGGTTCAGGACGGCAGTGCAGACTTGGGTACCTGCTCAGAGGCGGTCATCATGTTCAGGAGCTTTGAGACAAAGGACTTCCTGATTCTCGCGACCTTCGTGACCAGCGATGACGACGTCAAGCTGATCACCACCAGCGGCACTGGCATCACCACGCCCGAACAGCTCAAAGGCAAGCGAATTGGAACGGTTATCGGGGCAGCCAGCGACTATTACCTGCATACCCTTTTGGTATTAAACGGAATCGATCCCAAATTAGTGCACGTCACCCATCTTCAGCCCGAGGACATGGCCGAGGCACTCGCCAACGCTCAGGTTGACGCCATCGCAATCTGGGAGCCCAACGCATTCCAGGTTCTCAAGTCAGTTCCCGGTGCCACGTTATTGACAAAGTCGGGGTTCTATATCGAGACCTTCAACCTGGTCGCACGCTCAGAACTCAAGGGCGTGCGCGACGACGACCTGTTGAAATTGCTGCGCGCACTGGAACGCGCCGAGCGATTCATTCAAAATGAACCCGCAAAGGCTCAAGCCATTTTGCGCACTCGACTACAAACCAACTAGTCCTTTATCGACTGGATCTGGCCGCGATTTCACTACCAACTCACGCTCAACCAAGCATTGTTGATGACTCTGGAAGGTGAGGCACGCTGGGCCATGCGAGAGGGCCTGGTCAAGGGCACAAAAACCCCAAACTATCTTGAATATATTTACCCCGGACTGCTTAACAAGATTCGCGCCAACACAGAATAAATTCGTACTTGAAGCTGCCACGAATAAATACAAATAAATGCGAATAAAAACCTTACTGTATTCCGTTGTGCTTGCCGCCATGGCCATCGTGGTCGGCATGGCACTGGTCGGCTGGCTGCTGACGGCAAGGCTGACAGCCATCTCACAAACCCAGGTGCGTGCCCAGATCGCCGCCACTAACGTGGCGGACTTGCTGGTGTTGACCCATGAATACGCCCTGTATGCTGAGGAAAGGGTCAAGCAACAATGGGTCGCCCGACAGGCGCAGATTGCACAGACAATCGAACTGGGTCGTCATGGCGCGATCTCGGTGCCCGTAGAGACGATCTTTGTCGTCAAGGCGCTGGATGAAAATTTTCAACTGCTAGTGAGCACTGGCACAGCCGACAGCGCGTTGAATGGACGGCAAGTTTCTCTGTTACTCAGCCAGTTACTCACCAATGCCCAAACACTCAGTGACGCCGTGCGGGTCTGGTCCGACGAGGCCGAACGGCAGCGCCAACAAGCTGAACGTCGCCTTGAGACCCTGGCGACCACCGCCCCGATCGTCATACTCTGTGTACTGATACTGCTGGCGGCGATCTTGGTCAAGCGTGTGCTAAGACCCCTGGACAAACTCCATCAAGCCGTCAAGTCTGTCGCCAAAGGAGACCTGACAGTGCGTAGCGCCACAGGGACTCACGATGAATTTGGAAGATTATCCGAAACCTTTGACGCCATGGCCGTCGACCTGGTGAGCGAACTTCGTACAGAAATTGCCCAGCATAAAACCTCGCAGGCGGACTTGAGCAGGTTCAAGGCCATTATCGACTCAGCCGACGACGCAATCATCAGCAAGGACATGAACGGCCTCATCACCAGCTGGAATCCTGCTGCCACGAAAATTTATGGTTACTCAGAAGCCGAGGCCATTGGGCAGCCAGTCGACATGCTGATCCCACAAGAGTCGCGCAATGAACTGTCTGATCTGTGGGTACGGGTCGAGAACGGTGAGCCCGTGTCGCACTATCGTGCGGAGCGCGTTTGCAAGGACGGCACCCGCGTACCCATGTTGCTCTCCCTGTCACCCATCAAGGGCGCGCAAGGTGGGCTCATCGGTATCGCAAGCGTTGGCCACAATATCAGCGACCAGATTCGGCTGGAAAAAATGGTCACGCACATGGCATTTTATGACACGCTGACCAACCTGCCAAACCGACGCATGCTCAATGACCGCCTGGGCCAGACGCTGGCCGCCAATAAGCGCAGCGGGCGCTTTGGCGCATTGATGTTTGTGGATCTGGATAATTTCAAACTACTCAACGATGCCCATGGGCATCAGGCAGGTGACCTACTGCTGATCGAGGTTGGCCAGCGACTCAAGGCCTGTGTGCGGGAAATGGACACCGTGGCACGCATCGGTGGCGACGAGTTTGTGGTGATGATCGCTGAACTCGACGGCGACCTGGGAAAATCCACTTTGCATGCCGGGGTGATTGCGGACAAAATCCGCGCAGCCATCGCTGCGCTCTACACACTACCCCTGCAGGTCGCAGGGCGCGAGGCTGAGGGGACACAAGAGCGTAGCACCCTCGAACACCATTGCACCGCCAGTATCGGCGTGGTGCTGTTCCCGCAGGGCGATGGCAGCCCGGACGACCTCCTGAAGTGGGCCGACGCAGCGATGTACGACGCCAAGGCCGCAGGGCGCAATACAGTCAGATTCTTTGAAATCTAATCGATCTAACCACGATTGTTTTTCATTGCATTCATACGCTGCTCGAGAGCCAGAAGCTGCTGTTCAAGCCGGTCGGCACGCAGTTGGGTGCGTTTAACCAGGTCGAGCTCGATAGCGAACTCCTCGCGTGTGACCAGATCCGCACTGTAATGTGCGAGCTTTATTACGCAACCTGCCCACCATACCGCACAATGGTTCCCCCTCGGGAAGGCCATTTTTTGCCTGAAACCGCGTGTTTGCAGGCGTTGACCTTGATGGTGGGCTGCGCTTCAGAATGGCCGTGCAAGCCAATGCAGCTAAAGCCCTGCCAGCTCTGCAACAAAGCAGTCTGAAAGCTGTTCTGCCTCTGTACGCGATCAACAACAGATTGAAAAATTCCGGCGATCAACAGATCTGTTCGCCCAAAGCATCAGCTCACGACCCCTGCGTTCAGCGGGCGCTTGAGGCCACCCAACGCTAAGGTGCTGACCAGCGTGCCCGCCACTATGGCCATCAGGTACTCACCTGGACCGGTTACCGCGTTGGGTATGGGCAGCACGAATACGCCTCCGTGGGGCACACGCAGTTCGCAGCCGAACGCCATCGACAGCGCACCAGCCACAGCCGAACCCAGCATCAGCGCGGGGATCACACGCAGGGGATCTTTGGCTGCGAACGGGATGGCCCCCTCGGTGACAAAGGAGATGCCCAGCAAGGCAGTGGCTTTGCCGGCCTCGCGTTCGTCCACAGAAAAGCGGTTCTTGAACAGCACTGTGGCCAGAGCCAGGGCCAGGGGCGGCGTCATCCCCGCTGCCATGACTGCGGCCATGGGCGCATAGACCTCGCTTGCGATCAGGCCGGTGGCAAAAGCGTAGGCCGCCTTGTTAACCGGGCCACCCATGTCGAAAGCCATCATCGAGCCCAGCAACAGGCCCAAGTAGATGGTATTGGAGCCTTGCAGGCCTTTTAGCCAGACGGTGATCGTGGTTAGTGCGACGTAGACGGGTCCACCGACCACGTAGTACATCAGCAGGCCAACGATGGCGCTACCCAGCAGCGGCAATATCAGTACCGGCTTCAGACCGTCCAGATTGCGCCCGAGCTGGATCTTGTCGTTCAGGAACTTGACGACATAACCGGCCAGGAAACCGGCAGCAATACCGCCAACGAAGCCAGCACCAATGGATGCGGCAATCATCCCGCCAATCATGCCGGGTGCCAGGCCGGGGCGATCGGCAATCGAATGTGCAATAAACCCGGCCAGGATAGGCACCATCAATGCAAAGCCGCTCTTGGCGCCAATCGTAAACAAGGTCCAGGCCAGCGTGCCCCTGTTGGCGTCTTCATCAACATAGATACCGCCAAGCGCGAAGCCCAGGGCAATCAACAGGCCCCCGGCCACCACGAAGGGGATCATGTAGGAGACGCCGGTCATCAGGTGCTTGTAGGCACCAGTGCGACTTGCACTTTGCTGAGCCTTGAGCGCATTGACTTGATCGGCGTTGGACTCGCCGGCGGTGGTGTCGCTATTTTTGGCCTGCTCCATGGCGGTACGCACCACCTGGGCGCCATCCTTGATGGCGGCATCGGTGCTTGTCTGGTAAATGCGCTTACCCAAAAAGCGGCTCATATCGACATTGGTGTCGGCGGCGATCAACACAATCTCGGCGGCGGCTATTTCGGCGTCGGTGAGCGTGTTCTGTGTGCCAACCGAACCCTGAGTCTCGACCTTGATCGTCAGCTGGTTAGCCTTGGCGCCGATTTCCAGACCTTCAGCCGCCATAAAGGTATGGGCGATGCCGGTGGGGCAAGCGGTCACGGCAACTAGTTTTGACATGGTGAAATTCCGTTGACTTGATAAGACAGGTGGAAGGTTGGGTTGGGTTGGGTTGGCTGGGTTGGCTGGGTTAGCTGAGTAAACTGAGTAAACTGATCCGGATCATGCGGGCTGAAGACTGTGCAGCGAGTTCATAGTGCGCGCACCTCATCGGCACTACCTGCAGCCAGCGCGCGCTCAGCCAGTGCCTGCATGGAGACAAACGATTCAGCTCGAAGAGCGGCCTTGACCGCAGCGATGTCCTGCGCGCTCATTGACAGTTCATCCACGCCAAGACCGGTGAGGATGCGGGCGCCCAGGGGGTCTGCGGCCAGACCACCGCAAACCCCCACCCAGGTACTATGCTTTTTGGCAGCACGCACCGTTCGGTCGATCAAGTTCAGCACCGCTGGGTGCAAACTGTCTGCCTGAGATGCCAACTCCGGGTGCTGGCGATCTATGGCCAGGGTGTATTGGGTCAGGTCGTTGGTTCCCACCGAGAAAAAGTCCACCAGTGGCGCAAATTTTTCGGCCATCACCGCCACCGCAGGGACTTCGACCATGATACCGATCTTGAGTTGCGGCCCGTTGACTTGGGCGCGGGCACGTTCGCAATGCGTTCGCAAGGCCTCGATCTCGCTGGTATGTGTCACCATAGGAAACATAATGCGGATCGGCCCGTGCGCGGCCGCCCGGTACAGCGCGCGCAATTGGGTGTACAGCAGGTCTTGCCGGATCAGCAGGAGCCGCGCACCACGCACACCCAGGATCGGATTTTCTTCCGCAGGAAGATTCAGATAGGGAGCCTTCTTGTCTCCACCGATGTCGAGCGCGCGGATGATCAGCGAGCGCCCGCCCATGGTCTCGGTCATGTCACGGTAGGCCCGGTACTGCTCTTGCTCATCGGGGGCGCTGTTGCGCCCCAGAAACAGGAACTCCGTGCGCATCAGACCCACGCCTTGCGCGCCGGCTTCCAGGGCCACGCTGGCCTGCTTGGCATTGGCGACATTGGCGGCGACTTCAACGGTGTGGCCGTCTGTGGTGGTCGCCGGCAGGTAGCGGCTTTCGCGCAGGGTGTTTCGAACTTCCCTCTGACGCGCAATCACGGCGGTTGCAGCCTCCCGATCGGCTGGTGACACATCCAGATAGACGGCGCCAACGCTGCCATCGATCACCGCCAGCTGGCCCTCGGGCGCGGCCAGCCGCCACCACTGCGGGCAGACCGAGGGTGCGAACAAGAATCGCCGTGTGGGATGTGGGGCCACTGCTGCTGATGGCCAGGCCCACCACAAAGTTCATGTCGAGCTTCAGCGTTTCAGAAGGTGTCAGGTCCTCGGCCACCAGGATGCTGGGCTTGTCCAGTACCAAGGTCTGACGCGCAACCCCCAACAGGTTGGCCAGAACACGCTCACCGACATCGCGCATGTCCACTGCACGAGCCGCAAGCAGTGGATCAGCGACGACCTGAAGCTTTTCCACCCGCGCCTGGCAGGCGGATTTCCAAGCCCATGCAGGTCCATGGCCGCGCAGAATGATCGCTAAGGCCTCGCGGAGCAGGTCGGGGTCTGCAGCGAGTTCGCGCTGGGAGGCAAAGATAGCCGCCTCGGACGCGCCCAGTCGTTCGCGGGTCTGCCGTTCAAGTAGGTCCAGTTCGCAGCGGATGGCCACCAGCGCCGTTTCCAGCGCTTGGCCATCGGCAACCACATCACCGGGGCTATCGGGCACATCAAATTGGTGGCTGACATGCCTGACCAGCGTCCCGATGGCCAAGCCCGGGCTTGCACCGATACCGTAAATGGCTTGGGGTTTGCCGAGCGGGAGCCAGTCAGGCGCGCTGCAGCGCGCGGCCAAAGCGTTGCGATGGGCGCATTCGACATCGGCCTTTTCTTCGGCAGACAGAGAGTGGATGACCTCCAGCAGGGCATCAACCGCGCGCTGTGCATCGGGGCCACGTGCGGCAATGCGCAGGCTCTCGCCGCACGTCAAGCCAAGCGTCAACAGGCTGGTGAGCGCCTTGGCGTCGGAGAACTCATGGGCTTTGTAGACACGGATATCACTGGCAAAGTGTTTGGCAGTGTCAACCCAGCGTGCTGCCGGGCGGGCGTGCAGACCATTGGGATAGTCCAGCGTCCAGTCCGACTGGACATCGCAGGGCCACGCCAGCGCCTCGGTGATGGGTGTTATCTGCGGCATGGGAGTATCGGTCAGGATGCTGACAACCCGTTGCGCATCATCGGTTGTCACCAGGTTCTCGATGCTCTGGGCATTCTGCATCAGGCGAGTCAGTCTGCGTAACAATACGATGTGTTCTTCTGACATGGCGGCAATTGCCACGACCAGATGCGCACGGTCACCCGACTTCCAAATCACCCCTTCACGAAACTGCACCACGGCAACACCGGTATGAAGGATGTGGTGGCGGTCTTGCGCCATCCCGTGCGGAATCGCGACCCCTGCGCCCAGAAAGGTGTTGGAGTCCTCTTCGCGCTTGAGCATGCTGTCAACATAGGTGGGGACGATATAACCCGCGTTCACCAGCAACTGCCCTGCTAGGCGTATCGCCTCATTCTTGTTACTGGCCTGGGCATTTAGCTTAACGCAGGCGGTCGTCATGATTTCCATCCGTATCTCCTGGTTAGGACGCACTCAACTTTTTTTGTCGACGTTTATGTAATCGTTTACTAAAACGATTGTCGACCTAAACTTGAATTGCCGGTGGATTTTGGCTTGTCATGTGGGTTGTCCGCGCGCCAGCACCTGCTGCCCGCCCTGAACGTGATCGATGAACATTACGATTTGCGCCTTCAGACGTGAACCGTGTGACGGGCAGGCGGTTTCGTTCACGGTTTCGATTGGCGTGACGGGAATTGTCCCGTCGGACACGAGCATCGATAGCGCACTCAAGCGAGCCGACACCGCGATGTATGCGGCCAAGTCAGGCGGACGCAATCAGGTTCGGTTGGGATAGTGCGTTTTGCGGGTTTTTTCTTATCCATTGACGTCCATTCCTGACGATTAAAATACACTTGTTTTCGAGGTAACTTTCGGAGTAACTTGGGGGTGTCGCAACGCTTCTACAAAAATATTACGCCATGGCGCTGACCGATCTGGACTGCAAAAACGCCAAGCCACGCGAAAAGAATTATTAATTATTCGAAGGTGACGGCCTGTACCTGGAAGTCCGCCTAAACGGTGGGCGCTACGTTCGCTGGTGCCAACAGTCGTCGACTACTTTAACGCCAGCGCTTTGTTTCATTTTCAGGAAGATTGACGTGCAAACCTTTACATCGACGGTATCGACACCGTGGCTATTGCAGCACTTGGGCGATCACAACCTTCAGATTCTGGATGCCTCCTGGCATGTGCCTGACAACAGTCCTTCTGGCAGACTCGAGGCAGAAAAGGAGCACATACCCGGTGCCTTGTACGTTGATATCGATGAGGTCGCGGCATCCAGGTCCGAGCCCCCTTACCGGATGATGCCAAGTCCTGCTCTTTTTGCCGAGCGTGTGGGATATCTGGGCATTCGACCCGAGGCCCAGCTAATCGTCTATGACAATGCCGGTCTTTACAGCGCCGCGCGCGTCTGGTGGATGTTCAGAAGCATGGGGCACGCAAAAATTGCCGTGCTTGATGGTGGGTTACCCGCATGGAAAGCCGCTGGCGGGGTCGTCGAACAAGGGCCTTTCAAGCCACGCGCCAGCGTGGCGTGGCCGTCGCTCCGTTGTGCAGATACTGTCAGAAGCTGGTCAGAAGTGCTTGAAAACCTCACGACGCAGGCAGCGCAACTCGTCGATGTCAGGAGCGCGGGCATGTTCAACGGCGACACCTCAGACCGCTATCCCGGTGTTCGACCCGGGCATATTCCGACCGCGATCAACCTGTCTCAACGCCTACTTCGTGACGAGCATCACCTGTTCAAAAGTCCGGATGAAATGAAACGGATCTTCAGCGAACACGGTATCGACTTGAAACAACCCATCATTGCCACCTGCGGGTCGGGTGTGACGGCCTGTATCCTGGCACTCGCGATCGAGCTTGTGGGCGAAGGTGCCTGCTCAGTCTATGACGGTTCTTGGGAAGAGTGGGGCGGGCGACCGGACCTGCCCGCAGTGGTAGACAAGGGTTGAACAGATCCGAGTGAACGGCACCGGATCGCGCAGCGCCATGCCCACATCGGCCAGACGACCCATCAGGTTCCCTTGGGCACGAGAGGGAGCAACAGACAAGAGACTCACTGGAGAACCACTCGCGCCAAGGCCGTATAGGTGGGAATCCCGACAAGAATGTTCAACGGGAACGTCACGCCCAGACTCAGACCGAAGTACAGCGAAGGATTGGCCTCCGGGAGCGCGTACCGCAGCACTGCGGGGACGGCGATGTATGAGGCGCTCGCAGCCAGGGCCATGAGCAAGACGCCATCGCCAACTGACAGACTCAACAGAAACGCCAGACCTAAGGCGAAACTGGCATGCACGATCGGCCCAAGCACCGCATAGGCGATTAGGGCGGGAGACTGACCGCGCACCCGGGGCAGATTGCGCGCAGCCATCAAACCCATGTCCAGCAGGAAAAACGACAGCATTCCCTTGAACAGATCACCAGAGAAAGGTTGCATTGCTGCCTTTCCAGCATCGCCCGTGATCAGACCAACGACCATTGCACCCAGCAAAAGCAACTGTGCGCCATCCGTAAAAGACTCGTGCAAGATCTTGCCTACAGAAACACTCGGCTTGGCAGGTTGACCACCCATGGCAGCGACCCCACCTCCCAAAACGATCAACTCTGGGACGGCCTGTTGTCTGAGAGCATTGGCAAAGACGACAGCCATGATGATGGCAGGCGACTCCATCAAAGCCATCGCTGCTGCCATGTACCCACCATAGGACACATTCTGGTTTTCCAAGTATTGAACGGCTGTCACAAAGGTCACAGCACTGACGGACCCGTAAGTCGCGGCGACCGCTGCGGCGTCAAAGCCTGAAACAAATCGCCGCAAGATCCAGTAGCCCAGCAACGGTGTGCAAAATGCGAGCGTGATGGCTGCAGCAAGACTGACGCCCACGTTGACTGTCAGCCCTGAATGTGAGAGCGCGAACCCTCCCTTGAGACCCAATGCCATCAGAAGATACAGGGACAGGAATCGGGAAATGGCAGGTGGGATTTCGAGGGTCGATCTGACCGTGCCGGCAAATACGCCGACGATAAAAAAAAGGATCGCGGGGTCGAGTAGGTTTTGCATTGAGATTCTCCTTCTGCGAATCTTAAAAACTTCAGGACATCTTGTAAAATCGATTCTTACTATGTTATATATAGACAAAACTCTATGAATATCACTTTCCGACAGCTGAGATTGTTCCTGGCACTGGCCGACACCGGCAGCGTGAGTGCTGCCGCCAAGGCGATGCATGTCACGCAGCCCACGGCCTCCATGCAATTGAAGGAGGTCACACTATCTGTTGGACTGCCGCTCTACGAAATCGTCGGAAAGAAGATCTACTTGACCGACGTGGGTCAGGAACTTGCTGCGACTGCGCGCGCAGTGGCCCAGGTCTGGGATGCATTTGAGCAGAGCGTGGATGCAGTCAAGGGCTTGTCGCGAGGTAAGCTGCGAGTGGCCGTGGTCAGCACGGCGAAGTACTTCATGCCGCGCTTGATTGGCAGTTTTTGCAGCAAGCATCCGGCAATCGACGTTTCACTGGAAATTCTCAATCGCGATGGAGTGGTGCATCGCCTGCGCGAGAACCGGGACGACCTCTACATCATGTCCATGCCGCCGGCTGACATGGATCTGGGAGATGAGATCTTCATGCCCAATCCAATCGTGGTGATTGCGTCGACGTCAGACCCACTGGCTAAAAAAGATCTCGTATCGCTGCATGAACTCGCGCAGCGTCGCTTCATTCTTCGAGAAAAGGGATCTGGTACACGAATGGCCGCTGACCAGTACTTCCACAAGATGCGGTTCCGACCCGATGTGCGGCTTGAGTTGGGAAGTAATGAAGCCGTGAAGGAGTCCGTTGCTGGCGGACTGGGTATTGGGGTGCTGTCGCGCCATGCCCTGCATGGACGTCAGAAAGAGCATGGAGTCAGCGTGATACGTGTTGAAGGTTTTCCCTTGCCCTCAGCCTGGCACATCGTCCACCCGGCAGGCAAGAAGTTGTCGCCGCTGGCCTTAGCGTTCAAGCAGCACCTGGTCACGGAGATCAGTCAACGCAAATGAAACCAAGTTGTTACTTAACGGCTACTGGTCAGGAACTGGCTCTGCAAGCCATGTCGTTGACATGGTCGACTATCAACGAAGGATTGCCTTGGTTTCTGAAAGAGTTCGGATATTGTCGCGTTATGTTCGGTCACGTACATACAACATCGCTACAGTGATCTATCCTTTGGCTACCAAGTCCGACAGTCTGAAATCGTTGAGCGGTCAATATGATCTTCAACTTTTTCGATGTGTCGCCAGGCTGGGGCCACAAACAATTGTTGAGAATTGATGCCATGGCGATTGAAGAACCAAAATTTGAAATCCTCCAAACTGATGGAAACATCGAAATCCGGAGATATCAACCGAAGCTCGTTGCCGAAGTCCTCGTGGACGGCGACTTGAGCGAGGCGTCAAACAAGGGTTTTCGCCAAATTGCGGCATTTATCTTCGGAAATAACCGAGCAGGTCGAACCGATGATCCAACCTCAACAATCCGGATTCCAATGACGGCGCCTGTCGTCATTGCGCCGCAAATTCGATCTCATCCAAATTCTGAAAAAATCAACATGACCGCACCGGTCATCGTGACGCCTCGGACCGATGCGTCTGCATCCATGCAAGCGGCCAACAAATGGCTCGTCCGCTTCGTCATGCCTTCAAAATACTCACTTGCCACACTACCGCTGCCAAACGATGCCGCAATCAACATACGGGAAATACCCGGAACGACGATGGCGGTGCTGCGTTATTCTTGGCTCAATGGAATCGATCGCGTGCAGGAAAAGACTGAGGAGCTGAGCCGCTGGCTGGTCGCAAATCACTACGCAGCGTTGGGATCGGCGCAACTGGCGCGCTACGATCCTCCGTGGACGTTGCCGATGCTGCGTCGCAACGAAATCATGTTCGAAGTGTCCTATCCGGCGTCCTGACCGCTTGTGACGCAGCCGATCATCAACGTGCTGCTCGCAAGCAACTCGGGCTGACCCGTAGTGTTCCTTTCAAAGGCCCCTTTTATGTACATCCCTGCTCACTTTGCTGAAACCCGACCTGAAGAATTGCACCGCATCATTCGCGAGCATCCACTAGGGATGTTGGTGACCCACGGAAATGCCGGACTGGATGCCGACCACATTCCGATGGAGTTAGACACGAGTGCCAACGAGCACGGTGCACTCATCGGGCATGTGGCGCGTACCAATACGCTTTGGCAGCGTTGCCCAACCGGCACGCCGGTCATGGTCGTGTTTCGCGGGGCAGACGCCTATATCTCACCAAACTGGTACCCCAGCAAGCTTGAGACCCATCGCCAGGTTCCAACCTGGAACTACGAAGTGGTGCATGCGCACGGCACGATCATCGTGCATGACGACGAGCGCTTTGTACGACGCGTTGTTGCACTGCTGACACGACAACATGAGGCCACCGAACCCAAACCATGGAAGATGGGTGACTCCGAGCCAGCGTTCATCGACAAGATGCTGCAAAACATTGTGGGCTTCGAGATTGCCATCACGTCGCTGGTAGGAAAGGTCAAGCTCAGCCAAAACAGGGAAGCGCGCGATCGTCTGAGCGCCGCCGACGCCCTGGATGTGCGCGGACAGGATGCCATCGCGCTCGCCATGCGCAAGGCGGGATAAACACCATGCTGATGTCAAATATTCCGTTCGGCAGCACCGACTGGGCCACGATCCCACGCACTGAGCACAAGGGCGAACGTGGCATGGCCTACTGGCGAACACAGAACTTCGGAAATATCCGCGTTCG
Source organism: uncultured beta proteobacterium (assembly GCA_903821335.1). Taxonomy (GTDB): domain Bacteria; phylum Pseudomonadota; class Gammaproteobacteria; order Burkholderiales; family Burkholderiaceae_B; genus Zwartia. The sequence continues at coordinate 13,059 of CAIJKV010000155.1, forward strand.
CATGGTTGAATACACGGCAGGCTACCTCGCTGATCACTGGTGCAGCAAGGGGCACATATTGCTCTGCATCGAAGGTGAACTCCACACAGAGCTAGAGGATGGTCGAAAATTTGTGCTCACTGCTGGCATGAGCTACCAAGTCGCAGACCATGCTGAGCCGCATCGATCTTCCACATTTGTCCAAACGCGACTGTTCATCGTCGATTGATCAGATACGGCAACATTGAGTGAGAGCCAGGGGAAGTCAACTGACTGCGATCATCAATCAGCTTTTGTCCCCTGAGTGCCCCGACGCTGATTGCCGACGAATGACCTGACCCGCCCGCGCACCGGTATGTGCGCCGTCTGCCCACGTCAGCACGCCATTGACATAGACCTGGTGAATGCCCGTGGCCGGGCGCATCGGGTCGGCAAACGTGGCACCGTCAGCGATGGTGTCCGGATCAAATATGACCAGATCGGCAGCACAACCGACCTCGATCAGGCCCCTGCCCCGCAGGCCGAACCGGGCGGCAGGCAAGCCCGTCATCTTGTGAACGGCAGTTTCAAGTGAGAACAGGTTACGTTCTCGCGTGTAGTAACCCAATACGCGTGGGAATGCGCCCCAGAGCCTTGGGTGGGGAAACGTGTCGTGCGGCAAACCATCCGAACCTACCATCGTTTCCGGGTAGGCCAGGATGCGTTCGACATCGCCTTCGTCCATTGAAAAATAAATAGCGCCGGCGGGTTGCAGTGAAGCGATCATCGTGTCGAGATCGACACCACGCTCGGCCATCAAGTCGTCAATGTAGTGGCCACTAGCCTCGGGGAAGGTCTTGGACCAGGCGATCAGGGTACGGGAAGCCTGCTCGACCGCATCTTTGCGCAATACAGTCGACGCAGCGGTATAGGGGTAACAATCCAGGCAAACGTCACCGCTGGCGCGAGCCACGTCGAGCAACGCCAGCGTTTCGCGCGAGCGGCCGAAATTGGCACGGCCCAGAACCTTGTGGTGAGACAGCACCTGACGCACGCCCAGGTCGTCTGCGATGCCCATTGCCTCGGTCATGGCCTCAAGTACCTGGTCACCCTCATTGCGCAAATGGGATGCGATCAGCGCCTGGGTGCCGCGCAGGGGTTCGAATACGGCACGAATTTCGTCGGCTGTCGCAGCCTGCGCCGGCGCGTAGTAGATGCCGGTCGACACACCGAGGACACCAGCCTCAAGTGCTTCGCGAACCAGCTCCTGCATACTTGAAATCTCGGCGTCATTTGCCGGACGGTCCAGGGCCTGCATCGTTTTTACACGCAAAGTCGTGTGCCCGAGCAATGCGCCCATGTTGACCGCTGCGGGCTGGCCCTCAAGGGCGGCAAAGTAACTGGCGAAGGACTCAAAGCGTTGCAGCGGCCCATCAGCCACGAGATTCAGGGGCGGTACGGCTGGGCTCGAACCCAGGGGGGCGAGGCTGATGCCGCAATTGCCCGTGATGACGGTGGTTGCACCCTGACTGACCTTGGGCGACATCGAAGGGTCAGCTAGCAACAACCGGTCATCGTGTGTATGGACATCAATAAAACCGGGCGCAACGGCCAGACCCTTGAGGTCAATGGTCTGGCGTGCACTGAAGCCCGAGGTGTCACCCACCGCGCAAATGAGACCGCTGCGCACGGCCACATTGACACGGCGCCGGGCGAGTCCCGTCCCGTCAAACACTAGCCCGTTTGTCAGCAGCAGGTCACAAGTTTTCATGGGGAAAGCACCTTAAATGGAAGCGCCTGCAAAAAAGCGCCCGACAGCAGTGATCGGGCTAGTCTACCATCGGAAAAATGCCCCCTTGGGCGAAGAACCTGATACGATTTGCGAGGCATATAGCCAATTCATATATTGCCGTACACCGGTCGGTTACCACTGTCCGAACCATTTTGTTTGGGTTCATTCACCACAAGGAATCGCAACATGTTGAAGGTTTCAAGCGTTAATCGCCGCGTTCTATTGCGCAATACCGCACTCAGTATCGCGCTGGCGCTCAGTGCCGCGGCGTTGAGCACCGCGACGGTACAAGCCAAGACTCTGAAATTCGTACCTGAGGCAGACTTGCGCAGCCTGGATCCCATCTGGACGACGGCCTACATCACGCGCAACCACGGCTATATGGTCTATGACGTGCTGCTGGCGACGGATTCTGACTTTCACGTCCAGCCACAAATGCTCGACAAGTGGGAAATCAGCCCCGACAAACTCACCTACACCTTTACGCTGCGTGATGGTCTGAAGTTCCATGATGGCGCGCCCGTGCGCTCAGCCGACTGTATCGCATCGATCGAACGTTGGGCCAAACGTGACGTCTTTGGTCAACGCCTTGGTGAACTGACCGACACTTGGGCCGTCGTCAACGACAAGACCTTCACGCTCAAACTCAAGCAACCCTTCCCTTACGTGCTTGAGGCACTCGCCAAGCCCTCGTCCAACGTTCCATTCATCATGCCTGAACGCATCGCCAAGACCGATGCATTCACCGCGATTACAGACGCGACCGGCTCGGGTCCCTTCAAATTCGTGAAAGAAGAATGGGTGCCCGGCAACAAAGTCGTTTATGTGAAGAATACTGACTACGTGCCCCGCAAAGAGGCACCGTCGTGGGGCGCCGGCGGCAAGGTTGTCAAGGTTGACCGGGTAGACTGGATTTACATTCCCGATGCAGCCACAGCCGCCGCGGCCCTGAACACAGGCGAAGTGGACTGGTGGCAGCAGGTACCGGTCGACCTGATTCCAGTGCTGGAAAAGAACAAATCCATCAAAGTCGAGAGCGTCGATCCGTTGGGTTCAATCGGCATTCTGCGTTTCAACCATCTCCAGGCGCCCTTCAATAACGTCAAGCTCCGCCAGGCCGTACTCGCAGTGCTGGATCAGAATGACTACGCGCTCGCCATCGCCGGCGACCCGAAGAACGGCAAGCCCTGCGCCTCCTTTTTCACCTGCGGCACACCGATGGCCAATACTGCCGGATCCGAGGCACTGACGGGAAAGCGGGATCTGGAAAAGGCCAAGGCACTGGTGAAGGAATCCGGTTACAAGGGCGAGAAGATCATCCTGATGACCGCGACCGACCAGCCTATCGTCAACTCTCAAGCACTGGTGACGCAGGAACTGCTGCGCAAGATTGGACTGAACGTTGAGCTTGCCGCGAGCGACTGGGGCACGTTGATTACACGTCGCTCGTCCAAAGAGTCAGTAGAAAAAAATGGCTGGAGCATTTTCCACACCTGGTTCGTGGGTCCGGACATCACGACACCCGCCTTGAACAGTCCATTGCGCGGTGCCGGCGAAAAATCCTGGTTTGGCTGGCCCACCGATGCCAAGCTTGAAGAACTGCGCGATGCCTGGTTCAATGCGCCAACAATAGAGGAACAAAAGAAGATCGCCGAGCAGATGCAGCTTCGCGCCTGGGAGGTTGTTCCCTACATCCCGACGGCACAGTTCATCATCCCGACGGCATATCGCACCACCTTGTCCGGCGTCATCAACTCGCCTGTCACGTTCCTCTGGAACGTCGAAATGAAGTAAAGGCACGCCTCTTCCCCGTGCCCGGTCACCGGGCGCGGGCCTATTCCCAGAGTATTGCCTGACAACTTCTCATGCTGCGTTACTTGTTCAAACGCTTGCTTGCGACGATTCCCGTAATGGGCGTCGTTGCCTTGCTAGTATTCTCGCTTCTTTACCTGAGCCCCGGCGACCCTGCCGCGGTCATCGCAGGCGATATCGCAACCGAAGCCGACATTGCCAGAATCCGCGCACAGCTCGGCCTGGATCAACCCTACCTGGTGAGGTTTGGCAACTGGCTCTGGGCACTGGCCCACGGCGATCTTGGCACCTCCATCTTCACTAACCTTCCGGTTTCCAAGCTTATTGCCCAACGTATCGAACCGACGCTGGCGCTCACACTGTCTACGCTGATCTTCGCAGTGGGCCTTGCCGTTCCGCTTGGCGTGGTCGCGGCCGCGCGCGCGGGTGGCTGGATCGACCGCCTGGTCATGGCCGTATCAGTGGTCGGTTTCTCGGTACCGGTCTTCGTCATTGCCTACGGACTGATCCTGTTTTTTTCCGTCGAGCTCGAATGGCTGCCGGTGCAGGGCTACCGCAGCCTGAGCGATGGCTTGGTGCCGTTCCTGCAGCACATCATTTTGCCCAGTACTGCGCTTGGCCTCGTCTACATGGCGCTCATCGCCCGTATCACGCGCGCATCGATGCTTGATATTCTTTCGCAGGATTATGTGCGAACGGCCACTGCCAAGGGTCTGTCGCGCAACACAGTCCTGACACGTCATGCGCTCAAGAATGCCGCCGTGCCAATTGTCACTATCATCGGGATTGGTGTCGCGGCACTGATCGGCGGGGTCGTGGTCACGGAAACTGTGTTCGCCATTCCCGGACTGGGTCGCCTGACTGTCGACGCCATTTTGCGACGTGACTACCCGATCATTCAGGGCGTCACGCTTTTGTTTTCTGCGGTGTATGTGCTGGTCAATCTGCTGGTTGACCTGAGCTACTCGTTATTTGACCCCCGCATCCGGTACTGACATGACGTCCATCGCAACCAGTGCCCTGCACGTTCCAACACGCAGCGTGTCGCCGACCTGGCTTCGCCTGAAAGAAGCTTTTCGCCGACACCCCACCGCCATCGCCGGCGCCATCGTACTGCTATGCATGGTGCTGATCGCAATCCTCGCGCCCTGGCTCTGGACGGTCGACCCACTGGCTTTGGCACCTGCCAAAAGGCTGCGGCCGCCCTCGGCCCAATACTGGTTTGGCACCGACATGCTCGGACGCGACGTCTACAGTCGGGTCATTTACGGGGCCCGCGTGTCGCTCTCTGTTGGCATTGCGGTCGCGGTGCTGGCCACAAGCATCGGCCTGGCGATCGGGCTGGTCACGGGCTACCTCAAATGGCTGGACGCAATCATGATGCGGGTGATGGACGGACTGATGTCGATCCCGTCCGTCCTGCTGGCGATCGCGCTCATCTCGCTCACCAAAGCCAGCCTTGAAAACGTCATCATCGCCATTGCGATCACTGAAATCCCACGCGTGGTGAGGCTGGTCAGATCGCTGGTGCTGACACTACGCGAACAACCGTATGTCGAGGCGGCCATCTCTTCTGGCACCAGACTGCCCGCCATCCTGGTGCGTCACATTCTGCCCAATACCGTTGCACCATTGCTGGTCCAGGCCACCTACATCTGCGCCTCGGCGATGATTACCGAGGCCATCCTGTCGTTTATTGGCGCGGGCACGCCACCAAACATTCCAAGCTGGGGCAACATCATGGCCGAAGCGCGCAGCCTGATCCAGGTCGCCGGTACCATTTTGCTATTCCCCGGATGTTTCCTGTCTATCACCGTGCTGTCGGTCAATCTCGTGGGCGATGGCATGCGTGATGCACTGGATCCGCGTCTGGCGCGGCGGATGTAATGATGACAACCAATCAAGCCACGCCCCTGTTGCGCGTCGATGGTCTCAAAACTCAGTTTCGTACGCGCGACGGCATTGTGCGTGCTGTCGACGGCGTGAGCTTTGACGTCTTCGAGGGCGAAACACTAGCCATCGTCGGAGAATCCGGTTGCGGCAAAAGCGTCACAGCCATGTCCATTCTAAGGCTATTGCCCATGCCCCCCGCGCACATCGCCGCCGGGACCATAGAGTTCCAGGGACGGGATTTGCTTGGGCTGACGGAAGCTGAAATGCGCGAGGTGCGGGGCAACCTGATCTCGATGATTTTCCAAGAGCCCATGACCTCGCTCAACCCGGTACTGACCATCGGTCGACAGGTCGCCGAGGCACTGATACTGCATCGTGGCCTGAACCGGCGCGATGCGATGGCGCGCTCCGTCGAGATGCTGAACAAGGTGCAGATCCCCGAGGCCGCGCGACGTCTCAAGCAGTATCCGCATGAACTGTCAGGTGGAATGCGCCAGCGTGTGATGATCGCCATGGCGCTCGCCTGCGGCCCACGACTGCTCATCGCTGACGAGCCAACGACGGCCCTGGACGTCACCATACAAGCGCAAATCCTGACGCTGATGCGTCAGCTCGGTGCCGAGACCGGCGCATCGATCATCCTGATCACGCATGACCTGGGTGTGGTGGCCGAAATGGCTGACCGCGTTGTGGTGATGTATGCCGGTCGCAAAGTTGAACAAGCCAGTGTCCAGGCCCTGTTTGCCAATCCGCAACACCCATACACGCTTGGCTTGCTTGGATCAATGCCGCATCTTGGCGGTTCGCTGACCGAACGCGAGGGACAGCCTCCAAAGCGCCTGGTCGAGATACCGGGAATGGTGCCGTCACTCAAGGAAGACATGCCAGGATGCCTGTTCGCGCCACGGTGTGCCAGGGCAACTGAACAGTGCCGCCGCGAAGTGCCCGTCTTGCGGGAATTCGAAGCGGGCCACATCGCCGCATGCTGGCACCCGGGTGCAAGAGCCGTATCGGCGAATGCAGTGGCGGTGCCGGCATGAGTCAGCCCAACGCAAACACACCAGCACTACTTGAAGTACGCGACCTCTGCAAGCATTTCTCAACGCAGCAGGGTTGGCTGGGGCGCGCTGGCAGCAAAGTGCGCGCCGTGGATGGGGTCAGTTTCTCAGTTCACGCCGGTGAGACGCTCGGCCTGGTCGGCGAGTCGGGCTGTGGCAAATCGACGACCGGCAAACTGATCTTGCGGCTTCAAGAGCCTACCGCTGGCGAAATCCTCTGGAGAGGCCAGTCGATCGCAAAGCTCAATCAATCCGAGATGCGCCCGGTGCGCCGGGAGTTGCAAGCTGTCTTCCAGGATCCATATGCCTCTCTCAACCCACGGATACGCGCGGCCGACATCGTCGCCGAGCCACTGCGCAACTACGAGCCGCTTACCGATGCCCAGGCCCGCGAACGGGTGGCCAGCCTGTTCGAGCGCGTGGGGTTGCGCCCCGACCAGATGGTCAAGTATCCGTTCGAGTTCTCGGGTGGCCAGCGCCAGCGCCTGGGCATCGCGCGCGCGCTGTCCGTGCAACCGAGCTTGATCGTGTGTGACGAACCGGTGTCTGCCCTGGACGTATCGGTGCAAGCACAGGTAATCAACCTGTTGATGGATTTGCAGCAACAGTCCAACCTTTCCTATCTTTTCATTGCCCACGACCTGGCCGTCGTGGAACACATCAGTCATCGTGTCGCCGTCATGTACCTGGGTCGCATCGTCGAGATCGCCCCAAAGCGAGCCATTTTTACGCGACCGCTTCATCCCTATACCGAAGCATTGCTTGAGTCGGTGCCCGTACCGGATCCGCTGGCGCGACGCGCGCGTCGCGTGCTGACAGGGGATGTGCCCAGCCCCATCAACCCACCCTCAGGTTGCCACTTCCATACCCGCTGCCCCTACGTTGAAGAACGCTGCAAACGGGAAACGCCCCTGATGAGACAAGTGGCCCCAGAGCAGTTCGTCGCGTGCCACCTGCGCGCGCCGATGGCCCAAGCGCCGAACACGGAGAACCCCGCATGACACACGATGCCCGCGCCATGCTCAATGCCCATGCGGCATCCGTCACGCAACCCTACGGTCCTGAACGCTCTCAAGTCATGAGCCAGGCTGGGTTCGACGCAGCGACCGCGGAGATTTCGAGTTGGCCGGGCTATGCCCCCACTCCCCTGCTGTCGCTTGACCATCTGGCACAAGACTTGGGTCTTGCCAAAATTTTCTACAAAGACGAACGTGGACGCTTTGGCCTTGGCAGCTTCAAAGCACTGGGCGGTGCCTATGCCGTGGCAAACGTCTTGCGTCATCAGGTTGAACAAGCCAAAGGACTGACACACGTCACGTCCGCGCAACTGCTGAGCGGGGAATTCAACGACATCATCCGCGCGGCAACCGTCACCTGTGCCACCGATGGCAACCATGGCCGTTCAGTGGCCTGGGGTGCTCGCCTGTTTGGCTGCCAGTGCGTGATCTATGTGCACGAAACTGTCAGCCAGGGACGGCGCGACGCCATTGCGCACTATGGCGCCGATGTCCGCGAGGTCAAGGGCAACTATGACGATGCAGTCCGACATGCAGCCACCACAGCCGCCGCACAAGGATGGACCGTCGTGTCTGACACGTCCTACCCGGGCTATCGGGACATTCCGCTCGATGTCATGCACGGCTATGGCGTGATGGCTGTTGAAATCGTGCAGCAGATGGCCAAGATCGAGCCACCCACCCATGTGTTTGTCCAGGCAGGCGTCGGGGCGTTTGCGGGCGCAGTCTGCGCAGATTTCTGGATGCAGTGGGGCGCGCGCCGCCCTCGCTTCGTGGTGGTCGAACCCCTGCAGGCTGATTGTGTTTACCAAAGCCTGCAGGCAGGCAGGCAGGTAGCGGTCGGCGGGGCCCTTGACACCGTGATGGCCGGACTGGCTTGTGGCGAGGTCTCGGACCTGGCCTGGGAAATACTGCATGGCGGTGTGAATGTCTGCGTCGCCGTCGATGATGCCTATGCACTGGACGCCATGCGAATTCTGGCACAACCCAAAGCGCGAGACCCTGCGATTGTCGCCGGTGAAACCGGAGGCGTGGGTCTGGCCGCGTTACTGGCCGCGCGCGAACACCCTGCGGTCTGGAACGCCCTTGGACTGGATGTGAACGCGCGCGTACTGTTGCTGGGCAGCGAAGGTGACACGGACCCGGTGATTTACCGCCAGGTGGTGGGTCGTGATGCCGCAGAGATTCTGGCATGACAACGCCTCCCTTAAGAGTCAACGCGCAACGCCTGATGCATCATCTGGGCGGGCTCGCAGAGCTTGGAATGACCGCAGAGGGTGCCAGTTGCCGGCTGGCCCTGACGAACGAGGACCGGCTTGGCCGCGATCTCGTCGTGGACTGGATGCGGGACCTGGGCCTGGCCATCAGCATCGACCCCATTGGCAACATCTTTGGCTATCGCGCAGGCACCGATGACACGGCTCCCGTCATGACCGGGTCGCATATCGACACCGTGCGCACCGGCGGCCGGTATGACGGGAACTATGGCGTGCTTGGCGGCCTCGAGGTCATCCGGACACTCAATGAGATGGGCATCACCACGCGGCGGCCGTTGGTCGTCGCCGTGTTCACCAACGAAGAAGGCGCGCGATTCCAGCCAGACATGCTTGGCTCGCTCGCGTATGTGGGCGGATTGACGCTGGACGACGCTTACGCCACGCGCAGCGTGGACGGCAAAGTGCTGCGTGATGAACTTTCGCGAATTGGTTATCTGGGCACTGCGGCGATGCCGCTGTACATGCCGCACGCTTTTGTCGAGTTGCACATTGAACAAGGCCCGATCCTCGATATCGAGGGCATCACCCTTGGTGCGGTGCGAAATTTGCAAGGGATCTCGTGGCAGGAAGTCACGATAGTCGGACAATCAAACCACGCCGGCACGACGCCCATGTACTTGCGACATGATGCAGGCTACTGCGCGGCGGCGATTGGTCATTTCCTGCGTCAGATCGCAAAAGATTTGGGCGGCACCCAAGTCTCGACCATGGGTGCGGTCACACTGCACCCCAACCTGATCAACGTGATCGCGGCACGCGCCATCGTCACGATCGACCTGCGCAACACCGACGAGGCACTGCTGAGGGACGCCGAAGGCCGTTTCGCCAACTTTCTGGAGCAACTCGCGCTTGATGAAGGGGTGCAAATCACTAGCCGGTCACTTGCCCGGTTCGAACCGGTGCAATTTGACCCAGACGTCGCAGACCTGATTTCCAGGACTGCAGACAGACTCGGGCACACGTGCTGCGCGATGACCTCGGGGGCGGGACACGACGCGCAGATGATGGCGCGCATCTGCCCGACTGCAATGATCTTCGTCCCGTCCATCAAAGGCATCAGTCATAACCCCGCAGAGCACACCGAACCCGAGCATCTGGCTGCGGGCGCGGACGTGCTGCTGCACACGCTACTCGAGCTGGCCAGGTAATCGTCAGGCTGAACCTTGACCGACTGCAAGACATTAAATAGACAAGGAGCCACCCAATGGCACGCATCATTACCGTCGGGGCCGCGCAACTAGGGCCCATCGCCCTTGCGGACACCCGCGCCCAAGTCATCGACCGCATGCTTGACCTGATGCACCAGGCTAAGGGAAACGGCTGTGACATCGTGGTATTTCCCGAACTTGCACTGACCACATTTTTTCCGCGCTGGTACTTTGAAAACCAGCAAGACATCGACGCCTTTTACGAACGCGAGATGCCGGGCCCCGACACACAACGACTCTTCGACACGGCACGCTCCCTTGCAATCGGTTTTTATCTCGGTTACGCCGAACTCGTCGAAGAACTGGGCGTGCTGCGCCGCTTCAACACGTCGATCACCGTCGACAAGGCTGGCAATATCATTGGCAAGTATCGCAAGATACACTTGCCTGGTCATCGGGAACACGAGCCCTGGCGTCGGTTCCAGCACCTCGAAAAACGCTACTTCGAAACAGGCAACCTGGGCTTCAATGCGTTTCGCGCCAACTGGGGCCAAGACGTACACGGCCAGGAAAAGCAGGGTATTTTCGGCATGGCGATCTGCAACGACCGGCGCTGGTCCGAAACGTACCGCATCCTGGGGCTGCAAGCGGTCGAGATGATTTTCATCGGCTACAACACACCTGTCCACAACCCCCCTGCCCCCGAACACGATGCGCTGTCACACTTTCACAATGAACTGGTGATGCAATCAGGCGCCTATCAGAACGGCACCTGGGTCGTGGGTGTCGCCAAGGCAGGCAACGAAGAAGGTGTCGAGCAAATTGGCAACTCGATCATCGTGGCGCCTTCCGGTGAGATCGTGGGTGCCTGCACCACGACTGGGGATGAACTGGCGGTCGCGCGTTGTGATCTGGACCTTTGCATCTCCTACAAAACCACGACCTTTAACTTTGAGCGCCATCGCCAGCCTGAGCACTATAGGATGATCGTGGAACGCAGGGGCGCGATTGCGCCAGACTGACCAGAAATCGTCGCGATTGGCATCACCGATACGTAGCCAAGCAATCGTTAGCTGTCTTTTTTGATATTTATTACTTTTAACAGAGTTATCATATCAAGATTGGGCAACTTAACAACTACGTGGTATCGAAATTTCGATACCACTCCGGTGTATTCCCGCAATAGCAAATGACGAACATTCTGATAGTTGAAGACAGCAGCATCCAGGCAGAGATGTTGCGTCGCGTGTTGGTCGCTGCGAATTATGAGGTCAGCATAGGCAGAAATGGCGCTGAAGGGTTGAGCATGGCTCAATCGCGCCGCCCCGACCTGATCATCAGTGATGTCACCATGCCCATCATGGATGGTTTTGATTTGTGCCAGAGCATCCGCTCGGACGCCTCATTAAACACCGTACCTGTGATCTTACTGACCGCCATGACGGGCCTCGAGGATGTTGTCCGTGGTTTGAACGCAGGCGCGGACAACTACGCGACAAAACCCTATGATGCCACGCGACTGGTGCGTCGCGTGCGCGAGGCGCTGGCCCGTCCCAGCAACGTCGCCCAAGAGACCAAGATCCCGCTCATCGCTGAAATTGACGGCGACGGTGTACAGGTCAATGCTGGACCGCAACAGATGCTCAATCTGCTGCTGACCACCTACAGCAGTGCGTTGGAGCAAAACAAATTATTGATATCCACCCAGGACCAGCTCACAGAGATCAACAGTCAATTGGCTGAGGAAGTCGCGCAAAAAGGCAGGGCGATGCACCAATTGTCCTTTTATGACGTGCTGACCGGTCTTGCCAACCGACGCCTGTTGCTGGACCGATTGAAAGAAGCCCTGGACTCCTGCGCCCAGGGCCATCACCATTGCGCGATTCTTGAAATCAATCTCGACAATTTCCGTTTAGTCAACGACACAAAAGGTCATGACGTCGGCGACCAGTTGCTCATTGATATCGCCGAGCGGCTCCCTTCCCTCAGCGGTCCGCAGGACACGCTGTCCCGCCTGGGCCGAGATGAATTTGTACTGGTTGCCTATCGCCTGAATCACGACAAGGCGCTTGCCACGCAAGAAGCCATCGCCTTGGCAAGGCGCGTGCTTGAAACCATCCAGAGGCCTTTTCAACTCTGCGGCGAGGAATACCTCTGCAAGGCATCGATTGGCGTCGCGGTATTCGGAGAGCATGATTCTTCAGTCCCTGACCTGCTCAAACATGCGAACGTTGCCATGTTCGAGGCCAAACGAACCGGACGCAATCGCGCCCAGCTCTTTGATGCAAGCCTGCAGGCCCAGGTGGAAGAGCGTTTTCAACTGGAAAATCAACTGCGCCTTGCCATTCCTGGTGAGCTCGTACTGATGTATCAAAAGCAGGTTGACAGTTCGGGGGCGATACTCGGTGCCGAGGTATTGATTCGGTGGCAGCACCCTGAAATGGGCATGGTGCCGCCCAACAAATTCATCCCCCTGGCCGAAGATACCGAACTCATACTGCCGATCGGCAGGTGGGTGCTGATGACAGCTTGCCAGCAGATCAAGAGGTGGGAAAGCAATCCCGGCACCAGCAAACTGGTGCTGGCAGTGAACGTCAGCGCCAAAGAGTTCCACCAGCCTGATTATGTGGAACAGGTCCTCAAGATACTGAACTTGACAGGTGCCGACCCGAGCCGCCTGAAGCTTGAGCTGACCGAAAGCATTCTGGCAGTCGATGTGGATGATGTCGTCGCCAAGATGAATGCACTGAAAACGAAGGGCGTCAGTTTTTCACTGGATGATTTTGGAACAGGTTTTTCGTCTCTGACTTACTTGAAAAAAATGCCACTTGATCAATTGAAAATTGATCAGTCTTTCATCAGAGACGTGACCTCCAACACAAACGATGCCTCGATCGTGCGCACCGTCATTGCACTCGGTCAGGGTCTGGGACTGGGGGTGATCGCCGAAGGCGTGGAAACTGACGTGCAGCGTGACTTCCTGATCAACAATGGCTGCTTGCAGTTTCAGGGGTATCTGTTCGGCCGACCCGTGCCATTGAAAGAATTCGAGAATTCCCTCAAGTGATGTTGGACCAGGGTGCGAAACAGTGAAGCATCTGATCGACAAAATTGCTCAACTCAGCGGGATGAGCCTGCAGCATGGCAACAAAGTGCGCCTGACTCAGCACGTCCAGACGCGGATGCACTTGTTGAACCTGACGCAAGCCGATGCGTTCTTGCGTCGTCTCGAGACAGACAACCCCGGACGGGACATGGAAAGAATGTTGCTGGCCGAGGTGCTCTCGACACGTGAAACATTTTTCATGCGTGACAACGGCCAGATCAGGCTATTACGCGAAACCCTATTGCCCAGGATCGTGGCACGACAGCGCCAATCCGGACAACTGCAACTGCGCATTTGGAGCTGCGCCTGCGCCACGGGCGAGGAAGCCTATTCTCTGGCTATCCTGCTGCATGAACTGCTGCCCGACCTGGCTGACTGGAATATTGCGCTGTACGGTACCGATGTCAGCCAGAATGCATTGCAAAAGGCTCGCGCAGCCAGCTATGGCAACTGGTCTTTTCGCGGTTGCGACGCGGGCTTTCGGCGGCGCTACTTTGAGGCGCAAGGCAGCGACTGGATCTTGCAAGACTCCATCCGCAACATGGTGAAGTTCATACAGCTGGATCTGCTGCATGACGCGTTACCTGACCCAGACTGCGGCTTGGCTGACATGGATCTGATTCTGTGTCGGAACTTGTTTATCTATCTACAACCCGCATCGATAGAAACGGCAATCCGGAAATTGTCGGATTGTCTCGGCGAAAACGGCCTGCTATTGACCGGTCATGGCGAACTGCGCACAGTCCAGGCTACACAGTTGCAGGTCGAAGTGCACACTGACTCAATTGTCTACAGGAAAAATTCAGCTGACCAAACTCAGCAACTGCCACCGGCGGTTGTCCGTCACGAACCAACACCACGAGCCGTCACGCCACTGGCCATCTCCAGGCCGCGCGTTGATCTGGATACGGGTCGCGATGCACTGAGCGATGCGGATTTCGATGCGGGTTTCAATGCTGGCTTCGATGCACGCAACGGTGAGGAACAAAAGCCGGATGGCCTCGCTTTAGCCTGGCGTCTGGCGAATGCGGGCCAACTTGAGGAGGCCCGCATGCTTTGCCTGCAGTTACAAACCCGTGATCCAATGATGGCTGACTTGCATTATCTCGCGGCCATGATCTCGCTGGAACTCGACGAACGTTCTCAAGCACGGGAATCCTTGCGCAAAGCGTTGTATCTTGACCCCGAAATGCTTGCGGCACGCCAGCAGCTTGGACATCTGCTGGCCAATTCAGCCAACATGCGAACGCTCACCTTTGGACAGGCGGGTAAAATCTAGCATGTCAAACCACATCATCTTTGAACTTCACGGTACCCGGTACGCTATTGAGGCCAAGGCAGTTCAAACCACATTCCGGTTGCCTGAACTGTCTGCCGCACAGGACCTCCCGCACTATTTCGTTGGACTGGTGAACCTGCACGGCCAGGTGCTCCCCATCGTGGATCTGGGCCTGCGCTTTGGCCACCCACCGCAACCCTATCGACTCGACCAGTCCGTGGTGGTTCTGTCGCAGCCACAGACCGGTTGGCAGGTGGGTGTGATTGCAGACGTACTGCTTGATCTGGTTGATTTACCCGCCACGGCCGTTGAACCCTATGTTGAGCTCGACGGGGCACTGCAACGCCCCCCCCAGGTCATTGCCGGAACGGTCAGGTGGGAGCAAACGGTGCTGATATTGCTGGACGCACCCGCCCTGTTGCGACTGATCCTGCGCGCTCCCACCGAGATCGATCACACAGCCATATCACCACACCCATTCGTCGCGCTGGACGCCCAGGAACTCAATACGCTTCGAAGTCGGACGCGACAGTTGGCGCAGCGCCTTGAGCCGCCCGCCACAGATGGACACGAATATGTTCTCGTGCGTATTGGCGACAATCGTTTTGCCCTTCGGTTGGAATCTGTTTGCGAAATTTCACATCTGGGCGCAAGCACGCCTGTCCCCTGCTGCCCAGCACACATACTGGGTTGCATCAACCTGCGCGGTGCAATCCTGACCGTTCTGGACATCGCACCCCTGGTGTTGGGCCGACAGATTCGCGATTATCGCGAAGTGCTCATCGTCCGACTGGGAGAGCAACGGCTGGGCCTGGCGGTGCACGAGGTTCTGGACATACGAGAGTACCCGACGCAAGCCCTCAGGCCATTCAGCGGACAAGCGTTCGGCCACACGCATTGCAAGTACTCATTGCACGATGACAGCGGCGTAGCGGATGTACTGGATTTAGACGCGCTGTCGCGTGATGGCCTGCTCGAAGTCAATGAACAGGTCTGACTCCACCTTCATCCTTATTTCATGAGAACGACATGACTTCAAAAATGAAACTCTCCACCCGCATACTGCTCGGTTACCTGATACCTTGCGCGGTGTTCACTGGTGCCGTGGTGGCGGTCTACATGGAAAGCGTGGATCTGCAAAAGATCATCATTGAGTCAGACCGCACCAATTCGATCGTGCGCCAGGGCCTGACCTTGCAACTGGAAGTGTCGGAGCTGCAGCGGGCTGCACGTGGCGGCCTGCTCAGCCCAGATAATGCGCCGTTTGAACACTACGAAGAAAGCAAGCGCGCCTCGGACAGCGCCTTCGAACAGCTTCTGAATCTGGTTAAAGACCCTGACCAGATCACCACGCTTAACCGAATCAGGGAAGTCACCCGCGCAATCGCTGATGGCACTCGCCAGGAAATCAACGATATCAAGGCGGGCCAACGCGAAGAAGGTCTGAGAGACTTCCAAAACGGTCAAAGCGAAGCGCTCCACAAAAATTTTGAAACCCTGGCTACACAGTTCTTCGAGCGTCAAAAAACGCTTGCCAATCAACTGAGGGTCAAGTCAACACAAGGCATTGCCGCCGTCATTAGCATCTCCTGGATCAGCCTGCTCATCGCCATTGCGGTATCGCTGATTGCCGGTTACCTGTTGGCCCGAAAAATCAGTCGCGATCTCAAGGAACTGATTGCAGGCATTGCGTCATCCGGCACACAGATCGCCACAACCACTCAGCAACTTGAGGGCTCCATGACACAACAGGCCAGCGCGGTGACCGAGACAACGGCGACCGTGGAAGAAATGGTGGCAACCGCCCGCATCAATGCGGAACAAGCCGGGTTAGCGGCCGAATCCGCAAACCAGGCACAAGCCACCACCCAGGAGGGTCTTGAGTTGGTAACCGTCAATGAAAATGAAATGATCGGCATGCATAGCACGATGAAAGATATCGCCCAGCAAATCATCGGACTATCTGAACAGGCCGGGAAGATTGGGGAGATTGCGCGCGTGGTGGGCGAACTCGCCGCCGAAACCAATATGCTCGCACTAAACGCCGCGGTGGAAGCCGCGCGCGCTGGAGATCAGGGCAAAGGCTTTGCCGTGGTTGCGGCCGAAATTCGAAAATTGGCAGACCAGAGCAAAAAATCAGCAGAACGTGCGAATCAGATCGTGGGCGATATCCAGCGCGCAACCAATGGCATGGTGATGACGGCTGAAAGCGGCAGCAATACGACGCACGCGGCGGCGCAGAGTGCACGCAAGGCGTCCCAGGCCTTTGAAAAAGTGATTCAGCTCTCGGATGCCGTCTTCAATAACGCACAGGAAGTCATGCTAAACAGCAAGCAGCAAGCCGTGGCGCTGTCTCAGATCGATATCGCGATGAAAAACATCAACATCGGTGCGCGCGAAATGACCTCTGGTTCCATCCAAATTCGGGATGGCATCACCAAGCTTTCGAGCATGGCCCACGAAGTCAACAAGACCCTCTGACACCCTAACGAAAGAGAGTGACCTGACTGCCGTGATTGAAGACAAAGAACTTCGCGAAATGTTCCGTGCGGAAAGCATGGAACACATCAGCAACATCGAGTCGGGCCTGCTGGCCCTGGAGCGGACTCCGGATTCAACGGCGTTACTCGACGAGGTATTTCGCGAAGCACATAGCCTCAAGGGTGCCTCGCGGATGCTCGGTCTGCGTGATATTCAAAACCTGGCACATGAAATTGAAAACCTGCTGGGTGAGGCGCGCCAGGAAAAATTTCACATCACACTGCAAGAAGTCACCCCGCAGTTAGCCAAACTGGACCAGCTCCGCCGACTGGTGGCGCAAGCAGTCGGGGACACGGCGACAAGTCCTGTCGCATCCAGCAAGCCAACACGGCCCACGGTGGCGTACCCAGTCGAGCAGCCTCCCAGGGCAATTGAACCCTCGGTTGGTGCACCCACGCCCTTGCCCGACTTCCGCATCGATACGTTGCGCATCGAGTCCTCGCGGCTCGACACGCTTTTGCAGCTGAGCGCCGAGCTGCTCGTGAGTAACCGACGCATCGCCCGTTGGGACGATCAACTGGCACAACTACTGGGCCAATGCGAAGCTCGGCTGAAAAACGTGACCACCGCTGACCCGTGGCTGACTGGCTTCACTGACGAACTGGCTCGCATGAGCAGCCACATCGCCAGCGACATCGCCAGACAGCAATCCATCTCCAACGATCTGGAAAGTGGAATTCGCACGCTGCGCCTGCTGCCAATGTCGACGCTGCTGGAACTATTTCCACGCATGGTGCATGACCTGAGCAGAGAGTTCGACAAGAAAATCACTTGTCGTGTTGAGGGCGCGACGACCGTGGCCGACAAACGCATCATTGAAGAAATGAAAGCGCCCCTGACACATCTGCTGCGCAACTGTATCGACCACGGCATTGAATTGCCGGCTGATCGGCTCCAGGCTGGCAAGCCCGAGCACGGGCAAATCAAAATCGTCGTGACGCAAAGTCCTGCTGCCGTGAACATTGAGGTGAGCGACGATGGCCGCGGCCTGGACATCCAAGCTATTCGCCAGCAGTGCCTCACGTTGCAGTTGCGCACCGCAGATGAACTGGAGCAGATGACTGAGGCGCAGGTACAAGCTCTGATCCTGGAGCCTGGTTTTTCCACCTCCCGGATGATCACGGACCTGTCGGGTCGAGGCGTGGGCCTGGACGTGGTGCGTGCTGGCATCGAACGCCTGCGCGGCGCGCTCACACTTGAGTCGACACCCGGGCACGGCACCGTCATTCGTCTACGTCTGCCGGTATCACTCACGTCGACCCACGCCATATTGTTGAGCGAATGGGGTCAGACGTATGCGGTGGCCTTTGACGACATTGCCTTTCTCAAGCGCTTGCATCCTGGCGAGCTGCACAATGTCGAAGGCCGTCACTGTTTCTACCACGGCGACCAGGCAATTGCCCTGGAAAGACTGGGCCTGTTACTTGAGCTGGCACCGCCCGCCCTGAATGAAGGTGAGCCACTGGAATGCGTCGTGCTCAAGGTAGGCGGCGAGACCTTCGCAATCTCGCTCGATCAGGTACTCGATAGCGAAGACTTGGTGATCAAACCCACCAGCACGCTCCTGACGCGGGTGCGCAATGTCGCCGGAATGGCTATTCTGAACTCCGGTGTGGTGTGCCCTGTTCTGAGTGCGGGTGATTTGCTTCGCACCATGAACCGCAGCGTGCGCGCCAGCACCCAGGCCAGTGAAACCGCTACGGCGCAACCGCAAAAGACCATATTACTGGTCGAAGACAGTATCACGACCCGCATGCAGGAGCGTCGAATTCTCGAGTCCGCCGGCTATACGGTGGAGACTGCCGTAGACGGGCTCGACGCCTGGAACAAGCTGTCATTGCGCACGTTCGACGCCGTCGTTTCCGACATCAATATGCCACGCATGTCGGGTCTGGAACTGGCTGAAAAAATCCGCGCAAACAGAAATTTTTCGGAATTGCCTATCGTGCTGATTACCTCCCTGGCGACTGAAGATGACCGACGCCGAGGACTGGAGGCCGGTGCCGACGCCTACATCAGCAAGTCGGACTTTGACCAAACACTATTGCTCGACAGCCTGGCACGCCTGGTCTGAATCACATGCCTAACTCCATGATCATCACTCCGTATACCCATGAATCCCGACGCATCCGGGTCATGCTAGTTGAAGATTCAGCTACCGAACTGTATTTGCTGCAAAAGATGTTTTCAGGCGCGCCTGACATCGAGGTCATCGCCACCGCGCGCAACGGTCGTGAGGCATTGGAATTATTGCCGTCTGTGCAGCCTGACATTGTCTGCACGGACTACCATATGCCGGTCATGGATGGACTGGAGTTCATCATTCGCGCGATGAAGGAGCATCCTTGCGCGATTCTGGTGTTGAGTGCCTGGGTGCAGCCAACGCAGAAGGACAACATATTCAGATTATTGTCTGCCGGCGCGCTGGACGTGTTGGCGAAACCGCTTGGCACCACCGAGGGCATCGGTCACAAAGAGGGCGCACTGCTACTCGACGCTATCCGCGGCATCGCCCGGTCACCCGCGTTGACCGGGAAATTGACCAGGCCTACCCCAGCGAGGTTGAACGCCGTCGGGCCGACCGTCGTGACACGCAGCGTCAAACAGGTGAAACTGGTCGCGCTCGGCGCCTCGACCGGAGGCCCTCAAATACTGCAACGCATCCTGAGTCAGTTGCCTGGGGACTATGCGGCGCCGATCGTTTGCATCCAGCACATCAGTGAGGGTTTTCTAGACGGCATGATCAGCTGGATGCAGTCCAGCTGCAAAGTCAGGCTGGAGCTCGCCCAAGCGGGGGTCACACCCAGAGCAGGTCATGTCTATTTCGCGCCCGACGGCCATCATCTGACCCTGAACGCCTATGGTCGCTTCACGTTCGGCGAACGACTCAACCCTGATGTGCATTGCCCATCCATAGACCAGCTATTCAAATCTGTCGCAAAAAACTGCGGTGCTTCGACCGTGGGCGTGCTGCTGAGCGGCATGGGACATGATGGCGCCAAAGGGCTTAAGTCCATGTTCGACGCCGGGGCGACCACGATTGCACAGGATGAAGCGACCAGCATCATTTTTGGCATGCCTGGCACAGCCATTGAACTTGGTGCCGCAAAAAATGTTCTGCCCACCGATGAAATAGCTGCCATGCTCGTTCGACTGGTCGGCTCGACCTGA